>JAFTCY010000009.1 GCA_017454465.1 Clostridia bacterium
AACGACGTGACGTCACCTATGCTGCCTCGGTACTGCGACGGGTCTGCCCGGTATGCCTTCATGTCGGAGGTGTAGCCGAGTCTCTCTCCGATATCCTTGACTTTGCCGAACCAGGCTTCGTTGTCGTCGGACGGATCGTATGACTCAAGGAACGCCCCGAGGATCTTTTCAGTATCCTCAGCGTGGCAGCTTTCGGGAAGCCCGTCCTCTATCCTGAACAGCCCGTCATAGAAGAAGCTTACGAAGGGCTTTACATCGGCCAGCGTGGTGAAATCCTTCCTGGGTTTCTTCCCGCCCCTTCCGATGGAAAAGATCTTCTTTGCGTATCCTGGGTCAGATTCAAGCAGCGCACTGAACTCCGGGTCAAATTCCTTCGCCCACTCGTTCACTGTGTCATATATCTCATCCGTGGTCATTCTCGAGAGTATGTTCTTTGAGACATCATTCAGCTTGTTGAAATCCAGCAGACATCCCGATGTACTCATCTTCTTTATGGAGAACGGGAACTCCTTTATGTCCCTGTCGGGATTCTGGGCTCGCCATTCCTCGAAATTGGAATTCAGAAGCGTCATCACGTATTCCATGACGCACTCGTTGGAATAACCCATCCTCCTGTAATCCTCCACATTGGCGCCCATATCCCGCTTGGAGAGCTTTTTCTTGTTGCCGTTCTCATCGAGCCGCATGATCTGGGCGATGTGCATGTATTTCGGGAGCTTGAATCCGAGATAATCGAAGAGCATTATATGCCTTGAAAGGCTGGGCAGCCACTCCTCGCCCCTTACCACATGGGTCGTCCCCATGAGATAGTCGTCTATGGCGTGGGCGAAATGATAGGTGGGAATGCCGTCGCTCTTCAGAAGGACCTCATCCTTGTCGTTCTCCGGGATCTCCAGATTGCCCTTTATGAGGTCGGTGATCCTTATCTTCTTTTCGGGGTCGCCTCCGGCCAGAAGCCTGAGCACGAACCTGTCACCGTTCTCAAGATGTCTCTTGACATCCTCAATGGTGAACTCCCTCATCTTCAGCATCTCGGCCTTCTGCTCCGCCTCGGTCTCGGGAGTCCACTCCCTTGACTTCACTTCGGCCTTTTTATCAGTCTCTCTCAGGGCGTTCAGCTCCTCTTCCGTCGAGAATACCGGATATGCCTTTCCCTGGGCGACCATCCATTTGGCGTAGACGTGATATATCTCCCGTCTTCTGCTCTGCCGGTACGGGCCGTAATCGCCCCTGTCGATTATATTTCCGTCATCGTCAAGGGCAGCGCCTTCATCAAAATCTATACCGAACTTCGAGGTGGTCCTGATCATTCCCTCTGCAGCGCCTTCAACTTCCCTTTTTGAATCCGTATCCTCGATCCTCAGGAAGAAAACGCCGTTCGACTGGTGAGCCAGCCTTTCGCACACAGTCGCCGGGAACAGTGTCCCCAGATGCACGAACCCCGTCGGGCTGGGAGCTATCCTCGTGACTTTTGCGCCTTCGGGCAGCTGTCTTCTCGGGTATCTCGCCTCGATCTCCTCCCGGGTGAGCGTTACATCGGGAAAAAGCAGCTCTGACAGATATTTGTAATCCATATAACAATCTCCAAAACTTGTAATCAGCTTTTCTGATTATATCACATTTTGGTTTGTCAGTCCACAGCAACAGCGCTCAAAAGGACATCCATCGGACCAAAAATATCGCCGGGCGGTCCAAACTTCTACGATTCAGCGATTTCGTTGTTGATTTTGCCCTTTACATATGTTATCATTGTATTTGTTGAAGAATGCAACAAACTCCTCAAAAAAACAAACAAGGAGGGCTTAATATGGCCAACAGCGGCACACTGTTCAGAAGTCAGATCGGAGGATTCAACCGTGATGACGTTAACAATTACATAAAAGAGACGGATATCAAGTATTCCACGCAGATCGAAGGCCTTAAAGCGGATCTGGCAAAAGCCTCCGCGACAATCAGCAACCTCAAGGCGGAAAAGGAAGCCCTGCTCAGGGAGAAAGAAGAAGCTTCCGGCATACTCGAGGAAGCCAAACGGAAAGCGGAAGAATCCGAAAACTCGGCAAAAGAGATCGGGATCCTTCTTTCCGGAAAGGACATCGAGCTGGGTCAGGCTAAAGACCGCATCGCGGAACTCGAGGAGAAGGTCGCGGAACTCGAAAACAATGTAAGCAATCCGCCGGTGCAGGAAGGTCCTTCACTGGAAGAGCTCACAGCAAAGATAGCAGAGCTCACGGATCTCGCCAATGAAAAGGACGGGATAATAGTCAGCCTGAACGACGAGATCGAACGGCTGAACGCGTCAAAACAGACTGAAGAAGCCCCTGAAACTGCCAGTGAGATCCAGCCTGAGGCGCAGGACGGCGAGGAACCTGCCGGAGAGACATATGCTGAAGAGGCGCCTGCCTGCGATGCATGCTGCGGAGAAGCGCCTGCAGAAGAGACACCCGCTGAGGAAGCACCCGCGGAAGAGACGCCTGCTGAGGAAGCGTCTGCTGAGGAAGCTCCGGCCGAAGAGGCAGCTACAAGAGAAATGCCTGCAGAAGAGGAAAAAGCCGAAGATCACGAAGATCACGATTCCAAAGAATACAAACAGATGATGTATGACAAGATCAGTTCGCAGATCGGCGACATACTCATCAAAGCCAACAGAAACGCCGATGAGATCGTCAGCGCCGCAAAGGATGAGGCGAAACGGATCACGGATGAAATAGCTGAAGAATCCGCCAAGAACAGAGAAAAAGCCAAGAGCGAAGCTGAAGCTCTTGTAAACAGGATGCACGAGATAACCTCTGACGCAGCCGATACTCTGAAGAGCGGCATACATGCTGACGCTGAGAACTGCATCAACGAGCTCAACATGTTCGTTGATAATATGAAGTTCGAGCTCCAGGCTCTGATCTCAAAGATCTCCGGCGGACGGGATGAGATGAATGAAAAGCTTTCCTTCTTCCGCAGGAATTCCGCTGAAGAAATCGAAAAGAAGCTGAATGAGACCGATGCTCTTTTCAACTCTCTGACCAACAGGGAAAACAGCAATGAAGAGTGAGCCCTGTACAAGGCTGGGCGAAAGGGTCAGAAAGATCCGGAATGAGAAGGGTCTGACCCAGAAACAGCTCGCAGGTGACAGGATAACGAGAAATATGGTAAGCATGATCGAAAGCGGACGGGAATTTCCGTCCGCTTCAACTATCGCTCATATCTCCGAAATCCTTGACACACCTGCAGGATACTTTTTTGCCTCAACGCCTGAAGAGGAAAACATGTATGAAAAGCAGCTGGTCATTTCCAGGCTGAAAAAAGACTTTTACACAGGTAACTATGATTCCTGCATAAGGATCCTGTCCTCCTGCCCTGAGGAGAGCCTTGATGATGAGATGCTTTTCATATACGCCAGGGCTGTACTGAGAACATCGGTCAGGCTCGCCGGCAGAATGAACATCACCGATGCGGTCTCAAAACTGGCCGAGGCGGAGCAGATCGGTTCCCGCACGGAATACTGCGGCAACAGTTTCAGAAAGGCCATAGAATACTATGCTGAGCTCTTCAGAACGGTCTGCAGCGATGATATAACCGATAAAATGACTGACATATCCGCATGCGGGCCTGAAGTTCCGTCGGATATCGTTTCATACTTCATAAACCTGAAGCTCGTCAGAAGCGGCGATGAGATCTCCAGATTCTGTCCGGTCTCCGGCTTCCACCTCACCCATATAAAGGCGGTGGACCAGATGCTCGAGGAAGAATATCCCGATTCGCTGAGAGCGCTCAGAAATCTCGCTGACAACGAGCAGCTGCCGTTTTATATGAGGTTCAGGGTACTGTGCGATCTTGAGACCGCGGCCACGGCTGCCCGGGATATGTCGGACGCGTATTACGCTTCAAAACAGAAGCTGGACATGATCGCCGAGTTCTCACCGAAAAGCAGCTGAACCCCGGCACCCGTATCAGATTTCAAAAAATCGGGTAGGCATTACGTAATGCCTACCCTGTTTTTTGTTGTGTTCATGACGGATCCGTTGCCGCTTTCCGTAAGCTGACCTCCGGGACGCTATTTGGCCTCGTACCAGGTCTTCCCTACTCCGGAATCCGCTGTCAGCGGTACCGCAAGGGACACCGCGTTCTGCATTTCCCTGACCAGGATCTTTTCAGCTTCCTCTGCACACCCCTCGTCCGCCTCGACGATCAGTTCGTCATGCACCTGCATGATGAGGACTGCGTCGAGCCCGGCTTCGGCAAGAGCCTTTTCAACGTTTATCATCGCGATCTTGATCACATCGGCCGCCGTGCCCTGTATGGGGCTGTTCATGGCCACCCGCTCGCCGAACGCTTCCAGGTTCCGGTTCTTCGCCTTCAGCTCGGGAATGTACCTTCTTCTTCCGAAAAGAGTGGATGTATATCCGTCTTCCCTGGCTTTTGCAACTGTCATCTCAAGGTAGTCATTGACACCGCTGTAGGTGCTGAGATAATTCTCGATATACTCCTTGGCCTGCCATCTTGAGATCCCCAGATCTTTTGCCAGTGAAAACTCCCCTATGCCGTAGACTATGCCGAAATTCACCGCCTTGGCTCTCCGCCTGAGGTCCGGGGTCACTCTGTCGATCGGTACTCCGAAGACCTGGGAAGCCACCGACGCGTGGATGTCCTCGCCGCCGATGAAAGCGTTTATCATGTTTTCGTCATCAGCCATTGATGCCAGGATCCTGAGCTCTATCTGGGAATAATCGGCATCTATAAGGACCTTTCCTTCGTCTGCCACAAAGTATTTGCGGAGTTCCCTGCCCAGTTCTCCCCGGACGGGTATGTTCTGGAGATTGGGTTCGCTCGACGCCAGCCTTCCGGTAGCCGTCCCGGTCTGGTTGAATCTGGTATGTATCCTTCCCCTGCTGTCCGCGGTGGCGGCAAGGTTCTCTCCGTATGTGCCCCTGAGCTTGGCGATCTGCCGGTATTGAAGAATGTCATCCACTATCTGATGCCCCGCGCGCAGAGACTCAAGGGTCTCGGCGTCTGTGGAATAACCGGTCTTCGTCTTTTTCCCGGCCGGAAGCCCCATTTCGGTAAACAGAACTTCTCCCAGCTGCTTCGGGGAATTTATGTTGAACTCATGGCCTGCCTGCATATATATGGCGGAAGCCATGGCTTCTTCGTTCAGCTGAAGCTCGTGGGCATATTTCCTTATACCTTCACTGTCGATCTTAAACCCGGTCTGCTCCATGCCCGCCAGCACATAGGCGAGAGGGATCTCGATGTTCCTCATCAGATCCGTCATGTTTCTTTCGCGGAGCATGCCCTCGGTCTTTTTCCAGACCGAATACACGCAGCACGCACCCGAAAGACCCGGGTCCGAATAGAGCCTCGCGCAGTTCTCCAGGGGATACCTTCCGTCTCCGGGGTTGAGGAGATAACACGCCAGCATGGTGTCATACTCGCACAGAGGCTTTTCATGGCCCATTCCCAGCTTTCTGAGAAGGCTTTTCAGATCGTGGCACACGATCCTGTTATTGCGTATGAAAGATCTGAGCTCCTCTTCATCCGGACCGGCGCATGAATACACGGTTCTTTCGTCCCCGGTGAATTCCAGCCCCCCTTCGCTCAGAAAAACAGCCACCGGCCTGCTGCCGGACCTGAATTCAGAGAGCTGACTGCCAGAGATCTCTTTTCTTTCGGCTTCCTCCGCCCGTGTCTGACGGATCTCCTGCTTTTCTGTTGCAAGGCCGAATCTGAGCGGCATCCCCGCAAATTCAAGCTTCCTGCACAGTTCCGTGAACGCTTCCGCGTCCGGTTCCCGGGCCGCAAAGATATCATCCGGTTCACAGCACGGTACATTCTTGACTATCGTGGCAAGGTATCTTGATGAGAAGGCTGACTCTTTTCCGCTGTTGAGTTTTTCGATCGTTCCCTTCGTGCCGCCGTAACGCTCTGTGTCGCTGTACAGCGCATCAAGGCTGCCTGCCTCCGAGATCAGCCTGAACGCGGTCTTTTCCCCGATCCCGGCAACGCCGGGAATATTGTCCGAGGAGTCTCCCATCAAAGCCTTTACATCGATATACTGAGCCGGTGTCACACCGTAATCCTTTTCGAAATTCTCCGGCGTATAGTACACGTCTTCCTTGTTTTTCGCGAGGATCACCGTGGTTCGGTCAGTTATGAGCTGCAGGGAGTCGCGGTCTCCGGTCACTATGTATGTCTGTATGTCTCCGCCTTCATCCCCGAGTCTGGCGCATGTGCCGATTATGTCGTCAGCCTCGTACCCGGGGCACTCCAGGATCCTGAACCCCAGAGATCTCACCGCTTCCTTGGCATAGGGCATCTGAGCCCTGAGCTCGTCAGGCATCCCCTTTCTCGTCCCCTTGTAGTCCGGAAAGTATTCATGGCGGAATGTCTTGGCGTGCACGTCAAATGCGCAGGCGCAGAAATCCGGTTTCAGGGCGTCAAGGTGCTTCTTGATTATGGTCAGGAAGCCATAGACCGCATTGGTGGGAAGCCCTTCCCTCGTGCTCAGAGGCCTGATGCCGTAGAAAGCCCGGTTCACCAGACTGTTTCCGTCAAGTATAAGAAATTTTCTCATATCTTCCTCTGTTTTAAAGCGAGCCTACCGCTGCCGGTAGGCTCATGTTTTCAGAATAATTCCAAGATCTCTTCTTTGGGTATGTAACCCATGGATCTGTTTGCCACTTCTCCGTTCTTCATGACTATAAGAGTGGGGATCGCCTGGATGCCGAACTGCGCCGCCAGTTCTCCCTGGTCATCGACATTCACCTTACACACTTTTATGTCATCTCTTTCTTTCGCTATCTCGTCGACCAGGGGTGAAAGCATCCTGCATGGACCGCACCATGTGGCCCAGAAATCGATGAGCACCGGCTTATCGGAAAGCTCCGCTTCCTCATGGAAGTTCTTTGTTGTTAATTCTGTTACTGCCATTTTTCTTTCCTTTCTTCAATATGATTGTACGAATGAATTATACCTTACCCGGGGATACTTGTCCACACCCCGGGAAAAATCTTTTCCGCGTCAGAGGACTCATCTCTTAATGACGAGTCCCGCGAAGCTGAACGGAGCCATCTCGTCGAGTATTACCTCTTTTCCCCTGACCCGTCCGCTGCATCCGATGAACCTGACCGATCCCGGGACGAACCCCAGTTTCACCACTGGTCTGTCGATGGAGTCCGGGAACAGATTCCAGAATCCCGCAGCGGTCTCATTTCCGTCTTCCCCGCATATGACAAGGACATCCGGGTGGCCTGTCATGCTCACGGGCAGCTCTTCGCCGCTTATCCACCTGTATATGTCTCTCATCTCCCTCTGCCTGAGATACGAGCGGAAGAATGTGGACTGATCCACGGAATTCGCCACTATGGAGTATATGACGAACCTCTGGCCGCGGCCGTTCTCATATCTTACGGCCGACGGTCTCCCGTCTTCGAACTCGCTCAGGACCTCCGCCTTCCCGGACAGACTGAGTGTCGCGAAAGTGCCTCCCTGGCAGATGGTCTTGTCCCTGTATATCCGGTGATATTCTCCGCCTCCGCCGATGTCGGCATACATCACGCCGTCTCTTGAAACGGCGTTCTCCACGGTGACACCCACGTCAAAGCCGCGGCCGCTAAGGATCCTTGCCGCCTCCGCGTCGATCACGGCTCCCTTTTCGATATCCGTCTCCTTCACGTATTTGGCGTTCTCGCCGAACACGACAGGCACTCCGGAATCAAAGGAGACAGGCGCCGACGCCCCTGTAAGGTATCTCGGCGTAAGGCCTCTGAAATAGTCATAAGCCTTGGCATCTCCCTTCAGGTAATCCGAAGGAAGCTCGAGATTTCTGAAAATATCATGGTACTCAAAAGGTCTGAAACCTGTATTCCGCTTTCCCCGGAACATTTTTTCGATCTGTGATGAGATCCTTCTGTTTTTCACATGCTTGTCTATGTATCCGTGCTCGTACCTCGGAGAGGAACCATAGTCCATCATGTATTTCAGTATGCCGGTGAAATGACCGTCCGCCCTTGCTGCCTGGTCAGCCGCCTCAAGATACGCGGCGGAGCAGGCGAACCTGGGTCTCGGGAAAACATCGCCTTCAAAGAGCACTTCCGCGCCGGTCCTGTCTTTCCAGTCTTCAAGCCATTTGGCGGTCATCCTTTCGGATGTTATAACGGCGGCGAGATCCGCGCCGTTCTTCGCCCAGTACGGAGCTCCGATGAGACGGACAAAAGGCCTTGTGCCTCCGGCGAGCGCGTCGCAAAGGGCGATTATCCCCGCCCCGTCCATGTCTATGACAGAAGGAGCGACACACAGCCCGATGCGGATCTCCGGGTCGATCTTGTCAACGGTCTCCCTGATCTCCCGGGCCAGTCTGAGCATGTCCGATCCAATAAGCTCGGTCCAGGCGTCACGGTACCGGCTTCCGCCGCCGGTGAATACCTTCTTTTTTATTTCCTCCGCGGACAGATCCTCTCCGACCGCTTCGCAGAACCTTTTCACATGGGAGGGGCACAGGCATCCCGCGTTGAAATCCATCCCGTGGGAATGCATCCGCCAGTCGTCGTCCAGCAGTATGATCTCCGCTCCCGCTTCAGCCGCGGTGGCAGCCCATTCGCATACGTCATGCCTGAATCTCTCATCGGCGCAGCAGAAGCCGCAGGTGCATTCGTCTTTCAGGCTCACAAAAGGCTGGTAAGCATACCTGTGGGCGCGGTCTTCTCCGCCGTGGCCCATGGTCTCGCCGAGCCATATGCCTGCCGTGTATCCGGCATCCCTGTACCTTTTCACTTCCTGCCTGAACAGATCTGCGTATCTTTTTCCGTCTATCCTCCGCCCTTCAGGCGTTTCTTTCCAGTGCCTCCCGGATGAGAGAAACACTCCGTCGCAACCGGATCTTCTGATCTCGCGGAAAGTCTCTTCAGCGGGGAAATCATCCCTGATCATAACCGGAACATAAACTTTGTACATTTTGGCCTCCGTTCATTTTTCTTAGATGAATTCTAACACAAAGATGCATCTGTTGCAATCTCGGGAAGCAACATTCATACACTTTAGACAGTTGATTTAAAAACCCACTGATGATATAATGTGGCAAAAATACAGCGCATCCCCGGAGGCAACAAAATGAGTCTGCAGATAAAAAGCAATAAAGCTAACGTTCAGAAGCTGGTACTGGGGGCCATCCTCACGGCTCTTGTGATCATACTCCAGCTCCTCGGAACATTCGTAAGGTTCGGACCTTTCCAGGTCTCACTGGTACTCATCCCCATAGTTATCGGCGCGGCAACGTGCGGTACCGGCATAAGCACATGGCTCGGCCTGGTTTTCGGCGCTGTTGTTCTCCTCAACGGAGACGCTGCGGCGTTCATGCAGGTATCAGTACCCGGAACATTACTGACGGTTCTGCTGAAAGGCATTCTCTGCGGGCTGGCCGCCGGTTTGGTATACAGGCTTTTTGAAAAGAAAAACCGCCTTCTTGCTGTGATCCTGGCAGCTGTCGTGTGCCCTCTCGTCAATACGGGAGTGTTCGTCATCGGCTGCTACGTGTTCTTCCTTGACACCCTCAAGACCTGGATGGGCACTGAATTCACTGACGTGACGGCATACATCTTCCTTGGCCTGATAGGAGGAAACTTCCTGTTCGAACTCCTCACCAACATAGTCCTGAGTCCGCTGGTAGTCAAGCTTATCGAACTGTGGGAAAAGAGGGCAAGGAGGAACAGAGCCGCGAATAAGTCACCGGATGAGGATAAAAAGCAATGAAGACGTTTGAGCCGGTCCTGCCGGCAGGGTATGTAAAAACGAAGGAGATAGACGCAAAAGAGTCGGGATTCGCGCTGAAGCTCAACCTTCTCGGCATGATCCCCACAGCGGCGATCATAGCTGTGGCGTTCATAGTAATAAGACCGTTCACAAGAGAGACAGTCATGAGCAACCCGTACATACTTCCGGGTCTCATCGGCTTTCTGGTCTCCTATATCATTTATATAGTCCTTCATGAACTGACCCACGGGGCAGCGTATAAGGCACTGACCGGCAGAAAACTGAAATTCGGTTTTACCGGGCTTGTGGCCTTCTGCGGCGTACCGGACATATATGTGTACAGGGCGACCGCGCTGATCTCCCTTCTCGCTCCCTTTGTCGTCTTCAGCATAGTTTTCGGAATACTTTCCGCTGTGCTGACGGATCCGTGGCTCAGGTTTCTGGCATGGACTCTTCTGGCCGTCCACATCGGCGGGTGTGCAGGGGACCTGTACGACACGTTCCTTTTGCTGTTCAAATTCAGGAACCCGGAGCTTCTCATGAATGACACCGGGCCTGTCCAGACCTTCTACGAACCCCAGAAATGAATAACGGATAATACTATACCGGGATCATGCGACCCCGGTTTTTCATTTTCTGCTATTCCAGACCCTTTTTTAAAGCCTCGCGGAAATGCTGCTTTATGGTATCGAAATCATAACCCGGTTCGCACTCAAAAAGCTTTTCACTGCCTGCAAAGATGCTTGGCACCCTGTAATAATCATATCTGTCGGCTATCTCAGGAGACCTGCTCTCTTCGATCCAGTCGATCTTCGCGTTCCGGAGATCCGGGTCTTCATCCAGCAGTTCCCCCAGAGCCTTTTTCGCGTTTCTGCAATAGGGACAGTGTTCAAGATAGAATATCGTCAGTTTTTTCATATCAGTCTCCATATCATTTCATTTACCGCCAGGACGGACGTTCAGTATGCCGGCCTTCTGCAGGCTCGAAATACAAACATTCCGCGTCCTCGCGGGTAAGGACGAAGCCGGATCCGGTGATCATCTGGCGTGACGCCTCGTTTTCACGGAAGCATCTTGCCCTCACCGCGAGGCCCAGCAGATCAGCTCCCGTTTCGTAGGCAGCCCTGAAAGCGGACCTGCCGTACCCTTTTCCATGATATTCCGGCATGATCCTGCAGCCGAGTTCCGCTGTCCCGTCTGACGCGAAATTCCACAGGATCGCTTCTCCGATCATTTCACCGGACTCTGAAAGCCTCACCGCGAAGTTCACGGAATCACCGGCTCTCATGTCATACATCACGGAGTCATAAAACGTGTTTTCATCGACCGGACCGGTTATGGTGATATCCTCACGGTAGTCATAGCCCCAGTATCTGTTGTTCACGATGTCAGTGTTCAGTTTAAGATATGCCTCTTTGTCGCTTTCCCTTATCTCTGTCAGGACGATATCACCGTTTGATATCGAAAATACCGGTTCCATCTTCAGCGCGGGGGATTTGACATGGACAAGATACTTGTTCACTATGCGCGCAGGATGATACTGCATCTTTGACATACGCAGTCCGGGATCCCCCGAGTCATCTTCACGGTTGACATATTTCAGGGGATGATCCATCTGACCCGATACCCACCTTACAAAGTATGAATACATGGCCGGATATATCCCCTCGTAGCGCATAAGGGCCTTTTCCACATGGATCATCAGCATATCGCCCGTAATCTCTCCGATGCTGAATGCCGCCAGCCTGTCCTCAACAAAGAGTCCGGCTGCGTAAAGCCCAAGTTCCCCGCAGGCGTCAAAAAGCTTAAGGGTCATTTCCCGCTCTGTCCGCTCGAGAGCGTTCGTATGGGAATGCTCCCTTGCGAATTCCGCCATCATTCCGGCAACTATGCCGCGGTCATCCCGTCCCAGCGGGCGCAGCACCGGCTCGCCGTACAGACTCCTGAATTTGTTGATATGGTTCCGCTGTCCGCTGTATTTGTTCCCCCTGAAGTTCAGCGCGTCCCCGAAAGGATAGATATAATCGCTCCAGCGGCGGTCAAAAGCTTGCATCGAAGGCTGAAGCCGCGGGTCGTTCTGCAGGGCTGCAAGCCTTTCCTCATCTACCGCATAAAAGCGCAGCGGCAGATGGTTCTTATACGCGTACTCCTCAAGTCCGGCGATCATCCCGTCCGGATCTTCGCCGATGGGATAACTGAAAGCCGGCTGCTCTCCGATCTTCTGCCGCACTGTGAAAGTGCGGTTCCGGACGCAGAAACCTATATCAGCACCTTCATTCCACATATACAGATAGCCGGCTGAAATGTCGCTGCAAAGCGAGGAATTGGCCTTAATATACGGCATGACCTTCTTCAGCGCGTCCAGTGAGAAAGGCTCAAAGATCAGTTCACTGTCCTCCGATACCCTCCGGCCTTCCGCGCCACCGGCAGACGGACTGCCGCATGCGCCGTTGTTATTCAGCGGATGCTTCTTCGAGTTTTTCATTGAGCACCCTGACCAGCTCGTCCGCGTCGATACCGTGGACTTCCGCGGCCTCTTCGATGGTCTCCATCTGTGATGCCGGGCAGCCGAGGCAGTGCATTCCTATATCGAACAGGACAGGCGCGACCGCGTCTGCGTCTATCTGAAGAAGTTCGCCTATCATCATTTCCTTTGTAACCTTTGCCATGATCGTTCCTCCATATGTATTGTATCTTGTTTTTTGTTCCAGGACTCATTCATCTCCGTCTAGGGGTTCGCCCTTTGCCCAGTGGGCAAGTCTGTGAAGTATGGGCCAAAGCTCCCTGCCGTGCTCCGTAAGCGAGTATTCGACCCTGGGAGGGATTTCGGCGTACTGATTTCTCAGTATTACGCCGTCTGCCTCAAGCTCCTTCAGGGACGCGGCAAGCATGGCGCTTGTGATGCCGGATGTCTTTCTTAAAAGATCGTTGTACCGCTGGGTGCCGTCGACGTAGAGGGTACAGATGATCCGCGGTTTCCACTTGCCCCCAACGGCGGAAAGAGCTTTTCCGATAGGGCATGAGCCGTCACAGGGGCAGGATGTATCCTGCGCGTTTTTGAGATCTTCGGTCATAATGGGTACCCCCCTTCACATTAATGCGTCTTGTCACGTTGTTATTATATCATGTATTATTTCCAAAGTAAATATGTTTTTTATACTTTGTATTATTTTTATGCTTTGTGGCGGGTGCAAGGAAAAAGACCGGAGTTTTTACACACCGGTCTTTGTTGTTTCATGTACTTTTCCTTATGCCTGGGCGGCTTCCACTATCTTCGCGAACTTTTCAGGGACGAGAGACGCTCCTCCGATGAGACCACCGTCAACGTCCACTTTCGCCAGCAGTTCCGCAGCGTTGCCGTCGTTCATGGAACCGCCGTACTGGATCGTCAGAGCCTCTGCCGCAGCCTCGCTGTACAGGCCGGCCACTACCTTTCTTATGAGGCAGCAGACTTCCTCAGCCTGGTCGGGGGTGGCGGTCAGTCCCGTGCCGATAGCCCATACGGGCTCGTATGCTATGATAAGGTTCTTCAGCTGTTCTTCAGGGATCCCGGCGAGATCGAGCTTGGTCTGCATGGAAACGATCTCTTCCGTGATGCCGGCCTGTCTCTCGGCAAGGACCTCACCGAGGCACATTATGACCTTCAGTCCAGCGTCAAGACCAGCGCGTGTTCTCTTGTTCACCGTTTCATCGGTCTCGCCGAAGTACTGTCTTCTTTCGGAGTGGCCCACGATGACATACTCAACGCCTGCCTCAACGAGCATATCAGCCGAGATCTCACCTGTAAAAGCTCCCTTTTTCTCGAAGTGAACGTTCTGGGCGCCGATCTTCACGTTGGTGCCCTTTGCCGCTTCAACTGCGGTCGCAACGTCAATAAAGGGAACGCAAAGGACTACATCGCATCCGTCCTTGCCCTTGACGAGAGCTGCTGTTGCTTCGATAGCTGCTTTTGCGGCGCTGGGAGTCATATTCATCTTCCAGTTGCCGGCTATAACTACTCTGCGTGCTGTTTTTTTCATATCCGCCGTCTCCCCGCCTTATTTGTCCAGGAGGCATGCGATTCCGGGAAGCTCTCTTCCTTCAAGGAACTCAAGTGAAGCTCCGCCGCCGGTGGAAACATGGGTCATCTTGTCAGCAAATCCCAGCTGCTCGACTGCCGCTGCGGAGTCGCCGCCGCCGATAATGGAGATCGCGCCGGATTCGGCAACCGCCTTCGCCACTGTGCGTGTGCCGCCTGCGAAGTTCTCCCATTCGGATACGCCCATAGGACCGTTCCAGACTATCGTGCCCGCGCCGATAAGGGATTTGGCGAACAGTTCCTGGGTCTTTTCACCGATATCCAGACCCATCCATCCGTCCGGAATGGAATCGGAGTATATTCTCATGAATGTGGTGTCTTCCTTATATTCACGTCCGATGATGTTGTCAACGGGAAGCAGGAAGCTCACGCCTTTTTCATGCGCCTTTTCGATGAGGCTCTTCGCCAGATCGATCTTGTCGTTCTCACAGATCGATGTGCCGATAGAACTGCCAAGGGCCCGGAAGAAGGTATATGCCATACCGCCGCCGATGATGAGCATGTCGACTTTGTCGATAAGGTTGTTGATGACGCCGATCTTGTCAGAGACTTTGGCTCCGCCGAGAATCGCCACGAAAGGTCTTACCGGGTCTTCAAGAGCCTTGCCCATTACGGAGATCTCTTTCTGGATCAGGTAGCCGCAGACTGCGGGAAGGTAATCTGCCACGCCGGCTGTTGAGCTGTGAGCCCTGTGGGCGGTGCCGAAAGCGTCGTTCACGAATATCTCGGCCAGGGAAGCGAGTTTCTTTGAGAACTCGGGGTCGTTCTTTTCTTCTTCAGCATGGAAACGGACGTTCTCAAGCAGCATCACGTCGCCGTTCTTCAGAGCGGCAGCCTTGGCCTGCGCGTCTTCTCCTACGACGTCAGCAGCCAGAGGCACTTCTTTTCCGAGTCTCTCGGAAAGTCTCTTGGCTACGGGAGCCAGTGAGTATTTCATGTTGAACTCGCCCTTCGGTCTTCCGAGGTGTGAGCAGAGAATAACTTTCGCTTCATGGTCGATCAGATACTTGATCGTGGGGAGCGCGCCTGTGATCCTGTTTTCGTCAGTGATCACGCCGTCCTTGAGAGGCACATTGAAGTCGCATCTTACAAGTACTTTTTTGCCTCTGACATCAATGTCTTCAACTGATTTCTTGTTGTATGTCATATTATCTCCATTCTGCCGGCACTGCCGACTCTTTGTGTCGTATTTTGGTAAGGCCCAAATTTTCACGGATAGTAGTATACCACAAATGCCGGCCGTCTGCAAGAAACAATTCACCGACTTTTGCCCAACTTTTCCGCGTTAACAGGTCCTGAAACCGGTATATTGCGGAAAACCCCGCCGTTTTTCCAGGAATACCCGCAAAAATCCCGCCGGATTCGGTGATAACTCTTGATTTTATCCCGAATTTCTGCTAAACTTCACCTCGTACAGAAAACATGGCTTTGACGAAAAATATCCGTTTCCGCCCGACCTTCAGAGAGCCGGGGATGATGGGATCCCGACGCCGGTGAAACGCTTCCGCTTTCCGAGTCATGAGGCCCGCGCCCTTTACAGCGCGACAATGAGACCGCTTGCGGTGAATTTGGGTGGCACCACGGAAAAAACCGTCCCATTTTCCCTTTCTGAGCGGTATTTTTATGTATTTTCAGTGAGGTCTTTTATGCTTGACATCAAATTTCTGAGAGAAAACCCCGAGATCGTAAAACAGAACATCAGGAACAAATTCCAGGACCAGAAACTGCCCATGGTGGACGAGGTAATCAGTCTGGATGCCCAGTACCGGGCTGTAATGCTGGAAGCCGACCAGCTGAGGGGCAACCGCAACAAGCTGTCCAAACAGATAGGCGGTCTCATGGCAAAAGGCGAGAGAGAAGAGGCCGAAAAGGTAAAGGCTGAGGTCAACCGCCAGTCCGAGAGGCTCGCCGAATGTGAAAAACTGGAGCAGGAACTCAGCGAGAAGATCCGCAAGATCATGCTGGTCATCCCCAACATAATCGACCCTTCCGTTCCGATCGGCAAGGACGACTCGGAAAACGTCGAGATACAGAAATTCGGGGATCCGGTCGTTCCCGACTTTGATATTCCCTATCACACGGACATAATGGAGAGGTTCAACGGGATCGACCTTGACTCCGCCAGAAGAGTTGCCGGAAACGGATTCTATTACCTGATGGGCGATATCGCCCGCCTGCACTCCTCCGTCATCGCCTACGCCAGGGACTTCATGATCGGAAGAGGATTCACCTATGTGGTTCCCCCCTTCATGATCAGGTCCGACGTGGTCACCGGCGTCATGAGCTTTGCCGAAATGGAAGCCATGATGTACAAGATCGAAGGAGAGGATCTGTATCTTATCGGCACATCCGAGCACTCCATGATAGGCAAGTTCATCGACCAGATAATCCCTGAGAGCGAACTTCCCTACACCCTGACCAGCTATTCTCCCTGCTTCAGGAAGGAAAAGGGAGCACACGGTCTTGAGGAAAGAGGA
>JAFTCY010000073.1 GCA_017454465.1 Clostridia bacterium
ACGTCGTTGAACACGCCGACGGTGTATTCGTCTCTCTGGGTGAAATTCTCCAGCCCCTCTGCGAATGCTCCGGAAGACGGAGCGCACATGATGAGAATACCCAGAATACATGCAGCAATCCTCTTCATCTGATCCTCCCGGTACTTTTTTTGTATTTTTAAGATTATACCTCCCGCAGCCTCTTCCTGCAACCTTATCCCGGATAGCCCAGGCCGGATATGACACGGTTCCCTCAGAGCCTGGAGGATTCACGGCTCAGGTGAGCGTTTATTACTTCGTTGATCTTTTCTATTATCAGTTCAGGAGGAAAACCGGTCTTTCTGCTTATATCCGAGATCCTGGCTCGGGCGATCACGGCCCTCCCGAGAGGCGTGTTTATGATCTTCAGCCTGTCGCTCATCTTCACGGCTTCGTCTCCGATCCAGGGATATTCCTTCATGATATCGGCAAGTTTCGTGTTTTCATTAATCTCAAGCATGCCGCGTCCTCCTTTCACCGGACCAAATCCGTTAAAAAATCGTTTTTCGCCTTTATTATACACCAAAAATCGAAAAGATGGAACCTCTTCAGGTTGCTTTTATCACAGTTGTGTTATATAATATACTGAATTATTGTATGAGAGGTTTCAGCTTTGAAAGACGAAAAAATCGAGAGATTCTGCAAATACTGCGAGGAAGCAAGGACCCTGAGCGATCCGGACACTATGCTCTGCTCAGCGAAAGGGGTCATATCCGCCTCCGAATGCTGCAGGAAATTCAGATACGATCCTTTGAAGAGGACACCGAAAAGGCTCAGGACAGACAGCATTGCCGAACAGATCCAGACGGCGGAGGAACTCTGACGCCGGCTACGGTATTCACGGTGCCGGGTCATAAGACTCCGCACGGGCAAAAGTTTGAATAAACGGAGGCTAGAATGTTTGGAAGCAACAGGCCGGGACTGCTGTCCGGCATCTTTACGAGAAACAGGGACGGGCTGCTGAAGGCAGACGACAAAAAGGCGGGGGCAGATGTGAAGCTGGGAAGGACCCTTATTTTCTGCTTCGCGGTGCCCTTTCTCAGCATGTACCTCATATACGCCATACTGGGTGTCTGGCCCTTCGGAGACAAGTCGGTCCTCGTTCTGGATCTGAACGCCCAGTACGTATACTATCTGGACAAACTGCGCGGGATCCTTCTCGACGGTGAATCCTTCATCTACTCATTCAACAGAAACCTGGGAGGAGAGTTCCTGGGCATTTTCGCCTACTATCTCTCCAGTCCCTTTTCCCTGATCGTCGCTCTGTTCCCGAAAGAGAGCATGACCGAAGCCGTAAGGCTCATACTTCTCCTTAAGACGGGGTGCTGCGGCATGGCTTTCGGTTTCTTCCTGAGAAAGACGAGAAACATGAAGCTCTCCCAGATGGTCATGTTCTCCACGATGTACGCGCTGTGCTCCTTTGCAGTCGTGATGCAGCACAACCACATGTGGATCGACAACATGATCGCTCTCCCCCTCATTATCTACGCAATGGACGAGCTGATCCGCCGCGGTAGGTTCATAATGTACACCATCGTGCTTGCGTATGCGGTCATCTCGAATTTCTATATCGGGTACATGATGTGCCTGTTTGTTCTCATGTGGTATTTCGCAAGATACTTCATGCTGACAAAGAAGGAAAGAAACCCCGAGGGAAAGAAACATCATTTTCTCAAGACCACCGGCATCATTTTGGGGGCATCGGTCCTGGCCCTCGGCATTTCCGCCGTAATAATCCTTCCCACATACTATTCTCTTTCTTTCGGAAAACTCACTTTTTCGACTCCGGACTACACTCCGAAGCTGCTGTTCGACTATGCGGACATACTTGCAAAATCATATTTCGGGGCGTTTGACACGGTAAGACCTGAAGGCACTCCCTTCATTTTCTGCGGCACCGCCGCGCTTGTGCTTGCGCCACTTTATTTCTTCTCAAGACGCATACCCCTAAGGCGCAAGATAGGCTTCGGATCAGTGATACTG
>JAFTCY010000074.1 GCA_017454465.1 Clostridia bacterium
ATAATTGGGATCTTTACGCATTCCGAGACCTGATACACCATTCTCAGAGCGACAGGAAATACAGCAGGTCCTGAGAGACCTCCCGTGACATTAGCGAGGACCGGTTTTCTGCTTTTCAGATCGATCCGCATCCCCATAAGAGTGTTGATAAGGCTGATACCGTCTGCGCCTGCGTCTTCGACAGATTTTGCTATCTCGGTTATGTCTGTGACATTCGGAGAAAGCTTCGCTATAACAGGCTTAGCGGAAACTTTTCTGACTGATCCAATAACCTGGCCTGCAAGCTTCGGATCAGTGCCGAAACTCATGCCTCCGCCATGAACATTCGGACAGCTTATATTTATCTCATACCAACCGATCTGGCTTACGGAATTCAGCCTTCTTACCACTTCACAGTATTCATCGACCGAAAACCCGCTGACGTTGGCCATGACCTTTTTGTTGAAGACTTTCGAAAGCCTGGGCAACTCTTCGCTGATCACCCTGTCGACCCCCGGGTTCTGTAAACCCACGGAATTAAGCATACCCGAGGCAGATTCGGCGATCCTTGGCAGTTCATTGCCGTATCGCGGTTCAAGAGTCGTTCCCTTGAATGAAAACGATCCCAGGATATTTATATCATAAAGGTCCGCAAACTCATATCCGTATCCGAAGGTTCCGCTGGCCGGTATCACGGGATTATCGATCTCGATCCCGCACAGTTCCACTCTGGTCATTTCCACAGCACCTCCCTGCTCGTAAGCACAGGGCCTTCCCTGCATATTCTTTTATACCCAGTTATAGTACGGCAGGAACACCCCATGCAGGCTCCGAATCCGCATCCCATCCTCGCCTCAAAACTCAGCTGTCCTTCTGACGAAGCCTTCTCGTGAACAGCCCTCAGCATAGGCTCCGGACCGCAGGCGTAATAGTACGTATACCCTTCGGGCATCAGAGCGGTCACAAATCCCTTTTCACCGTACGAACCGTCGGCCGTGCTGATCCTCAGGTCCTGTACCAGTTCACTGAATTCTTCAGTCAGGATCACATCATCCTTACGGTTGAACCCAAGAATTACGGTTACTTTTTTACCCTCACCTGTAAGTTTTCTTACCAGCCAGTACAGAGGGGGCGCACCAACTCCCCCGCCGATTACAAGCGGCCTTTCCCCTGAGGCAGAAGTATCGAAACCGTTGCCCAGCCCGCACAGCACATCCAATATTCTGCCCTTCTGATATCCGGACATAAGCCCGGTTCCGGATCCCACGATCTTATATATGATCTCAACAAGTCCCTCGCGTTTATCATACACGGAAATCGGCCTTCTGAGATACTTTCCGTCGATATTTATGTTCATGAACTGACCCGGATTCCTAAAATCGCTCACGTCGCCCATAAGAGACATTCTGTATATTCCGTCTGCGATCCGGGCATTGGATGCCACCATCAGGTTCCTCTGATTCACAGTTTTTCCTCCTTTCAGACATTCAGCAACGGTCAAAAGTCATGCGTCTATTGTGGAGATCTTCTGCGTGATCTCTTCAAGCACGTCGAGAAGCACTTTTACCGTATCCAGGGATGTAAACATGGTTACGTTATATTCTGTGCAGTACTTACGGATCTCGGCGCCGTCGTTTCTGTGGTTCTGGGAACCTATGTCCTTTGTATTGATAGCGTAAGCCACGACGCCCTTTCTGATAATGTCAGGAATATCAGAACTGCCTTCGCTGAGTTTCTTCAATTCGTGGGTCCTTATAGAATTTCTCTTCAGGAAATCTGCCGTGCCCTTTGTTGCGACAATATTGAATCCAAGGTTGTAAAACCGCCTGATAAGCGGAAGTGCCTCCTCCTTGTCCTTGTCCGCGATTGTCACAAACACCGTTCCGTAATTCTGCATGTGCATTCCAGAAGCCTGCAGTGCTTTGTAGAGAGCTCTGTTCAGCTTGTCGTCATACCCGATCGCCTCGCCGGTTGATTTCATCTCCGGTGACAGATAGGCATCAAGCCCCCTGATCTTATTGAATGAGAATACAGGAACTTTCACGTAATAACGTTCCTTCTCCTTCGGATATATATCGAATATTCCCTGCTCCTTGAGTGATTTTCCCAGTATGACCTCTGTAGCAATGTCGGCGAGATTGTAACCTGTAGACTTTGACAGGAACGGAACGGTTCTCGAGGATCTGGGATTGACTTCAATGATGTACACGTTGTCATCTCTGTCTACTATAAACTGTATGTTGTACAGGCCCTTAATCCCGATTCCGATTCCCAGTTTCTTCGCATACCACAGGATCGTTCCCCTTACTTTGTCTGAAATCGTGAATGAGGGATACACACTGATGGAGTCACCCGAATGTATGCCCGTCCTCTCGACCAGTTCCATGATTCCCGGCACGAATACGTCTCTTCCGTCGCAAACGGCGTCAACTTCGACCTCGCGGCCCATTATATACTTGTCAACAAGTACCGGTTTATCTGCATCGATTTCAACTGCTGTCTTCAGGTAATGCCGAAGCTGCTCCTCGTTCGCTACGATCTCCATGGCCCTTCCACCCAGTACAAAACTGGGACGGACCAGCACAGGATATCCGACCTTCTTCGCTGCCTCCACGCCTTTCTCTATATCGGTCACAGCCATTCCCGGAGGCTGCGGTATTCCCAGATCAAGAAGCACTTTCTCAAACAGGTCCCTGTTCTCAGCCCGGTCTATCGCTTCGCAGTCGGTTCCGATTATATTCGCTCCTCTTTCCATCAGAGGATCAGCCAGATTGATCGCCGTCTGTCCACCAAGGGAAGCTATAACACCGCTTGGGTTCTCGTACAATATGATGTTCATAACATCTTCAGGGCAGAGAGGCTCAAAATACAGCTTGTCAGCAGTGGTATAGTCAGTGGATACCGTTTCCGGGTTGTTATTGATTATTATCGCTTCATAGCCGGCACGCCTGATGGTCTGGACCGCATGTACCGTGGAGTAGTCGAATTCTATGCCCTGACCGATCCTTATTGGGCCCGCACCCAGAACTATTATGCTCTTCTTATCGGTAATTACCGACTCGTTTCTGCCCCCGTTATACGTTGAGTAGAAGTAAGGAATGTATGCGTTAGTGTGACATGTGTCGACCATGCGGTAAACCGGCATTATACCCTTTTCACGGCGCATATTAAAGATCTCGGTCTCTTTTCTGTCCCAGAGCTTGGCTATATACTTGTCTGAAAATCCCAGTTTCTTTGCCTCTTTGAGCACCTCTTCACTGTCCCTGCTGGCAGAAAGCCTGTTTTCCATGTCAGCTATCCTGCGCAGAGACTCAAGGAAATATGAAGTGATCATAGTAATGCTGTGAAGCTTTTCTATGCTTTCGCCCCTTTTGAGAAGTTCATAGACTGCGAATATCCCGTCATCCCTGAACTGTGAGAGATAATCTATGA
>JAFTCY010000075.1 GCA_017454465.1 Clostridia bacterium
AGCCATGATGTATATCAATTTCCTTCTTGAACCTGACGTTGCGCTGGCTAACGCTGAGTATCTGTGCTACGCAAGTCCCAACACTTCAGTATTCACAAACCCGGATTACTCATACTATGAAGATGAGATCCTCTATCCGACGGAAGAGAATATGCCGAAGACCGAGTATTTCCATGACATAGATCCTGAGATAAGGAGCTATTACGAAATGCTCTGGGAAAAAGTCATTCTTTCCTAGTGACTTGTTTTCTCGGACATTTTTTCAGGCTGCCGCAAGGCAGCCTTTTGGTTCCTGTATTTGTGCTGTATTTGTTGTGCCACACAGTTGCAAAGCCTTCTGTTTTATTGTATAATAAACAGACGCACGTTTACTCTGACGATTCGGGAAAGGAGGCCCTGTTGTGAGCAAGGATATCGGAATTGACCTTGGGACAGCTACTGTCCTTGTTTATGTCAAGGGCCGCGGAATCGTAATAAAGGAACCATCCGTCGTAGCTGTGGATAAAAACACCGACATGATATGCAAAGTCGGCCGTGAGGCCCGGGAAATGATAGGCAGGACCTCTGGAAACATAGTCGCGATCAGGCCTCTCCGGGACGGAGTCATAAGCCAGTATGAAGTAACGTTGAAAATGATACAGTATTTCATGCGCAAGGCCTGCGGTCCACTTCTCTTCAAGCCGAGGGTGGTAATCTGCGTTCCCTCCGGGATTGATGAGGTCGCAGAAAGAGCTGTGATAGATGCGGGAATACATGCCGGCGCAAGGCGGACATACCTTATCGAGGAGCCCGTGGCAGCAGCCATTGGCGCAGGGATCAACATATCCGGCCCGAACGGACATATGGTAATTGATATAGGCGGCGGTACAACCGACATTGCCGTTCTTTCTCTCGGAGGAGTCGTCGTGTCAGAATCGATCAAGGTTGCCGGGGACAAATTCGACGAGGCCATTGTCAGATATATGCGAAATGCCCACAGACTTCTTATAGGAGATCCCACGGCCGAATATATCAAGATTAAGATCGGAGAGGCGTGGCCAAGGGAGCAGGAGCGGATCCTGCAGGTTACGGGGCGCTGCCTTATCGAAGGCCTTCCGAGAAAAGTCAACATTTCTTCAAGAGAGATCACGTCGGCGATGGAAGAGCCGCTCATGGCCATAATCGATGCTATAAAGTCAGTCATTGAGCGGACCCCTCCCGAACTTATAGATGATATAATCACAAACGGAATTGTCATGACCGGCGGAGGAAGCATGCTGTGCGGCATCGACCGTCTGGTCAGCTATTATACCGGCATCAGGGTCAGGATACCGAAGAACCCGATGGACTGTGTTGCACTGGGGACCGGCAGGAGCCTGGAAAATATATCAAGGCTTCCCACCAGTATAATCGGAGGAAAGCACTGAACCCCGGAATCAAAAAAAGAAGGCCCCGGATCGGAGCATGATCCGGGGTATATCTTTGCATTTTCAATAATCAGTGCATCTTGTTCAGAAGCAGGGTAAACTGGCTTTTTTTGTGAGCCGCATTATTCTTGTGAATAATGTTCCTTGCCGCTGCCTGGTCTACTTTTTTAACAGCTGCTTTGTACGCTGCTGTAGCTTCTTCCTTGTTGCCCGACTCTACTGCTGCGTAGAACTTCTTGACAGTAGTCTTGAGGTTCGACTTGAACATCTTGTTCTGGAGAGTCTTGACGGAGATAACTTTTACACGCTTTTTCGCAGACTTAATGTTTGGCATGTCTCTCATCCTTTCATAGATTTCGGCCTTTCTGAGTCCGGGCCTTTCGAAAATCCGGTGCGCCTGAGAGGGTGCGTTCCGGAAGATCATCATACGGAAGTCATTTTAGCACTGTAAAAGGAAAATTGCAATACTTTTTTCAAAATACATTTTCATCAAAAATCCGCCTTTCCGAAAAAAGCCCGGTCAGCCTGCAAGCTTCCTTGCAAAAGCTTTTGCAAGAGAGTATCATTAGAAAAACAGAAAGGACAGGCGTCCGCCGCCTGAAGGACACATCTTATGAATATGCTAACGCTCGGGAAAACAGGAATCACTGTACCCCATAATGCTTTCGGCGCTCTTCCGATCCAGCGCGTCAGCCTTGATACAGCCGTCGATCTTCTCAGGAAAGCCTATGCGGGAGGAATGCGTTTCTTTGACACTGCAAGGGCATATTCCGACAGCGAACAGAAGATCGGGCATGCCTTCAGCCATGATTATATGAAACAGATCGGCATCACAAGAGAGGATATCGTGATAGCATCAAAGACCATGGCCTCCACTCCGGAGCAGTTCCGGCATGATCTTGACAGATCTCTGAGAGATCTCGACACAGAATACATCGACATATACCAGTTCCACTGCGTGAAGCAATGTTACCGCCCGGGCGACGGCACCGGTATGTACGAAGCCATATCAGAAGCCAAGGCTCAGGGAAAGATCAGGCATATAGGAATAACGGCACATCTCATAGGTGTAGCGGAGGAGATCGTGGGAAGCGGCCTTTACGAAACCCTTCAGTTCCCCTTCTCCTATCTCGCATCAGAGCGAGACATCCGCCTGGTGGAATCATGCAGGAAGGCAGATATGGGCTTTATAGCCATGAAGGGTCTGTGCGGAGGACTGCTGACAAACAGCGAAGCCTGCATGGCGTTTCTGAGCCAGTACCCGGTGCTGCCCATCTGGGGCATCCAGCGGGAGGAAGAACTCAGGCAGTGGCTTTCTTTCTTTGAAAGAGATGCCGTGATGACTGACGGGATAAAAGCATATATCGGCCAGGACAGGAAGGCCCTGATGGGTGACTTCTGCAGGGGATGCGGTTACTGTGCGCCCTGCACTGTGGGGATAAAGATCAACGACTGTGCCCGCATGTCACAGCTCATCCGCAGAGCTCCCTCCGAGAATTTTCTTTCGGATGAGTGGAAAGAGGCCATGTGGCAAATAGAGGAATGCATAGACTGCGGAGCCTGTATGTCGCGTTGCCCCTACGGGCTTGACATCCCGACCCTTCTGAGGAAAAATCTTGCTGACTATAAAGAAATAGTTTCCGGAAGGATTTCTGTGAAATAACGAATTTTCAAAAACCAACTACAACTATCGCTGGATATATGGTATAATTATATGATAATTTAGCTTTTCGCGGAGGTACTCATGACCGGTAAAACAGAAACCAAGGAGAAAAGAAAGCCTTCTGAAGTCATATTGGGAGGCATACACGATTTTGTGGAGATGCTGGCGCTCGTCACTGTTGTCATCATGCTGGTCTTTGCTTTTGTTGCCCGGCTGAATATCGTAAACGGGCAGTCCATGGAGCCGACCCTTCACAATGGAGAGTATCTCCTTGTAAGTAATTTCATGTACAGCCCCACGCCCGGTGATATCGTCGTCGTGCATAAGATCAACGCTTCCTATGCGCATCCCAACAGCAGTTTCGTAGAAAGCTATACAGATCCTATCGTTAAGAGGGTCATTGCCACGGCCGGTCAGACAGTAAAAATAGACTTTACCGACTGGACCCTCTTTGTGGATGGGGAGGCGATAGCTGAGTCATACAGATACCTCGACCCTGCATCAGCGACCATCATTGCCCAGTATGGTCTCTCAACGGACAGCAACGGCCACACAGTTTTCAGCGTCACTGTCGGCGACGGGCAGGTATTCGTAATGGGTGACAACCGGAATCATTCCGCAGACAGCAGAACGAACGCCATCGGTCTCATAGACGAAAGATGCATAGTCGGAAAGGCTCTGGTAAGGCTTTTCCCGTTCAATAAATTCACAGTTTTCCAGAATCCTAGATAAGAAACAGGCGGTGACACATATGCCATCTCAGACTATTCAATGGTTTCCGGGCCACATGGCCAAAACCAGGAGGCTCATCTCAGAAAGTCTTTCACTTGTGGATATCGTCTTTGAACTGCTTGATGCCCGTATCCCGAAAAGCTCAAAAAACCCCGAGATAGACAGACTGACCGCAGGAAAGCCCAAGCTGATCCTTCTCACCAAATCTTCGATGGCAGATCCGAACGTGACGGAACAATGGGTCGAAAAACTCAGATCCGAGGGGCAGTACGCCATAGCGACGGACACCGTGACCGGTGAAGGAATAAAGTCTATCGTTCCCTGTGTACGCAAAATACTAAAGGAAAAAATTGAAAAAAACGAATCAAGGGGGATGGTGGGAAAACAGATCCGAGTCATGATACTGGGGATCCCGAACGTAGGAAAATCTTCTCTGGTAAACAGGCTTGGCGGCGGGAAAAAGGCCAAAGTCGAGAACAGGCCTGGTGTTACCGTTAACCGGCAGTGGGTCACAACAAGTCTCGGGCTTGAACTTCTGGATATGCCCGGAGTGCTCTGGCCAAAATTCGATGACAGGATCACCGGTGAAAATCTGGCCTTCACAGGCGCGATAAAGGATGCCGTACTGGACACGACAGAACTGGCGGCATTGCTTTGTGAAAGGCTTTGTACAACAGCAAAGACGCAATTCTGTGAAAGATACAAAATAGATGAAAGCATTGCCGGAAATATTGACAGATACAAGCTCCTTGAAGCGGTAGCAGAAGGAAGAAAGTTCATCGTATCCGGCGGAGAATATGATTATGACCGTACGGCAGGCACACTGCTCACGGAATTCAGAGACGGAAAGATCGGCAGGATCTCGCTGGAAAGGCCCTGACCGGAATGAAAAAGAAAGGCAGATAAATGCTCGATATCGAATTTGACATGCGTTACCGTGAAAGATCCGGTATAGTATGCGGCACAGATGAAGCAGGCAGAGGGCCTCTTGCGGGACCTGTAGTTGCGGCAGCGGTGATCCTTCCGGACGGATGCGTGATAGATGGGCTTGACGACTCAAAGAAACTGTCCGAAAAAAAAAGAGATATCCTGTATGATACAATCAGGGAAAAAGCCCTTTCATACGGTATTGCCGAGGCGTCATGTGAAGAGATCGACAGGATCAACATACTCAACGCTTCCCTTTCGGCAATGAAACGGGCCGTTGCCATCGCGTCGGAAAAAGTTACCCCGGGAATCGTGCTGGTGGACGGCAACAGGAATACTGATTTCGGATTTCCGTCGCTTACCGTCGTCAAAGGCGACTCCAAGTCACAGTCCATTGCCGCTGCATCAGTTCTTGCTAAGGTTTACAGGGACAGACTGATGGCTGATCTTGACACCCGCTATCCGGAATACGGATTCAGAAAGCACAAGGGATACCCCACAAAAGACCATATGCTGGCAGTATACGAATTCGGACCGAGCCCGGAACACAGAAAAAGCTTCCTCGGTTTTCTGGAAAAAGACCATGAAAAACTCGAAGAAGCACTCAGAAAGAAGAACGGCATATAAGACGATTCAGAAAAAGGTGGTTATATGATCTATTACAGAAGCACCAGGGATACTGCAAGTGAATACAGGAGGATCACATCAGCTGAAGCCATAAAAAAAGGTCTTGCTGATGACGGCGGACTGTATGTGCCCGAAAGATATCCCCGTATATCGGACAAAGCATTCGCTTCCCTGCTGAAAATGAACTATACCGACAGGGCGGCATACATACTGTCGATGTTCCTGGAAGATTATGACAAAAAATCCATAGCGGCTGCAGCCCGGGAGGCGTACTCCGAAAATAATTTCGATTACGCGGGGTCAGGTGGGCCTGCTCCTGTCGTAAGTCTTTCGGACACCGTCAGCCTGATAGAACTGTGGCACGGCCCTACGTCTGCATTTAAAGATATGGCTCTCCAGATAATGCCTCGGCTCCTTTCACTGGCACTCGGAATGACAGGCGAGAAACGGACCGCCCATATCCTGGTCGCAACCAGCGGTGACACCGGCAAGGCCGCACTTGAAGGATACAGAGATGTAAACGGTATCAGGATCACGGTGTTTTACCCTGTTGACGGAGTAAGCCGTATGCAGAAGCTCCAGATGCAGACGACCGAAGGATCAAATGTCAACGTGATCGCGGTCAGAGGCAATTTTGACGACACCCAGAACGGGGTAAAAGCGATCTTTTCAAGCAGGGAACTTGCAGAAAAAGCGGAAAATAACGGCTTCTTCTTCGGAAGCGCAAATTCGATAAACTGGGGCCGTCTTGCTCCTCAGATCGTCTACTATATCTCAGCCTACTGCGACCTTGTAAACTCCGGAAAGATCACGCGGGGAGACAAAGTCAATATATGTGTCCCCACAGGTAATTTCGGCAACATATTTGCCGCGTATATCGCAAAACTCATGGGACTTCCCGTCAACCGCTTTATCGTTGCATCGAACAGCAATAATGTGCTTACCGATTTTATTTCAACGGGAATCTATGACAGGACCAGGGAATTCAGAAAAACGATAAGTCCTTCGATGGACATCCTGATTTCATCCAATCTGGAAAGACTGCTGTTTACCCTGGGAGGATCCTCTCTTACCCGGGAACTGATGGAATCCCTTAAGCTCGAAGGGAAATACAGGGTGCCTGACCTGTTGCTCAAAGAATTGAGAGAAGACTTTTCAGGCTATTACATGACAGAGGCTGAGACTATGGAGTGCATCAAAGACACGTTCTGTAAGTACGGGTATCTGTCTGACACCCATACGGCTGTGGGCATTGGCTGTGCCGAAAAATACATTCAGGAGACCGGGGACAGAACTCCGATGCTTCTCGCATCGACCGCAAGTCCGTTTAAATTCGCTCCGGCTGTCTCGGAATCCCTCGGGCTTGAGAAGACTGAGGACGACCTCCTGTGCATGAAACGGCTGTCAGAATTCACAGGCATGAAAATACCGGTTCCGCTTTGTTCTGTGTTCGGCAAAGAGATACGGTTCAAAAATACCATCAAAGCGGAAGAAATGCCCGAGATCCCGTTCAGGAATATATAACATGGCACTGTATACGATCGCTGACCTGCACCTGTCCCTCGGATCGGAAAAGCCGATGGATGTTTTCGGTTCAAGGTGGACGGATCACACAGAAAAGATACGGATCCGGTGGAGCAGGCTCGTAACGGATGAAGATACGGTCGTCATCCCCGGAGACTCTTCATGGGCGTCAAGCCTGGAAGAGGCTGAAAAAGATCTCGGTTTTATCGATTCACTTCCCGGGAAAAAGATCATCGGCAAGGGCAATCATGATTTCTGGTGGTCATCCATGAAGAAAATGAACACCTTTGTAAGCGAAAAAGGATTTGACACCATATCTTTCCTGTATAACAACGCATATAAAGTTGAAGATCACGTTATATGCGGAAGCCGGGGATGGTATGTAGAACCCTCCCTGCAGACAGAAAAGGAGCCGGATTATTCAAAGATCGTAGCCAGGGAACGGCAGCGGCTCCTGACCTCGCTGATACGGGCCGATGCCCTTGATCCCGGAGGCCTGTGTGAAAGGATCCTGTTCCTTCACTTTCCCCCGCTCTTCGGCAGTTTCAGGTGCGAGCCTCTGCTTGACCTGATAAAAAGCAGCGGGATCAAAAGATGCTATTTCGGTCACATTCACGGGGACTATTCCCTTCCGCATTCATTCGGGTATGAAGGTGCAGAATACATTCTCATATCGTCAGACTATCTTGATTTCGTTCCCCAGCGCATATTCGGCTGATTTTTCACTTGACATTATGCTCCAATGCAAGTACAATTACTATGTTGCGCAAAAAACGATAAATTAACAATTCAATAAACAGGAGAAACACAGAAATGAGCCTGAAATCACAGGAAACAACCGGAACAAACGAAAAGAAGATAACATTTGACATCGACCGCAAGACTTTTGATGATGCGGTCAATGCAGCCTATAAAAAGCAGGCACCGAAGATCAATGTCCCCGGATTTCGCAAGGGCAAAGCCCCCAGGATGCTCATCGAGAAAATGTACGGCAAGGAAGTATTCTATGATGACGCCCTTAACGAAGTGATACCGGCAGCCTACGAGGATGCCGTCAAGGAACTTGACGACGTGATCGTGAGCAGGCCTGCATTCGAGGTGGAATCGATTGATGAAAACGGTGTGGTGGTCACCGCTTCCTTCTATGTAAAGCCTGATATTAATGTCAAAAAATATGTGGGACTGGAAGCCGAAAAGCCTATCATGCCGGTGACCGACGAGGATGTAGAGTCCGAGCTCAAGAGAGTGCAGGAGAGAAACTCCAGGATGATCGAGATATCCGACCGTCCGGTACAGTCCGGTGATATCGCCACAATAGATTACAAAGGCTTCTGTGACGGTGTCGCATTTGACGGCGGCGAAGGAACAGACTACGCGCTCTCCATCGGTTCGAATACATTTATTCCCGGATTTGAAGACCAGATAATCGGACATGATATCGGCGATGAGTTCGACGTCAACGTAACATTCCCGGCTGACTATCACGCCGAAAACCTCGCAGGCAAGGAAGCTGTATTCAAATGCAAGGTCAAAGAGATAAAATTCAAGGAGCTGCCCGAGATCGATGACGAATTCGCAAAAGACGTTTCCGATTTCGATAACCTTGAAGATTACAAAGCAGACATAAGAAAAGAGCTTGCCGAACACAACGAGGAACACGCAAAAACACACCTTGACGAGAACCTCCTCAATCTGCTGGTGGAAAATGTCGAAGGTGAGATCCCGGAAATAATGTTCGACAACGAAGCTGAAAACATGGTACGCGACTATGAATCAAGACTGAGAATGAACGGCCTCGATCTTGAAACATATTTCAAGTATACCGGGCAGAACCTTGAAGACATGAAGAAGCAGATGAGACCCGGTGCCGAGAAGCAGGTCAAATCCCGTCTTGCCCTTGAAAAAATAGCAAAACTGGAAGGCTTTGAAGCTTCAGAAGACGAGATAGAGGAAGAATACAAGAAACTCGCCGAAAACTACTCAGTTGACATTGACAAGATGAAACAGTACATCGACCCCAAGGATCTGGCTGAAGATATCAAAGTCAGAAAAGCTGTTGATTTTGTCAGAGACAAAGCAGTTATTAAGGAAGTCGAGCACACTCATCACCACGATGAGCATGATGACTGAAATATAAGAGAAGATAAATCCATCACCAAAGCCGTTCCCGTAAGGAAGCGGCTTTGTATGACACAGCCTGATAAAGGCAGAAAGGAACAAATATGGCCCTTGTACCAATGGTAATCCAGCAGACGAACCGCGGTGAACGTTCTTATGACATTTACTCCCGTCTGCTCAACGAAAGAATCATATTCCTTGCAGATGAAGTCAACGATGTTACGGCATCCCTGGTGGTTGCACAGCTTCTGTACCTTGAGTCTGAAGACCCTGACGCAGACATCAGCCTGTATATAAACAGCCCCGGCGGTTCCATATCCGCGGGCATGGCCATCTTCGACACAATGAATTTCATCAAATGCGATGTCTCCACCATATGCGTGGGCATGGCAGCATCCATGGGAGCCTTCCTTCTGGCATCCGGAGCGAAAGGAAAGAGACTGGCGCTTCCCAACAGTGAGATCATGATCCACCAGCCTCTCGGAGGCACCCAGGGTCAGGCATCTGACATCAAAATCCAGGCGGAACATATCCTGAAGATCCGCGACAAACTGAACACGATCCTTTCCGAAAAGACCGGAAAAGACATCAAGATCATCTCCAATGACACGGACCGCGACAACTGGATGACAGCTGAAGAGGCCCTGAAATACGGTCTGATTGACAAAGTCATAGAACACAGACCTTAAATCTTTGGAAGGAAAAATGGGAAACAACAGAAACGGCAGCAAGCCGAGGACCCCGCGCCTGACCTGTTCGTATTGTGGCAGGCCGGAGACAATGGTCAATTTCATGATTCCCTCGCCTACCGGTCTCTATATCTGCGACAAATGTATCGATGCCGCAAATGAGATCATAGCTGCTTACGACGAAGCGGAGGCAGGAACCAAAGACCCGGAGCAGGAAAAAGCCGCCGGGCTTCCGACGCCCCGAGAAATAAAGGAATCTCTTGACCAGTACATAATCGGGCAGGACAAAGCTAAGATCGCGCTTTCTGTAGCTGTATACAACCACTATAAGCGGATCAGGACCAAGGAAGAGCCCGGAAAAAAGAAAAAGGCAGCGTCGGAAGACGATGTTGATCTGCAGAAAAGCAACGTGCTTCTCATAGGCCCGACGGGCGTCGGGAAAACGTTTCTTGCCCAGACACTGGCCAGGACTCTTAAAGTTCCCTTTGCTATCGCAGATGCGACCACGCTTACCGAAGCAGGATACGTAGGAGAAGATGTGGAAAACATACTTCTCAGGCTCATCCAGGCAGCAGACTATGATATCGGTCTTGCTGAGACCGGCATTATTTACATTGACGAGATAGACAAGATCTCACGCAGAAGCGAAAACAGGTCGATAACCAGAGACGTTTCAGGCGAAGGTGTCCAGCAGGCTTTGCTGAAGATCCTCGAAGGTACCGTATCCAATGTGCCTCCCCAGGGCGGCAGAAAGCACCCCAATCAGGAATTCATCCAGATAAACACCGAGAACATCCTGTTTATCTGCGGCGGGGCCTTTGATAACCTTGAACAGATAATCGAGCAGCGCAAGGGACAGG
>JAFTCY010000076.1 GCA_017454465.1 Clostridia bacterium
ACAATGTTTGAACTTATAGAGAAAATATCGAAACAGGTACCGGAATGGCCGGCCTATGAGTTCTACAACAGGAAGACCTCGTACAGGAGTTTTTTAGAAAGGGTAGAAAGGGCGGCCAGGGCATTCTGGGCTTTCGGGATCAGGCAGGGAGATGCTGTGACGATATGCATGCCAAACACACCCCAGGCGATCGACTGCTTTTATGCCCTGGACAGGGTGGGTGCCGTGGCAAACATGGTCCATCCGCTGTCTGCACAGACTGAGATCACTGACTATCTCAATATATCTGAAAGCAAGTTGATACTAACTGTGGACCTGTTCTACGAAAAGGTCGAGAAAGCAGTCGGAAAAGCAAAGGGACAGGTCACGATACTGGTATGCAGGATGCAGGAGGAGATCCCTTTTTATCTCGTACCTGTGTACGTCCTCAAGAAGGGCAGGGATTATCTGAAATTTCCAAGAGCCCCCCATGTTCTCTGGACGGAGTTCCTGAAAAAAGGCGACGGGGATGTCCGGGTGCCCCGCCCGGCATTTGACAAAGGCCGCACTTCGGTGGTGCTGTACAGCGGGGGGACCAGCGGGATGCCCAAGGGAATATGCCTGTCAGACAACAATTTTAACGCATGTGCTCTTCAGGCTGTGGAAGCAATAGGCGTAAAGCTCGAGGCCGGGCTCACCATGCTGAGCTGTATGCCTCTGTTCCACGGATTCGGACTGGGTATCAATATCCATACCGTGCTGATCCACGGTGCCAGCTGTATACTCATGCCGACATTCAGCACAAAAAGCTATGCGTCCATGCTGAAAAAGAAAAAGCCTAACTTTCTTGCAGGAGTTCCGACGATATATGAGGCACTGCTGCATATGCCCCAGCTTGACGGCCTGGACATGAGCTTCCTGATGGGTATGTTCTGCGGCGGGGACTCCCTGTCGGTAGAATTGAAAAAGAAAGTTGACAGATTTCTGAAAGAACACAATGCCGGCATCCAGATAAGAGAAGGGTACGGTCTTACTGAATGCGTGACAGCCAGCTGTCTTACGCCCCGGGACGATTACCGTGAGAACAGCATAGGCATTCCGTTCCCTGATACGGTATATGCCATTGTCCGCCATGCTACAGATGATGTGCTTGCCCCTGGAAAAGAAGGTGAAATCATTCTGAAAGGTCCGACGGTGATGCTGGGGTATCTGAAGATGCCGGAGGAAACGGCTAAGACTCTCAGAAAGATGCCGGACGGCGATATATGGCTTTACACAGGGGATCTCGGGTATATGGACGAGGACGGATTCGTGTATTTCCGCCAGAGAATAAAAAGGCTTATAATTACAAACGGGTATAACGTGAATCCCGCCCAGATCGAAAACGTCATTGACAGCGTACCTGAGGTTTCATACAGTTGCGTGATCGGGATCCCGGACCCGAGGCGGATCCAGAAAGTCAAAGCATTTGTGGTGCCGGCCGACGGAGTCGAACCTGACGCGGCTCTGGAAGCGAAAATAATGGACTGCCTGGCGCTTAATGTTGCGAAATATGCGCTTCCGAGGGAGATAGAATTCAGAAAAGAACTGCCAAAAACGCTGGTTGGCAAAGTGGCATTCAGAATACTTGAGCAGGAAGAAGAAAAGAAACTTGCAGAGAACGGGGGAACAGTAAATGGGTAAGCCTGAAACAAAGTATAAAAGAAGATGGGGCGACCGGTGGGACGCGAGGCGTGTAAAAGCGCCGGGGCTCCAGACGATAACGGGATATCTCTGGCCGAAAAGGACCGACTGCGAAGTATACCTGAAAGACGACATCGACGCGACCAACCTTATGGCCTACCTTGAAAAGAAGAATGCGGAGCATCCCGAATACAAGACGACGGTGTTTCACTGCGCCATAACAGCACTGGCAAGGATGGCAATGGAAAGGCCCCTTCTGAACCGTTTTATCCAGGGATACAGACTGTATGAGAAAAATGAGCTGAGCATAAGTTTCATCGTGAAGCGCAGATTTGCGGATGAAGCGGAAGAATCATTGATGGTGCTCTACCCGAAAGAGAACGACACCATAGACAGCATCAGCAGACATATCGTGGGAGAAGTACGTGAAACAAGGAAAAGCGAGCATGCCACAGGCGGTATCGACGAACTGCTTGACAAATTCGCGGCGCTGCCCAGATTCGTACTTATACCGGTGATCAGGATAATCAGATGGCTGGATTTCTGGGGAAAAGCCCCGAAGGTGCTGACGGAAGGCGATACCCATTATACGACTATTCTTGCAAGCAATCTCGGGAGCATCAAATGCCCTTCCGTATATCATCATCTCAACAACTACGGCACTAACAGTATCGTCGTGACGATAGGGACCCTTCACAAGGAAGAGGTGCTTATGCCTGACGGCACGAAGCAGATCAGGGATATAATAGATGTCGGGGCGACACTGGACGAAAGGATCGGAGACGGCTTTTACTTTGCAAAGAGCCTGAAACTGATAAAGCATATATTTGATAACCCTGAGATACTTGACAAGCCGCTTGGCGAACCGAGCGGCTTCGAATACAAATGAAAAAACGGGAGCCCCGCTTCATTCAGCAAGCAGGGCTCCCTGTCTATATGAAAACTGTTATATCCGTTCGTTAATATATCTGCACGCCGCAAGGGCGGCCACGGCGCCGTCGGAAATTGCGGTTGCCACCTGACGGATCTGTTTGCTTCTGCAGTCGCCGGCAACGAAAATGCCGTCCGTTCTGGTCATGCAGTTCTCGCCCGAATCAAAGTAGCCGTAACTGTTAAGGTCGGCCAGAGTCTCGAAGGGCTTGTTTTCCGGAATGAGACCAATTGCCACGAACATGCCGTCGCAGAGAATATCTTCGGCTTGTCCGCTTCCCGTGTGGAGGATGGTAACTCCTCCGAACCCGCCGTCCGGGCCTTTGAGCAGGCTGGTGATCTTAACACCTGTGTGAGCTGATACATTAGGCCTTGCAAACAACACTTCCTGCAGCTTTTTCTCGCCGGTGAAATGCGGAAGATCCTGAAGCATAATGACCTCTGAGCACTTGTCTGAAAGAAGGATCGCCTCCTGAAGGGCCGAGTTTCCGCCCCCGGCAACGCAGACCTTTTTCCGTGTGTAGAAATCTCCGTCGCAGACCGCACAGAAGGATATCCCCTCTCCCACCAGTTCTTCTTCTCCCTCAAGGCCCAGCATCCTGTGTCTGACCCCGGTGGCTATGATGACTGCCAGTGATTCAAAATCCGTTCCGTCTTCGGTATGAACAATCTTCTTGTCGCTGAGGGAATCGACTGAGGTGACTGTGTTTATTTCAATGTCGGCCCCCTGGTGCAGGATCTGTTCCAGAGTACGGTCGGCAAACTCATTGCCGCTCATGGATATCGTTCCGGGATAGTTTTCGACCTTCGGAGAATGGGTGATCTGGCCTCCGAAGCCTGTTTTTTCTATAACAAGAACCGTTTTTCCGTTTCTCAGGCCGTACAGCGCTGCAGTCATTCCCGCAGGTCCGCCGCCCACTACTATGATATCGTACATGATATTCTCCTATAAACAGAGGCAGATACCGTTTCCGGTTTCTGCCTCATTTGCTTTTTCAGACCGCTTACCTTCCGGTGAGCCAACCCTTGATGTCAGAAACACCGCGGTATTTTTCAAATGAGCCGTTGTTTTCAATTACAAGGGTCGGTGCCTGACGGATGCCGAATTTCTCGACAAGTTCCTTTTCTTCATTTGCGTTCAGGGCTGTATACTGTATTCCTGCCTTGTCCAGGATCGCGGCAGCTGCCTTGCAGTTGGGGCATGTGGGCGTTTTGAACAGGAAGATGCCTGTTTCGGAAGATCCCTTTGCCGCTTCGTCGGAGGTGGTCATGACCGGTGCGGCCGGTCTGTCATCTGCCGGTGCGGGCTTAGGACCGGTGTGGGTCAGAACGGAGTGGCCGATATTGTACACCATTCTGTCTTTGTACTCCTGGGCTTTTCCGTCGTTCCAGTTCTGGATGGGTCTGTAATAACCGGTGATACGGCTGTATACTTCGGTCTTTTCTCCGCAGATCGGGCAGGTGAACTGTTCGCCTGTAAGATATCCGTGATCTTTGCACACGGAATATGTCGGAGACATCGTGTAATATGGGAGTTTGTAGTTCTCTGCGATCTTTCTCACCAGATTTGCCGCTGCTTTCCAGTCAGGGAGCTTTTCGCCAAGGAAAGCGTGGAATACGGTACCCGAAGTATACAGGGTCTGCAGGTCGTCCTGAATATCAAGGGCGGAGAACACATCTTCGGTGTATCCTACGGGGAGGTGTGAGGAGTTGGTGTAATAAGGAGTACCGTTCATGTTCGCTGTAATGATGTCCGGGAATTCTTCCTTATCGTGCTTTGCAAATCTGTATGTGGTGGATTCTGCAGGCGTTGCTTCCAGGTTGTACAGGTCGCCGTACTGTTCCTGATAGTCGGAGAGCCTCTCTCTCATATGGTTGAGTACGTCTCTGGTGAAACGCTGTGCTTTTTCATTCGTAAGATCTGCCTTGATCCAGGCGGCGTTGAGGCAGGCTTCGTTCATGCCTACAAGGCCTATTGTCGAGAAGTGATTGTCAAATGTGCCGAGATATCTTTTTGTGTAGGGATACAGCCCTCTGTCAAGAAGCGCGGTGATGACGGTGCGTTTCGTCTTCAGGCTTCTTGCGGCAATGTCCATGAGACTGTTGAGCTTTGCGTAGAATTCGTCCTCGTCTTTTGAAAGGTATGCAAGTCTCGGCATGTTGATGGTGACGACGCCGATGGAGCCGGTCGATTCGCCGGATCCGAAGAATCCTCCGGATTTTTTGCGGAGTTCGCGGAGGTCAAGGCGTAGACGGCAGCACATCGATCTTACATCGCTGGGCTCCATATCGGAATTGATATAATTCGAGAAGTACGGAGTGCCGTATTTTGCGGTCATCTCAAAGAGGAGTTTGTTGTTCTCTGTCTCGCTCCAGTCAAAGTCTCTTGTGATGGAGTATGTCGGGATGGGGTACTGGAATCCGCGTCCGTTTGCATCGCCTTCGATCATTATCTCGATGAAGGCTTTGTTGACCATGTCCATTTCCTTCTTGCAGTCGCCGTAGGTGAAATCCATTTCTTTGCCGCCGATTATGGCAGGAAGGTTCTTAAGGTCATTGGGTACGACCCAGTCCAGAGTGATGTTGGAGAAGGGTGCCTGTGTGCCCCAGCGGCTGGGTGTGTTTACACCGTATACGAAAGACTGGATGCACTGCTTGACTTCCTTCTGTGACAGGTTGTCTACTTTGACAAAGGGAGCAAGGTATGTGTCGAAAGAGGAGAAAGCCTGTGCTCCGGCCCATTCGTTCTGCATTATACCGAGGAAGTTCACCATCTGGTTGCAGAGAGTGGAAAGATGGTTTGCGGGGGATGAGGTGATCTTTCCGGGAACGCCGCCCAGACCTTCCTGGATAAGCTGCTTAAGACTCCATCCTGCGCAGTAGCCGGTCAGCATGCTGAGGTCGTGAAGGTGAATGGCCGCGGAGCGGTGGGCTTCCGCGATCTCCTCGTCGTAGACCTCACTGAGCCAGTAATTGGCTGTGATGGCGCCTGAGTTGGACAGTATCAGTCCTCCGACGGAATATGTAACAGTGGAGTTTTCCTTGACACGCCAGTCATTGATCTTCAGGTAGTTGTCGACCAGGTCCTTGTAGTTGAGAAGAGTAGAATTGATATTGCGGACTTTTTCGCGCTGTTTACGGTACAGGATGTAGGCTTTTGCCACATCTGCATATCCGGATTCGGACAGAACTTTTTCAACGCTGTCCTGTATGTCCTCCACGGTGATCTTGGAATCCTTGATCTTGTTTTCAAAATCGGATGTTACGTGGAGGGAGATCAGATCGATGACGCTGGGGTGATACTGTTTGCCCAGCGCTTCGAACGCTTTGGTAATGGCGGCGCTGATCTTAGATATGCTGAAATCTACTACAGTGCCGTCTCTTTTGATGACCTGGTACATGACTGGCCGGACTCCTTTTTTCATTTTTAGTGTGCGTATTCCATTATATCCATCAGCCCCGTTTGTGTCAATATATTGTGTTGAAATTATTAAAAAAAACTATATCTAGTTACAGACATAGTTTTTTTGTATTACAGTCCGTCCTGGCAAAAGCGCTTCAGACCCCTCTGACAGTGGCAGTTTTCACATATTTACGCGCTTCCGCAGCATATTCCTCAAGCTTTTCTTTTGAGGGCGCGTGAAGGTTGCCGAAGGGAACAGAGGGACGGTCTGTAAAGCACTGGAGGAAGTACCGGTCCGCCCCCCGGATCATTCCGCCGATCTTTGAAAAATCGGAGGTGTCGTGGAATTCCTCGACTACGGTAGTTCTGAATTCATATTCCGTGCCACTGCCCATGATCGCGGAGATGCTCTCCTTTATTATACCGATATCGACGGTTCCGACTCCGCATGTCGCCGCATATTTTTCGGGACTGTTTTTTATGTCCATCGCAACGTAATCGACCAGTTTCTCATCCAGGATCCGCTTCAGAAGCGCTGGGTGGTATCCGTTGGTATCAAGCTTCGTGGCAAATCCCAGGGAGCGGATCCGGCGTAGAAGATCGGGCAGTTCTCCGTAAAGACAGGGCTCGCCGCCTGTAAACGCCACGCCGTCGAGGATGCCTGTCCTTGTTTTAAGAAAATCCATCAGTTCCCCGTCGTTCATGACCGGTTTGTCCGAACCGGTAGCCAGACCGAAATTGTGGCAGAAAGGACATCTGAAGTCGCATCCGCCCAGAAACACCGTGCAGGCCACGTGCTCGGGAAAATCGAGAAGGGTCATTTTCTGTAGTCCGTGTATGTTCAAGATCTTTCCTCCATATATTATGCAATACAATTACACTGCCGCGAGGACATGAAGGTTCCTGATGCCGGGGTCCTCAATGGCGTCATTGACTGAGTAGGCGTGCTTTTCAAGATCCTGGCATATGGCTTTTGTCAGTCCCTGATCCGACAGTTCGTCTATTATGTCCGCGGAAACGCTTTCGATCACTGAAAGCTTTTCCTCTGAATTTTCATCTGAGTTGTCAGCGCAGAGCAGGTATTCCAGAAGGTCCGGCAGATACGGCAGCTTTTTCAGCTGTCTCATGGCCCTGAAGCCCCATTTGTAATAAGGCTGATATCTGCGGTTCAGCAGGAAGCCGGCTGCCATGGCTGCCCGCACGAATTCGTCCACAGCCAGCTGGGCAGCTGCGGCCTCGCCGTGGTCAAGACAGCGCCTGTAGTTATATTGCCCGGACTGGGCCATAACAAGCAGGTTGCCTGCCAGCTTCTTTTTCCTTATATCCTCCGGATAATGATCCAGACTGCGGCGTATTTTGGTAATAAGGCCGAGGTTGTCAAAGAATATCTCCCCGTTTGTTGCCTCTGCCAGCGCATAGTCCGGGAGGGAGATCCATTGGGTGCAGGAGAGCTGTCCGTCGGCAAAGCCGGTCTTGTCTCTGAAGAAATCCTCTATCCGGATGACACCGTGTCTGGAACCGCCCACAGGCTGGATCTTGAGCCGCTCAACTCCTGAGAATTCTGAAGGGAGTTTTGAGTATGCCCTTTCGAGCATGAAAGCCGAGCGCCTGTCCACGACATCTTCAGATGGAAGAAAGATACAGAACCCCGGTTCAAAATCATGGTCCTTCGATATCTCGTCGTCAAACCCGAAGCACTCCGATCCGCTTCCGCAAAGTCCCACCGCGATCTTGGGCATGATCTCAGGAAAACCCTCAAGCATAGCCCTGCCGAAGTTTTCGAAGTACGACTTTGAAAGTTCAAGCCCTTTCATATATCTCCCTCGCTGTTTCCGCAAGCTCTTCCGCCGCGGCAAAATATCCGTAGTACCCGAAAGACGGAGCACATTTTTCACAAACAAAGGCGTAGTAGCCGTCGCGTGGGGCTGAAGTGTTTTTCAGAAGATCATAGGCCCGGTCCACGTAGTCAAAGATCACGGATTCCCCCGCGTCGAGTCCCTTTTCAGCTTCCACGGCATTTGCCATATTCAGGTATGTTATTGCCTGTTCAAGCTCCCCGCCTTTTACCTGCTTCATGGTCTGGAGCGCCTTTTCATACAGGGTACAGGCCTTTTCATACCGTTTCAGGGAGACATTGACAAGAGCCATGTTGTTGTAAAGGCCGCCCAGGAGATCGGGCCTGACGTTTTTGCATGCGGAATAGATCGACTCCGCTTTTTCAAACATTTTTTCTGCTTCCTCATTTTCCCCGAAAGCGTTGTAGGCAGTCCCTATGTTGACATATGTGGTGCCTGAGCTGATGGTGCCGTCAAAATCCATTTTTTCAAGGAGTTCCCGTGCCATGGAGGCGTATTTGAAAGCCGATTCTCTTGAACCGGTCTTTCTGTAATGGCCGACGAGTTCGTTGCACACAAGGAGCATTCCTCTTTCGTCATTTCCAAGCCGGGCTTCCTCAAGCCAGTAAAGCAGATGCCGCTCAGCCCCGGCATAATCTCTCCTGCTCATGTACTCGTCCATTTTCCGTATGATCCGCATCTGAGGCACGGGCTTTACTTCCTTTTCCCTGCCGTAGGGAGGGTCGCATAGCAGGCATACGGGCTCTGCGTAATCCTCTTTTGCGAGAGGTTTGTCATGTGTTCCCATTAGAGCAGCTCCTTGGTTTTTTCTTGGTGTACGCATTTATTGTAGCAGAGATTCGGGCAGTTGTCCATTATGTATTTCGGCATGGGCGGTTTCTTTCTTGTAATACTTGGCTTTTTGAGGTGGCTTTTCAGTAGAAAAGCCTCTTTTGCCTTGTCTTGCAAAAGAGGCAGATGTGAACCTCTCGCATATTGAAAAAGCGTGCTTCTGGGTACGAATACCCAGCCCATTTCACGCAGGGCCTATCCGTTCGGATTTCAGAACAGTCTGAGAGAATCCTTACCGGACTACATTTAAGGTGTCGAATTCATCACGGAGACAAGTCACCGTGCATTCTTCGACGTTAATCGTAACAGGCGCACTGGGATTCGAACCCAGGGCGTGTGGTTTTGATTTGTCTTGGAGGGAGATGTCTATTTCAGATGCTTGCCGTAATCACGCGCGCTATAGATCACCCGAGCGACAATGACTGTTTTCTTCTCCTCTTCTACCCAGAAAAACATCAGATAGTTCTTGACCGAAACCTTGCGATACTCATGCTTCAGCGGCCGAATCGGGATATAAGCTTCATGAGTATAGGGAAACAGAGACAGTGAATCGGCTGTCTTTACAAAATCTGCCGCAAGATTCTCTGCCGCCATGGGATTACACATCTCCCGACTGATATAACGAACGATCTCTTCCATATCCGCCTGCGCGGAAGGGAGGAACTCTACTTGGTACAGTTCAGCCATAGATCGCGTTCTTCATGGCTTTCAAAACATCTTTGGAAGAAAACCTCTTATCAGTCAGTTCCGCCTCTCGTTCCGCTTCTTTCAGTTTAAAATAGACTTCGCTTTCAAATTGCAACTTTTCGAAAGCTTCCATGCTCATGACCACCATATCACCGTAACCGTTTTTTGTGAGGAACACCGGCTGTGCAGTTTCATGGACGGTCTTGGATATGTCGGCAAAATTGTTGCGAAGATCGGATACGGGTCTGATGAAATCCATAGTCTTACCTCCTTTATAGTCCTGTAGAAATTTTAGCATAATTGTGATAGATTGTCAACAAGCCGTGAGTAAGAACTCAGGAACAGGATGTTTGACTTCGCTTTTGGGAGGATGTATAATATGGTCGCGGAAGGTGCCTCCGAATTTGCCGGAATGAGATATTCACATCACTTGGTATTAATGGAGTCAGCTTACGGCAGAGGGACAGGACCATCGGAAACCGCCGCCAAAATCTGTACACAAGCCGAGTATGCTTCGCTAACGGAAAAACCCCGGAAGCCAATGTCTGAAAGGCTTTCGGGGGTTTTACATCCAGGGGCACTAGGATTCGAACCCAGGGCACGTGGTTTTGGAGACCACTGCTCTACCAGCTGAGCTATACCCCTATGCTCGGTGCGTTTGTGATTATATCATAGTGGTTTTTCAATTGCAACCCTTTTTTTAACTTTTGAGCAGCAGCGGCGGACGGCAGGCGGTGTGATATGGAAAAACAGACATTTGAAGAGATCCTTGAGAGCGAAGGCAGGCTGGTATACCGGACCAGGGGCGTGAGCATGAGGCCGTTGCTGAAGCAGGACAGAGATCTCATATGTGTTGAAAAAAAGACAGGCAGAGCTAAAAAATACGACGTGATCCTGTACAAACGGGGGAAGAATTACGTGCTTCACAGAGTTCTCGGAGTCAGAGACGGTTCATACAAGGTGCGCGGGGATAATACATACAGCGATGAAAACGTGAAAGAAGAAGATGTTCTCGGCATAATGACTTCGTTTTCAAGGAACGGCAGGCAGACCGGAGTCGATAATACAGGATACAGATTCTATTCGAGAGCCTGGAGGCTGACATACCCGTTCAGGCTCGGCGCGGTAAGGGCAAGAGCCATGGCATCAGCGGTGAAACGGAGAGTTACAGGAAAAAGAAACAGGGATAAGGAACAAGGGAAGTTAGATGAATGATTATGCGCTTATGACAAAACAGCTGGAATCCCTCGCAGGGGATCCGGGAGAGGGGAGCAGATGGTGGGTCTCGCTGCTTTCCAACGCATCTGCAGTGGTCTTCTCGGGGCTTGACAGGATAAACTGGGCAGGATTCTATATCGCCAGAGGCGACGAACTGCTGCTCGGACCGTTCCAGGGGAAAACCGCCTGCATGAGAATACCGCGGGGAAAGGGAGTCTGCGGGACAGCATTCGCTCTTGGGAAAACGGTGGTGGTTCCCGATGTCGGGCAGTTCCCCGGCCACATAGCCTGCGATCCCGAATCCAGATCGGAAATAGTGATACCCATTTTCAGGAACGGGAAGGCAGTTGGTGTGCTTGATATTGACAGTCCTGAGAAGGAACGGTTTTCCGAGTTTGACAGAGAAGGCCTCGAGAATTTTGCCGCAGTGCTGGAAAAGCAGATAGAATGGTGATACGGGACCGGAACAAGTCCCTTAAAACTTGACAACAGGCGGCTGATTGTATATAATTCACATGTGAAAAGAGCAGTGACGGAGATACGCGGGCACCGCAATGCAGATATAGAGAGCCGGCGCATGGTGAAAGTCGGTGACGCATGGTGGCCGAATCGCTCCCGAGCAGCCGGAAAAAGGGTGACCGAGAACCGGCCGGATGCCTTCCGTTACAGAGGCGCAGCTTCAGTGCGAGTGGTGTAAAAACAGTGACCTGTCCCGGACTAAGTCCGGGTTTTTTTAGTACATAAGGAGAAAGGGCGCAGCCCGAAGAAAAAAGAATGTATAACAAGGTACAGACAAATCTGAATTTCGTCGAGAGAGAAAAAGAGACTCTGAAATTCTGGAACGAAAACGGAATCTTCAAGAAACAGCTCGAGGACAGCCTTGGCCGCCCCGGCTTTACATTTTACGACGGACCTCCGACGGCAAACGGAAAGCCTCACATCGGACATGTTCTCACAAGAGTCATAAAGGACATGATCCCGAGATATCAGTGGATGAAGGGGAAAGATGTCCCCAGAAAAGCTGGCTGGGATACCCACGGCCTTCCGGTCGAGATCGAGGTCGAGAAAAAACTCGGTCTTGACGGAAAGGAACAGATCGAAAAATACGGACTGGAACCTTTCATAAAGCAGTGCAAGGAGTCTGTCTGGAAATACAAGGGAATGTGGGAAGACTTTTCCGATACCGTGGGCTTCTGGTGCGACATGGAGCATCCCTACGTAACATATGAGAACAGCTATATCGAGTCCGAGTGGTGGGCTTTGAAGCAGATCTGGGACAAGGGGCTTCTCTACAAGGGTTTCAAGATCGTCCCGTACTGCCCGAGATGCGGCACGCCGCTTTCCGCGCAGGAGGTCGCGCAGGGATATAAGACCGTAAAGGAAAGATCGGCTATCGTCAGATTCAGACTGAAAAACGAGGATGCGTATTTCCTTGCCTGGACCACCACCCCCTGGACGCTGCCTTCCAACCTTGCGCTCTGCGTAAATCCCGAGGAGACTTACTGCAAAGTCAGCGCAGCAGACGGATACACATACTACATGGCAAAGGCCCTGCTGGACATCGTTCTCGGGAAACTGGCGAAGGACGGTGAGCCGGCATACAGGCTGATCGATGAATTCCCCGGGAAGTCGATGGAATATATGGAATATGTTCCGCTTTTCAAATGCGCGGGAACGGCAGCTGAAAAACAGAAAAAGAAAGCTCATTTCGTGACATGTGACGGATACGTCACCATGAACGACGGCACAGGCATAGTCCATATCGCTCCCGCCTTCGGCGAAGACGATGCAAGGGTCGGACGGACCTATGACCTGCCATTCGTCCAGTTCGTTGACGGAGCCGGCAACATGACGGAAGAAACACCGTATGCCGGAGTTTTCGTCAAGAAGGCCGATCCGCTGATCCTGGACGACCTGAGGAAGGAAAACAAGCTGTTCGAGGCGCCTAAATTCGAGCATGAATACCCTCACTGCTGGAGATGCGATACCCCCCTTATCTATTATGCAAGGGAGTCCTGGTATATCAAGATGACGGCGGTCAGAGACGATCTGATAAAGAACAACAATACCGTCAACTGGATCCCTGAGTCCATAGGCAAGGGACGGTTCGGCGACTGGCTCGAAAATGTCCAGGACTGGGCTATCTCCAGGAACAGGTACTGGGGCACTCCTCTCAACATCTGGGAGTGCAAATGCGGACACAGGCATTCTGTCGGAAGCATAGCCGAACTGAAGGAAATGTCCTGCAACTGCCCGGATGATATCGAGCTGCACCGCCCGTACATCGACGATGTGACGCTGAAATGTCCCGAGTGCGGCGGAGAGATGAGGAGAGTACCTGAAGTCATCGACTGCTGGTTCGACTCCGGGTCAATGCCTTTTGCACAGCATCACTATCCTTTTGAGAACCGGGATCTGTTCGAGGCGCAGTTCCCTGCGGATTTCATATCCGAAGCCGTTGACCAGACCAGAGGCTGGTTCTATTCTCTCATGGCCATCTCCACGCTGCTGTTCAACAAGGCTCCGTACAAAAACGTTCTGGTCCTCGGGCATGTGCAGGATGAGAACGGCCAGAAGATGTCGAAGTCCAAAGGAAACGCGGTGGATCCCTTTGAAGCGCTTGAAACATACGGCGCAGATGCGATAAGGTGGTATTTCTATACCGGAAGCGCTCCGTGGCTCCCATCCCGTTTTTCAGGCAAAGCGGTTCAGGAAGGACAGAGAAAATTCCTGGGAACGCTGTGGAACACCTATGCCTTCTATGTGCTATACGCTGACATCGATTCCTTTGATCCCACAAAATACAGTCTTCCGAAGTGCAAGCTTTCGGTGATGGATAGGTATATACTGTCCGTTCTGAATTCCACCGTTCGCGAAGTGGATGAGGATCTTTCGAACTACAGGGTGCCGGAGGCCGCGAAGGCGCTTTACAAACTGGTGGACGAACTGTCCAACTGGTACGTCCGCAGAAGCAGGGAGCGCTATTGGGGAACCGAGATGACAGATGACAAGGTGGCTGCCTACATGACGCTTTACACCGCTCTTGTGACGATCTCCAAGATAGCGGCGCCGATGATCCCGTTCATGGCGGATGACATATACAGGAACCTGGTGGGTTCAGTAGACAAGTCAGCGCCGATCTCGGTACATCTGTGCAGTTACCCTGAGGCCGATATTTCCATGATCGACAAGGAACTGGAGGCTGACATGGAAGCGGTTGTAGACATAGTGGTACTGGGACGAGCCGCAAGAAACGGTGCCAACATAAAGAACAGGCAGCCTCTCCGGGCGATCCATGTGGGCTCGAAGGACCGTTTGAAGGAATACTACGAGGATATAATCAGAGACGAGCTGAATGTCAAGAATGTAATATTCGAAGATGACCTCTCGGGACTTGCTTCCTATTCCTTCAAGCCCAATCTGAAGACCGTGGGACCAAAATACGGTAAGCTTCTCGGGGAGATCAGGAATATCCTTCAGGATCCGGGATTTGATGGAAGTGCAGCCATGGATGAGCTGAAGGGTACCGGCACGCTCAGGCTGGATGCCGGCGGACAGGAAGTTGCCCTCGGGGAAGAAGATCTGCTTATCGAGATCAAGCAGAAGGAGGGCTTCTGGTCTGTTTCCGATCACGGCCTGACTGTGGCGCTTGATATAAACCTGACGGAAGATCTGATAAACGAAGGGTTCATAAGGGAGCTTACGTCAAAGGTCCAGACAATGAGAAAAGAAGCGGATTTCGTCGTAACAGACCATATCAGGGTGTATGTTGACGGAAGCACAAAACTGGAAGTGATACTTGCGGGTGACAGTCAGGACTTTATGAATTCCGTGCTCTGTGATGAGCTGAACTTCGGAAAATCCGATGACGGGTATTCCAAGGAATGGGATATCAACGGTGAAAACGTCACCATTTGCATCAAAAAGCTATAAACAGGCAATCCCGCCCCTTGCAGCATATGCACGTGAGCGGGATTGAGTCATATATGGAGAATCGTAAGATGACATATGAGTACGATGTCGTGGTGGTCGGGGCCGGTAACGGCGGGCTGACTGCCGCATCAAGGCTGGCGCAGGAAGGTCTCAGGGTGGTATTGCTTGAAAGGCATAATCTGCCCGGAGGCTGCGCGGCAAGTTTTGTAAGGGGCAGATTCGAGTTTGAGGCTTCTCTTCATGAACTCTGCGGAGTCGGAACGCCTGAGAAGCCGGGCGCGGTACGCAGGCTTTTTACACAACTGGGCGCAGATGCCGGATTCATCAACGAGAAGAACCTGTTCAGAGCGATAACAGTCGGGGAGGACGGGTTTGATGTGACCCTGAAATCGGGAGGAGAAGAATTCTACCGTTCTGTAACAGAGGCGTGTCCCGGTTCTGAAAAAGCAGTCAGAAAACTCAGAAAACTGATGGATGACACGGAAAAAGCCCTCGAGTACAACGATGCCAGCAAAGGCAGCCCCAGCAAACTGGTGATGCTGCTGAAATACAGCAAGTTTCTTCTCTCCGCATCCCATTCCATAGACGACATTCTGAGATCCCTCGGATTTACCCTGAAAGAACGTCACATCCTTGAGACATACTGGAGCTATCTCGGCGTTCCCGCGGATGAACTGAACGCGTTCCATTATCTTGAGATGCTGAGAGGGTACATCAACGGGGGAGCGGGAGTCCCGTACCACAAATCTTACGGACTTTCCCTTTCCCTGGCAGACGTGTTCCTGAAAAACGGGGGAGAGATCAGATATAACACTGAGGTGACGGGACTGATCTTTGAGAACGGAAGAGTCGCCGGTGTGACAGCGGGAGCGGACGAGTACAGGGCAAAAGAAGTGGTCTCGAATGTGATCCCGCACAATGTGTTCGGGATGAAGGGAAGGGAGAATATACCGCCCCGGGAAAAGCGCCTCCTGAACGCCAGAAAACTTGGCATCTCATTCATATGCATCTATCTGGGACTGGACGCGACGGCTGAAGAGCTTGGCATAAAAGACTATTCACTGTTCGTGGCTCACATGGCCTCTTCAAGGAACCAGTATCTGGCTGAGCACGCAAAAGGAATGTATGTCGTGAACTGCCTGAACGTGGCGGTTCCGGACGCGACGCCGGAAGGAACGTGTTCGCTGTTCTTCACAGTGCCTATATTCACCGAAAAGCTGATCAGAGGGTTCGATTCCGGGAATTACCGTGAAATGAAGTCGGAGGTGGCTGAGCTTTACATAGAAGACTACGAAAGGGTCACAGGCATCAGGATCAAGGACCGGATAGAAGAGATCTCGGTTGCGACACCGGTGACTTTTGCCAGGTATTTCGGGTCGCCGAACGGCACGGCTTACGGGTATGAACTGTCAAAATGGGACAGTCTCATGGCGCGCAACCTGAGCCAGGAAAGCGAACTGAACATAGCAGGCCTGACTTTCTGCGGAGGCCACAGTGTCAGAGGAGACGGATACGGCGTGTCATACGAATCAGGCATGAGCGCTGCCGAAGCCGTCATAAAACGGATGAAGGGGTCACGTGATGGGCAGAAGGACTGACAGAAATAAGGAACCCGGAGGAAAACTCAGTGTGGCTGAATTCCTCAGACTGGTACCGGAAAGACTTAAGAAGATAGCGGGTTCGTCGGACAGCGACGTGGAACAGGCAGCGGATTACCCGGTCAACAGGCTGGCAGCAGAGATACATCCCGGGACACAGAATCTCAGGATCGCAAAGGTATGCACGCTGTCCGCGGATACAAAGCTGTATACCCTGATCCCGGACCCGGAGTCCGGGACGGCATCCCTTGCTCCTTTTGCCCCGGGCCAGTACATCTCGGTACGCGTGGAAAAGGACGGCAGGATCTTGTCACGCCCGTATTCTCTTGCCTCGTCTCCGGAAGAGGCTGCAGGGAACGGCAAAGGGGACGGAGTATATGAAATAGCCGTGAGAAGGATCCCGGGCGGTGAAGTCTCGGGTCATATACATGAAAACTGGGAAATCGGGACCAGGGTCACTGTTTCCGAACCCATGGGAGAGTTTACATACGAGAGGCTGAGAGACGCAGGGTGCGTCGTAGGTATCGCCGGAGGCGTGGGGATCACTCCGTTCCGCTCCCATATAAGATCCATCCTGCGGGGCGGGGAAAGTTTCAGGCTCATTCTGCTTTACGGAGTACGGAAAGAGGAAGATATCATTTTCGGAAGCGAGCTCGAGGAAGCCGCAAAAAGCGGTATGATCAGGGTGGTATATGTTTACAGCGACGAAAAGAAGACCGGCTGTGAGTCGGGCTTCATTACCCCGGGTCTGATCCGCAGATATGCTCCGGATTCAGAGTATTCTGTCTTTGCCTGCGGCCCTTCATCGATGTACAGGTTCCTTGAGGCGGAGCTGCCTGCTCTCGGACTGAGAAGAAAATACGTAAGGTACGACGCGAAAGGCCAGATCATGGAACCGCGCGGCGAGCCGGACTATACCCCCGCCGACGGCAGCGAATACAGTATAACGGTACGGAGGAACGGTGACGGAAAAACAGTGAAGTGCCATCCGGACGAGACGGTGATGTCTGCCATCGAAAGAGGCGGGATCGCTGTGCCGTCAGGATGCAGAAGCGGCGAATGCGGGTACTGTCACAGCCGTCTCGTTTCAGGCAGATGTTATATTCCCGCATCAAGAGACGGGAGACGCCAGGCGGATAAGATTTACGGATATATCCATCCGTGTGTTTCATATCCCAGGTCGGATCTTGTGATAGAGGTCCCTCCGGTACCTGCGGGGCCATCAGTGAGGGGAGATACGGAATGACAGACGACCGGTGTAGAAAGATCATCGAACGTATCAGCAGTTCGGAGCCGGTGAAGATGTTTCTTGATACCGACGCGGCCAATGAGATCGATGACCAGTTTGCGATAGCCTATGCGATGCTTGCCGACGGAATAGACCTGATCGGGGTCGGAGCGGCACCCTTTGCGAAAGAAGGGATCGGGCTCCCCGAAAGCATGGAGCAGTCTTACAGGGAAATAAAAACAGTGAGAGATCTCACGGCAAAAGCAAGCTCTGTTCCCATATACAGAGGATCCGAGAGCTACATGTCTGATACTGTTACGCCGGTGGAAAGCGATGCGGCAAGGGCCATTGCCGAGGAGTGCGGAAAAACTGACGATATGGTTTTCGTTCCGTGCATCGGCTGCTTCACGGACGCTGCGTCGGCTCTTTTGATGGCGCCGGACATAAAAAGGAACATGGTAGTCCTCCTGATCGGCGGTATGGATATAGACACGTTCGATAACGGAAACGACTATAACCTTTCCCAGGACAGAAACGCTGCCAGAGTGATATTCGAATGCGGTGTGCCCGTCATTCTTCTGCCGGCTTACGGGGGGACCGAAGTCCTGAAGCTCACTGTGATGGAATGCGCATATGCCCTGGAGGGCAAGGGCATTCCGGTCGGAGACTATCTTACGGACCTTATGAGAAAGGCACATGGTGTGGGTGACGGCGAGATCAGGTCCGCCACCCATACTGTCTGGGATATATCAGCTGTTGCCGTCCTCCGCGGAAAAAGAGAGTTCTGCGTGCCTGCCGTGCGTGATTCCGTTACAGTTGACCGGCTCGGAATTTACAGGCCGTGGACAGGAAAAATGCTGTATATTACCGAATATGACAGGGACGCCGTGTTCTCGGATATGTTCAGATTTATTCTGGACAGGGCAGACAGACGATAGTTTGCAGAGTGAACGGAGGGCTTGAGCAAACACGCGACACGTGAAACCAATTTGTATTTTCATTCAAATATTGTGGGGTAAAGCCTTACATGTTGTTGAATATGCCGATAAAAAAGTATTGAATCGGAGAACCGGCTTTGGTATAATTATCACAATTAGAAGGCTCTCCATATATTCCGGGGAGCAGATCACAGATACAGTTTGGATATTTCGTATCTCCGGGCAGTATCCGGAGCATGAGGTAGGATTTATGATTACTCGCGATGTTACAGTAACAAATAATGTGGGACTTCACGCAAGACCTGCGACTTTCTTTGTATCCAAAGCAAACTCATACAAGAGTTCCATATGGGTCGAGAAAGAAGACAGGAGGGTGAATGCCAAGAGTTTGCTCGGCGTTCTGTCTCTCGGGGTCGTGAAAGGCATGACGATAACGCTGATAGCTGACGGAAATGATTCCGAAGAAGCAGTGGAAGGCCTTGCGACTTTGGTGGAGAGCGGACTCACAGAATAATCCAAAGCAGAATAAACATGTTTCCGGGCGATGGGGTAGATCAAAACCATCGCTCGCTTTGTTCTCAGAGGTGAAAATGCAGGACGCGAAGACACTGGAATACCTGAGAGAAAAGGCGGCCGCTCTCCCGCTGTCTCCGGGTGTGTATATAATGGAAAACGAGAGCGGAAAAGTAATATATGTAGGGAAGTCAAGAGCGCTCAAGAACAGGGTGAGCCAGTACTTTCACGGATCACATGACGTGAAAACGTCCAGGATGGCGGCAGCTGTTAAGGATTTCCGGTTTATCGCATGTGATACAGAGATGGAAGCTCTTGCGCTGGAAAACAGCCTGATCAAACAGTACTCTCCGAAATATAACGTCAAGCTCAAGGATGCCAAATCTTACCCGTACATAAAGATCGATACAGAAAGCCAGTGGCCAAGGATAACAATGGACAGAAAAAGGGACGATCCGAAAGCGCTGTATTTCGGGCCGTATTCCTCAACAGCGGTGGTTTATGATATAATATCTCAGCTGGAACGGACCCTCAGGATACCGTCATGCAAGAGAAAGTTTCCGGAGGATATCGGGAAGGGGAGACCATGCCTGTACTATCAGATGGGAAGATGCATGGGTGTGTGCAGGGGGAATGTCGCTCCAGAGGAATACAGGGAGACCGTCAGAAATGCCTCAGCCATTCTCAAAGGCGGCACAAGGGAAGTCATAGCTTCCATGAAAGAGCAGATGGATGAGGCGTCCATGAATATGGAGTTCGAAAAGGCGGCAAGGCTCCGGGACTCCATAGCCAGCCTGCGGAGGCTTAACGAGACTCAGAAGGCCGTAGGAGATCCGGAGACCGAATGTGATGTGATAGGTATCAGCACAAAGCGGTTTGAAAGCGACAGTGTGGTTTTCAGGGACGCGGCATCAGTCTTTTATATAAGGAGTGGATACATAGCAGACAGCGAGCAGTTTCTGTTCGGTGCCGACGAGATCGTGCCGGAGGAGGATTCCAGCTCCGACGAGTCGCCGATGGTGGAATTTGTTTCATCACTTTATCAGTCAAGGGAATACATACCCGGTGAGATACTCTTGTCATTCAGTCTGGAGCGGGCCGATACCGAGCTTCTGGAATCATTTCTTTCAGAAAGAGCCGGCAGGAGGGTCACCGTGAGAACGCCCAGGAGGGGACTTGCCAGGGAATTGTGTGACATGGCAGTGGCCGATGCAGCAAAGCACTCGGAAAATGTATCCAGACGGGAAGACAGGTCGGAGAAGACTCTGGTCCGTCTGGCGCAGCTTCTGAGACTTGAGGTTCTGCCGCAGCGGATCGAAGCATATGACGTGTCGAATCTGGGAGACGAGCACATAACCTGCGGAATGGTGGTTGCCATAGGCGGTAAGATGAAAAAGAGCGAATACCGCAGTTTCAAGATCAAAGGCACCTCATCCCAGGACGATTACGCTTCCATGGCGGAGGCGCTGGTGCGCAGGCTGAAACATATAGGTGCCGAAGACGATTCCATGTCGGATATGCCGGACCTGATACTGCTGGACGGCGGTGCAGAGCATGTCAGCGCAATGATGAAGGTCCCCGAGATCGGGAACAGCGGGATACCCATGTTCGGAATGGTGAAAGATGAGCACCATAAAACACGAACGCTTGTGAGCGAAGAAGGCGAGATAGATCTTTCACGCTCCCAGGAAGTATTCAGGCTGATATATGAGATCCAGGAAGAGGTCCATAGATTCTCCGTCAGACATATGACCGACGCAAAAAGAAAGACCCTGAAAAGATCTTCCCTTGAAAAGATAGACGGGATAGGCCCGAAAAAGGCAAAAGCCCTGCTGGATCATTTCAGGACCATATCCGCTTTAAAAGAAGCCGGGCTGCAGGAATTGCAGTCGGTACCCGGAATATCTCCCAGGGATGCTGAAAATATACGGGAATACTATAAGAGGGAACAGGAACGGAAGGAAGGAAAATGAGAGTTATCACGGGAAGTGCAAGAGGCACTAAACTTCAGGCTCCCGCGGGAGAAAACACGAGGCCTACCACTGACAGGGTAAAAGAAGCGATCTTCTCAATGATCCAGTTTGACATAGAGGGAAGGACGGTGCTCGACCTTTTTGCCGGAAGCGGACAGATGGCGATCGAGGCCCTTTCCAGGGGCGCCAGCAAGGCAACTTTGATCGATTCGTCCCGGGACGTAGTTAATATCATTATAGAAAACGCGAAAAAGACACGGACTTTTGACAGATGTAGAATATCGTGTTCCGATTACGGTTCGTTTCTTAAAGGCGCAGCGGGAAGAGAAAAATATGATCTCGTCTTTCTCGACCCTCCGTATGCGTCCGGCTACATTTCAAAAGCTCTCAGGGGATTGTCGGAGGGCGGAATGCTGGCCGCCGGGTCACATATAATCTGTGAGACCGAGAATACGATCCCGCCCAAGGCAAAAACGATGAGAAAAGATGAGAGCGTGGCAAAATCATATATTCTGAACGACATATTCGGCGGAAACGAGCAGCTGATGTCAAAATTCGAGATACTCAGATCCAGTCTGTACAGCCATACCAGAATTACCATTCTTTCCCCGGTAACGGAATAGGAGGATGTCATGGAAAAACAGAAGACAGCGATGATAACCGGCAGTTTCGATCCAGTTACTTCAGGTCACATGGATCTTTTGAGACGGGCATCGGTAATGTTTGATACGGTATATGCCGTGATAGTTTTCAACACGGAAAAGAGCACCGGGGCCTTTACGCCGGGACAGCGCCTTGAACTGCTGGACGCAGCGATAAGAAACGAGGGGCTCGGGAACGTCAAGGCGGTGCTCCATATAGGACTGACATCAGATGCCGCAAAGGCTCTCGGGGCCGGGGTGCTGGTACGGGGAGCCCGTTCCGCAACGGATTTTGATTATGAATACTCCCTTTCCCAGATAATGAAAAGATTCGACCCGGAGCTTGAGACGGTCATTCTTCCCGCCAGCCCCGAACTGTCAATGATCAGTTCCACTTATGTCAGGGATCTCCTGAAATACGGCTGTGAGCTCGGTAACGCGGTTCCTGAAGGCTGCGGGGACATGATGAAGAAACTTTACAAAAAAGAATAAGGTATACTGGAGGAAGACATGGAATTCGGAAGGTTTGCTGATATTGCAGGCATAAAGACCAGAGTCATCACCTGCGACGTGATCGTAGTAGGGTCGGGTGCCGCCGGCTTCAACGCGGCTCTGAATATAAAGAAAAACAAAAGCGGAACGAATGACGTAGTGATCGTAACAGAAGGCCGCATGATGGGCACATCCAGAAACACGGGCTCAGATAAGCAGACATATTACAAGCTTTCAACTACGGTAAACAGTCCGGACTGTGCCAGGAGCATGGCGGAGGACATGTTTTCATGCGGATCGATGCACGGGGACCTTGCCCTTGTTGAAGCGGCGGGATCGCTGAAGGGATTCTATAACCTTATATCCCTGGGCGTTCCTTTCCCGTCGGATACATACGGGGAATACACCGGATACAAGACAGACCACGACAGCGCGAAGAGAGCTTCGTCCTGCGGACCTCTTACCTCAAAGTATATGACAGAGGCGCTGGAAAGAGCTTGTGCTGCTGAAAACGTCCCCCTTCTTGACGGTTACAGGGTGCTCCAGGTGCTTGCTGAAAACGGTGAGGCAAAAGGTGTCGCGTGCCTGGCTGAGAACGAGATAACGGAAGACAACCCCTCAGGCCTGACAGTAATTCTGTCCGGTGCCGTGATCTGGGCGACAGGGGGCCCTTCTGCGGTTTACAGGAACTCCGTGTACCCCCAGAGCCAGAATTGCTCGCTGGGAGCTCCTCTGGCTGCGGGCGCATCAGCCGCAAACCTGACCGAGGGCCAGTACGGTATAGCGTCGGTCGACTTCAGATGGAACCTTTCCGGCTCCTACCAGCAGGTGATCCCGAAGTATGTTACAATGGATGCAGATGGAAATCTCTCTGAGTTCCTCTGCGAAGAGGTCGGCCCTGACTATGTTAAAAAGATATTCAGAAAAGGATACGAATGGCCTTTTGACCCGGATAAGATCACGTCAAACAGCAGATCGTCTCTTGTAGACCTGGCAGTCTTCAGGGAGATATGCGCCGGAAACAGAGTCTTTATGGATTTCAGATCCAATCCGGAGCCTATCGAAAAAGGCGGATTGAACAAAGAAGTCATAGGAGAGGAAGCGTACTCCTACCTTGCCGGATGTTCGGCTCTCGGAAAGACCCCGGTCCAGAGGCTCAGACAGATGAATGAAAGGGCGTATCAGCTTTATCTGTCGCACGGGATCGATCTTGAAAAAGACCTCCTTGAGATCGGAGTCTGCGCGCAGCATATGAACGGCGGCCTCGAGTGCGGGATATGGTATGAGAACCCGTGTCTGAAGAATTTTTATCCCGTCGGCGAATGCGGCGGAGTGTTCGGAATAAAGAGGCCGGGGGGATCCGCCCTTAATTCGACCCAGGTGGGCTCATCAAGGGCCGCAGAAAGAGCCAGTGTGCTCAGATGCCCTGTCCCGGACTGGTCAGACAGAAAAACAGCTGAAGCCTGTGAGTTTGCGGCCGCGTTCGCAAAACTGCTGAAAGCAGGAGGAGACAGCATTGATGCCATACTTGACAGGCGCCAGGAAGACGAGCTTCTGCATGATGAATGCGCAGCCTTTATCCGTAACGAGGAAAAGATCCGCAGGCTGCTTATCAAGACCGGGAAAGAGATCGGATCGTTCTTTGAGGAGAACAGTGCCGATTCACAGAAAGCTCTTGTGGAACTGAGCATAAACTACGACATCATGCTGACAAGGTACGCGATCCTTTCATCGATCCTCAGCTATATTGCCGACGGAGGACTGTCCAGAGGATCTTATCTGGTGGGAGACGGAAATATCCCCGATAAGGTGGAGACAGACGTGATCCACAGGTCCAAGGTCCTGGTAACGACGATCGGATTAAGAGGAAACAGCATCAGTGCCGAATGCCGGATGGATGATGTCAGACCCATTCCGGAGACGGACAACCAGTTTGAAAATGTTTACAATGCTTTCGGAAATCCGGATAACTACAAATGAGAAAAGGCGGATCATATGATCCGCCGGTTTTTTCGATCAGAGTGGTTCAGAGAGATTTCGCGAGAGACATGGAGATTTCCGCCGACAAAGAGGCGGATTTTTTCACGAATGAGGGATAGTCATCACAGGCTCCGGAGTCCGCATCATCCGAAATGGCCCGTATCACAAGAAAAGGTGTGCCGTTCGCGTAACAGACATGGCCTACCGACCCGCCTTCCATCTCACAGGCGATGGCTTTGAAGTTATCCCTGATCCGTTTCTTTATATTTGCATCGGCCACGAATCTGTCTCCGGACGCGATGATGCCCCGGACATATCTTACATTCATGCTTTCCATTATGGAAGCTACTTTGTCTGCGAGATATTCGGACGCCGGGATCTCGATAATACCGAGACCGGGGATGAGTCCGGCGGGGTCTCCCAGCGGGGAGATGTCCATGTCGTGCTGGATCACAGCCCGGGACAGGGCAACGTCTCCGATCGACAGGTCTTTCGTAAGAGTCCCGCCCACTCCCGTGTTTATTATGTATTCTGGATCAAATTTTATTATCATGGCTTCAGCGCACATAGCGGCGAAGACTTTTCCTATCCCGCAGACTGCGCACACGACCGGTGTCTTTCCGATCCTGCCGGAGTGAAACACTATGTTTCCGCAAGTCTCTTCCTGTACGTCCTCCATTGACGCAACGATCTTTTCGGCTTCGACCGACATTGCTGCGATTATTCCCAGTCTGGTCCTCTGTTCTTTTGCCATGATCATACCTCTTCCATTCCTTCGATCCATTCTTCCGCAGCCTGCGACGCAACAGCTCCGTCAGAGCATGCCGTGACTATCTGCCGAAGAGATTTCGTTCTCACATCCCCGGCGGCGAACACTCCCGGACGGCTGGTCCGGGTATCCTCACCGGCTATTACATATCCGGTCTGATCCAGATCGACAAGATCCCTGAACAGTTCGGTCTCGGGAACTCTTCCGGCTGCGACAAAGAGCCCGGAGCACTGAAGCTCGGATTCTTTCCCGGAGATCTTGTCAGACAGGATCAGGCCTGACAGGCGGGAATCCTGTCCTTTTATTTCCTTTATTACCGTATTAAGAATGAAATGAATATTGTCCTTCTCCCTCGCACGTTTCACAAGGTACGCGGCAGCTCTGAACTGGTATCTGCGGTGGATGAGCGTGACAGAGCGGCACATATTCGAGAGGTAAAGGGCATCCTCAAAGGCGGTGTCGCCTCCCCCGTTCACTGCCACGTCCCGGCCTCTGTAGAACATTCCGTCACATGTGGCGCAGTATGAAACACCGCGGCCGGTGTACAGCGCTTCGCCGGGAACGTCCAGAAGGCGGGGCTTGGCTCCCGTTGCTATTATCAGCGCCCTGGCCAGGTATTCGCCTTTTTTCGTTATGACCTTTTCCCAGCCGTTCTCTTCGGAGACTGCCAGCACGGCTTCTGTTTTACATGCCGCTCCGAGACCTTTTGCCTGGCTTTCCATTTTCATGGCCAGTTCAAACCCTTCGACACTGGCGAATCCGGGATAGTTCTCGATGGTGGAAGTTATTCCCATCTGACCTCCGGGAGAGGCCTTTTCAAAGACTATCGCGCTTCTTCCCGCTCTTGCGGAATACAGTGCTGCCGTGTATCCTGCCGGCCCGGCGCCGATTATCGCCACGTCATAGATGTTCTTGTTCTGTTCCATATTAAATAACTCCTTCTTCAGATGATTTCGGACAGTTCAAGGCCGGCTTCTTCTGTTTCCGAGATGAATCTGGCCAGGTGATATCCGTCCGCGCATGCATGATTAATCTCTACAGACAGCGGCATGAGTATCCTGCCGTCTGAGATCTCCCTGTGACGGCCCCATACCACTATAGGGGACAGAGGGTAGGCTTCCTGTACCGAACCGACCGAGGTAAAACTCCTCCAGGGGACACATGAGGCTTCAAATGTGTTCGAAGGCCCGGGTACATCACCGAAGGCTGATGTGACCGCCTTTTCGATATCCTGCGAGCAGTTCCTGATGAACTCGGCAGGATCGGGGGTAAAAAGCGTGAAGATGTTCACAAATGTTTCGCTGTCCTGCCTGAACACGTTGTGAGCGGGGTGGACAGTATTCCATACGGCGGGCATAGGTTTCGGGAAAAGCGGTGAATCAATCGCGGTCATTTTGAATTCTTCGTGTGCATTTATGACCTTGGAAACGCAGTACAGCATAGCGGGGTAAAACGGAATGCCTCTGTTTTTTGTTTTTCTGACGAGTTCTGTAACATCGATATCGTCAGTAAGCCATATGGCGCACGGGGCATCCTCTGTAAAATGCACGAACCTGGCATATCTCAGCCAGGAGTCCGTATCCATCATCCTGTAGTCAGACATAAAAACCTCACTGAATGGATCTGGGATGTTGTCTCTAATTATATCAAATTACGGCCTTATGTCAAACGCTGACCTGCGGAAACGGCAGGCACAAACAAAAAACAGAACAGCCGCAGATTATAGTACCATAAATGGTACGAAACCGGGCCTGTTTTTTGGCTTTCAGTCTTGCTATTGGAGTTTGGTTGATATATAATTACCTGTGAAATAACAATTATGTAAGGAGCGCCGAGCAATGGCTAAATCTACTTCAAAAAGCAAGAAACAGACTGCCAGCTATGACCAGACACCTGAAGAAAGAAAGAAAGCGTTAGAATCAGCGATCAGCCAGATCGAAAAGAATTTTGGCAAAGGTACAGTCATGAAGATGGGGGAAAGCCCCCAGATGAACGTTTCCGCCATTTCAACGGGATCACTTTCCCTTGATGTTGCGCTTGGTGTCGGCGGGTTCCCCAGAGGAAGGATAATTGAGATATACGGTCCTGAAGCATCGGGCAAGACGACTGTTGCCCTCCATGCCATAGCGGAGGCACAGAAGATCGGGGGGACCGCAGCTTTCATAGATGCGGAGCACGCTCTTGACCCCGTATATGCAAAGAACCTTGGCGTGAATGTTGACGATCTGATAGTTTCACAGCCGGACTCAGGCGAGCAGGCGCTGGAAGTGCTTGACACACTGGTGAGATCCGGTGCTGTGGACATAGCGGTAGTAGACTCTGTTGCCGCTCTTGTTCCTCAGAAAGAGATCGACGGGGACATGGGTGATGCCAGTATGGGCCTCCACGCCAGACTTATGTCTCAGGCGCTGAGAAAACTCAGCGGGACGATCGCAAAGACAAACTGCATCGTCATATTTATCAACCAGATGAGAATGAAGATCGGTATCAGCTACGGAAACCCCGAAACCACCACAGGAGGCAACGCGCTGAAATATTATGCCTCGGTAAGGCTTGACATAAGAAGAGCAGAAGTTCTGAAGAGCAAGGACGAAGTATACGGCAACAGGGTAAAGTGCAAAGTAGTGAAGAACAAAGTAGCTCCTCCTTTCAAAGTGGCACAGTTTGATATCCTGTACGGAAAGGGAATATCGAAATTCAGCGAAGCCATCGACATGGGCGTGGAAAGAGGCGTTGTGGAAAAGAGCGGCGCCTGGTTCTACTACGACGGCGCAAGACTTGGGCAGGGTAAGGAAAACGCCGTAGCGACCCTTGAGGCGGATCCCGCTCTCATGGCGGAGATCTCTGAAAAAGTCAAGATGGCAAAAGTCGTCGATAAGCCCGAAGACGACCTTGACAGCCTGGATGAAGAGGAAGATGAACTCGATCTCAACGAGATCAGCCTGGACGAGGAATAATACTGTTTGCTGGAGGATAAATGAGAGTCTCTTCGGTTTCTTTTGCGAACTGGCGCAACCTGACGTCTGCCGCATGTGAGCTGTCACACGGTATAAACGTTCTTTGGGGGATGAATGCCCAGGGAAAATCGAATATACTGGAGGGAATCTATTTCTTCGCCCGGGGGAGATCCTTCCGGGGTTCAAAGGAAAAGGAATTTATACAGTTCGGAGAGGAATTTGCTTCCGTGTCCATGTCATTCAGGAAAGACGGGTATTCGGAAGACACGGAGCTTTCCGCGACGATACAGAAAAATGGGAAAAAGGTGTTAAGGAGAAACGGAGCCCCGCTGTCTTCCTCATCCGAGATGATGGGAAATTTCAGGGCGGTGCTTTTTGCTCCTTCAAATCTTTCTCTTGTAACGGGAGGTCCTCTTGAAAGAAGGACCTTTCTGGATATTGCCATATCACAGCTGTCCCCCGTATATCTTAAATATCTGAAAAGGTACTCTGTGGCTCTTATGGAAAGGAATGCCCTGCTTAAGATGGCTCAGGCAGGGGAACAGATACAGGAGGAGTCCCTTGATGTATATTCCTCAGCGCTGAGCGATTACGGCAGCTGGATCTGTTCTTTCAGAAACGAGTACGTGTCACTGCTGAACAAGTCAGTTGAGAAGTACTTTTCCGAGATGACAGACGGGCGGGAAAAACCGGAAATGAAATATATGTCCCATGCTGCTTTGGGGAATATGCCTGAGCCGCTGACCGGTGAGATCCGGAGGGGAGACCCCGCTGTGCTGTATGAAAAGCTGTCCTCAAATCATGACAGGGAGATCGCGGCAGGAAGTACCCTGTGGGGGATCCATAAAGACGACATCACAATCACCTTTAACGGCCATGAGGCGAAGTCCTTTGCGTCCCAGGGCCAGCAGCGGAGCATGGCGCTTTCAATGAAACTGGCCGAGGCCGATATCTCATCCAGGATTGGCGGCGAGTATCCCGTAATACTACTTGATGATGTATTTTCCGAGCTGGACGTAAGTCGGAGGAAATTCATTCTGAACACTCTCGGAGAGGAAAGACAGAGGCAGATCATCATAACCTCTTGCGATCCCAATGTCGTTCCGGACGGGGCCTTTGGCGATGTCAATTTCCTTCATGTGGAAGCAGGAGGGATCCGGAATGGTGATTAGGTCTGTTCAAACGGTTCCCAGTGCAGCCGGCGTAAAGATAACAGTGGGAGACGAAAATGGAGAAGAAAGATTCTTCATATCACGGGAACTCTGGCAGAAACTCCTCGAAAAAGTCCCAGTGAAAGAGGGGACAAAGGTAACGGAGTCGCTGTATGATGCGATCTGCGGGCTCGCAGGACGGACACGGGCAGTTGCGGAAGCCGGGCGCATGATCGCCGGATCAGACAGAAGCAGAAAAGAGATCGAGAAAAAACTGACAGACAGGGGCTTTGAAAAAAAGTATGCCGCGTACGCTGTCTCAGCGTATACGAAGAAAGGGCTTCTTGACGACAGGACTGCCAGCGAAAGGATCGCAGAAAGAGAAGTCAGAAACAAGCACAGAGGGCGGCACAGGATAATTGCCTATCTGGCCTCGAGGGGCTTCGACACGGAAGATGCCCGTAATGCGGCCGAGGCGGTTCCGCAGGAGCTGTACGATGCTGCCCTCGAATATAACGTGGAAAAAAAGTATCCCGGGATCCTTTCGGAAGACCGGAATGAGAAACGCAGGGCGTTTTCGGCCCTGATGAGACTGGGATTTGAATCAGGCGAGATCCGGTCATGTGTTGACAGGATCAGAAAATGACCGGACAGGAGAAGTATATGTCAAAGGGAAAAGTCGGATTTGTTTCACTCGGATGCTCCAAGAACACTTGTGATACGGAAGTCATGCTGAAGCATCTTCTGGATGCGGGGTATGAGATAACCCCCGAGGAGACCGATGCGGATGTGGTCATCATAAATACATGTGCCTTTATCGAAAGCGCCAAGAAAGAGTCCATCGACAATATCCTTGACATCGCATGGCTCAAGAAGAACCGTGGGCTCAGGGGCATAGTCGTCGCGGGATGCATGGCAGAAAGATACAGGGAACAGGTCCTGGAAGAATTCCCGGAAGTCGACGCGGCCCTCGGCGTCGGGGGAATACACCACATAGTCGAGGCGGTGGACTCCATACTTGGAAATAACGGCGGAACAGGATGCAGATATTCATACTTTGAGGGCAAGGAGACCTCTGATCTCGGCGGAGAAAGAGTCATAACGACGGGAGATCGCATGGCATACATGAAGATCTCGGAGGGGTGCAACAACAGGTGCACATACTGTGCCATTCCGCTGATAAGGGGGAGGTTCAGGAGCAGAACTATCGAGGATCTTGTGGGGGAGGCAAAATCGCTTGACGACCTTGGCGTGAAGGAACTCAATCTTATCGCCCAGGATACGACGGCATACGGTATCGATCTTTACGGAAGATACGCCATAGACGAGCTGATAAGGAAGATATGTGAATCCACGAAAATAGAGTGGATCCGTCTCCTCTACTGCTATCCGGATAAAATAACGGACGAATTTGTACGTGAGGTCAGGGATAACCCGAGAGTTGTAAAGTATATCGATCTTCCGATCCAGCATATCTCGGAGAAGGTTCTAAGAAAGATGAACCGCCACGGCGGGTCATCGGTGATCCGTGAGGCAGTGAAAAAACTCAGGGATGAGATACCCGGTGTGGTGCTGCGTTCAACTGCGATAGTGGGATTCCCGGGAGAAACTGAAGAGGACTTCGAGGAGCTCTGCGAATTCATCAAGGAGACAAAGTTTGAGAGATTCGGAGCGTTCACGTATTCAAGAGAAGAGGATACCCCTGCATACTCTTTTACCGACCAGATAGACGAGCAGGTCAAGCAGGACAGGTATGATATCCTGATGAGAGCGCAGCTTGAAGTGAGTGAAAAATACAACGAGTCCAGGGTAGGGAAGACCTACAGGGTATTCTGTGAAGGATACGATACTGTGTCCGGCTACCACTGGGGAAGAAGCTACGCTGAAGCAGCGGACATAGACGGTAAGATCTGGTTCAACCCGAAGAAGAAGGGGCTGCGGATCGGAGAGGGCGAAATGATCGATGTTCTTATTACCGAAGCGATGGACTATGATCTGATAGGCCAGGCAATCATTTAACAAGACAGAGGAGAATTTCTGATGAATCTTCCAAACAGATTAACGCTTTCAAGGATCATACTCGCGCCGGTCGTGCTGGTCCTCATGTGTCTTGATATACCGAACAGCGAACCGTGGATAAGCATTGCGATCGCGTTTGTATTCGCTGCCGCATCGATAACAGACCTTATCGACGGCAAATATGCCAGGAAGCACAACCTTATAACTGACTTCGGCAAGTTCATGGATCCTCTGGCCGACAAATTTATGGTCATGGCGGCAATGCTCGGCATAATCGTCAGATATGACTGGTTCAGGCCCGTATTCGTCTGGGCCTTCGCCATAGTGATCTTCAGGGAACTGGCCGTAACGTCAATGAGACTGATAGTATCCAACAAGGCGGGTATCGTGGTAGCGGCGGCATGGCTTGGGAAGATCAAGACCACACTTCAGATCGTATGTGTTCTTACTGTCGTTCTCGAACCTGTTATTTTCGGATGGTTCATGCCTTCAAGGGAATGGCATATCCTTTCGTATATTACCGCGGCAGCCATGACAGTCATGACAGTGTGGTCGGGAATCGATTATCTGAAGACCTACTGGAAGTACATAGGTACGGATAAATGACAAAAAGAGAGTACAGTGTCGAGTACGGGAAGCGGAATGGCCGTGAATTCGCCAGAGTGTCCGGTATAAGCTGTTTCTCGGTGAAAAAAACATTTGACTGCGGGCAGGCATTCAGGTTTGACCCGGATGATCCCGAGGGGACGGGTTTTTCCGGAATAGCTTTTGGGAGGAGAGTCAGTTTCCTCCAGGAGGACGAGAAGACCGTTCTGATCAGCGGCACCGGTGAAGATGATTTTGAGAGGATCTGGCGGAGATATCTTGTCCTCGACGAGGATTATGAGGAGGCAAACCGCCGGATCGTGGATGCAATGGCTTCGGAACATGACAGAGAAGTCATGAAAGAGGCTGTCAGGTGCGGGAGCGGAATAAGGATACTGAGACAGGATCCCTTTGAGACTCTGATCTCCTTCATCATATCACAGAACAACAATATCCCCAGAATCAAAAAGATCATATCGGCTCTGTGTGCGGAATACGGAACGGACGGTTCCTTTCCCGGTCCCGAAGCTCTTGTGAAAGCGGGGATCGACGGGCTGTTCGCTTTGAGGACCGGGTTCAGGGCATCGTACATTTATGACGCTGCCAAAAAGGTCCTTGACGGCGAGATCTCCCTTAAGGAAATCGAAGAGTGCGGAGATTATGATGAGTGCACCCGCACCCTTTGTTCAATAAAGGGCGTTGGTCCTAAAGTCAGTTCGTGTGTACTTTTGTACGGATTCGGAAAAACAGAAGCATTTCCCATAGATGTTTGGATGAAAAGATCCCTTGAGAGGCATTTCCCCGAAGGCTTTGATCCCGGAAGACTGGGCAGATTTGCGGGCATAGCCCAGCAGTATCTTTTCTACTACGAAAGATGGCTGGGCGGCGGAGACAGAAAATAGGCGGAGGAGAAAATGGAACAGATTTATACGATCCCTGTTAATGAAGCTTTTGAAAAGGTACAGCAGGAAGGCAGCTGCAAATGTCCGTTCTGCATGCTGTACAACAAGCTGGAATCCAGCGAGCTCGACCTGATACTTGGCGCATCCATGATGGAGCCTGACGTAAGAGTTAAGACTAATGAACTGGGTTTCTGCGACCAGCATCTTCAGATGATGTTTGAAGGCGGCAAGAGGCTTCCTCTGTCTCTTATCCTGGAAAGCCATCTGGATCATGTTGCAGGCTCCATCGACGGCAGCCTTTCGCCGCTGCTCATTTCCAAAACAGGGGAGGACGCCGCGAAAAAACTTGAAAAGCTTAATCACAGCTGCTATATCTGCGGAAGGATAGAGTACAATTTCAGGAATATGATCGAGACAGCGGCGCTGCTCTGGGAGCAGGATGAAGCTTTCAGGGACAAAGTTAAGGCTGCTCCATATTTCTGCCTGAAGCATTTTGGGAGATTTGTCCAGGCCGGGAAGGAAAGACTTTCCAGGAAGGAGTTCCAGGAATTCTATACTGCGGTATACGGTGTGGAGAAAACATACTTTGACAAGCTGAGAGGCGATGTAAGCTTCTTCTGCAAGAAGTTTGACTACAGGTATGCGGACGAGCCCTGGGGAGACGCCAAAGACGCGCCCGAAAGAGCGAAGAAGTTCATCTGCGGAGAACTCCATGTTCAGGAAAAAGAAAGGAAACCGTCGGACGGACTTACATGAGTCGGACGAGAAAAAAGCCCTGTGAATCAGTTGACTGGCTCACAGGGCCTTTTCGATGTCAGAACAGCAGGATCAGGATCCGGATTTGAGGATCCTGATGTGCTTGCCGATATGCCTTTCAAGGAAAGAATAGTACAGATCCTCGTTTTTGAACATGCAGCGGAAGAATTCATCCCGGAACCATTCCGTATCAAGCAGCAGGCCGTATGCTATATGTATCGTCTGCCTTGAAGCCGGGATGTTCAGGTATTCCGGAAGGTAAGCATCGTTCTGAAGATCAATGTCAGGTATTTCCGAGACATTGGTGGATACATGATAGTATTTTTCCGCCTCGGGACGGTGCTCTATCGCATACTTGTGAGCTTTTCTGTAAAGGGCAGGATCGACTTCGGAAACGACCCGCATCGCCTCAAGCCAGTTGGTTCCGGCTGTCTTGACATGGACGTTGCCCTTCGTTACCCGGGCAACGGTGGAGAAGACTGCGAATTTGTCCGAACCGGAGTGCAGAGAGAGCTTATATCCGAAATGGTCCGCGATCTTCTGATGTACTTTGAAGTCTCTTTCGAAAGCGGTAAGATCACCTGCGTACTCGATCCCTTTTTCAAACTGGCCGGTAAAATGCGGGGCGCAGCTGATGGGAGTGATGCCGGCATTGTGCAGCTCATTGCCTATGATAAAATGCTCTGCGGGAGTTGTTATCGTAAGAGTCTCGTCGATGGAGAGCTCGAAATCAACATCAACAGTCTTGATCTCCTCGATGTAATTGTAGCACTCTATCGCGTGGCCGACTGCCTGCCAGAAAACGATAACGAATCTTTTCAGCTCGGGTTCCGAAACGCGTCCCAGTATGGGAAGATCCCTGCCCAGGTATGTTTCTTCATAGTGTGTCCTTATATCCTGCGGAAGGGCGGAGTAGGCAGCGCTGACTTCATCGTCCGTATATTTTGCCGCTTTGGTGTTGATCTTCTCGGAACAGTCCAGAGTGACCATTGTGCAGCCTGAATCAAGCGCGTATTTGATTTCATCTTTTGTCTTCAGGTGATCGCCGTCTGCGCCGTATCCGCCTTTGTATCCTTCCTGGAATACATTGAAGGATGCAGCGCTTATAACATCACGGAAAGTCCTGTGGGTGAGGTTGAGTTCCCTGATGGACTGCTGAGCGAAAACAGGGTAGATATCATAGCCGCTGAGCGCCCTGATGTGTCCCGGCGTGGCAAGTCCGAGCCTGTCTCCCAGGCCCATTGTAAACGCGTGCCCTTTATGGCTCTTGGGTCTTGTATACGGGAAAAGGCTCTGGAGCGCTTCGGCATTATCGTTTGTCATGGGGCAGAGAAGAATGCCGTTTTCTTCTTTGCCGGTGAACAGACCGGCTTTTTCTCCGGTCACGGCAAGAAGCTTTTCACGGTCGTTCCTGACAACGGCACAGGCTGTCCCTTCCGCCTCATCGACTGAGTTATTATAGACATACAGGTCCGTTTTTGATATAAGTTCCATAAGTTTTTCCTTCATGGTATGTTCCTCCGGGTGTTATCCTTCAAATTTTTCTTTGTTGATCCAAAGTCCCAGTGCGGGATTGGGGATAAAGTAGATCTCCTCGCCGTCGACGGTGTTGATGCCGTAAGACAGCTTCGAGGGGTCGTATTTTTTTGCCATGACATCGTAGTCGGCAGATATGAAGCCGACACCGTCGATCTCTTCCCGTGTGATCTGCTTTACCGCATATGTTATCCTGAACCTTCCGTCGGAAGAGCCGTGGATGAGATGGGCAGCGGCACCCATGTTGGCGCGGAGATCTTCGTTCTCGGGCTTTCTGAATTCTTCCAGAGTATGGAGCCGGCCGCGGTACCCGTATTTCCGTATCAGTCCGTCGACGATATCATCTTCCCCGAAGCGCTCGACTCCGGGAGCCAGGATTATAAGGTCGCCGTCATCCGCCATGGCCATTCTGGTCCTGTAAACGGCCTTATTTCCGAGCCATGTGCTCTTGAATTCTGAAGGGTCAAGGTAAACTACGCATTTTTTCAGACCGTGCGGGACGAAGTCGATATTCTTTTCCTGTGCGAGTTTTACCGCATTCGTAAGGCAGTCCCGTCCTTCACCGATGAAAACACCATGGGTGCGTATCTTGCCGCCGGGGGCTGTCGTAACCGTCAGAACGAACAGAATGGGTCTTTTGCTGAGGAAATGCTCCATGCCGTAGTCAAACAGTTTCCTGACAGGTGTATAGTCCCTGCCCATCATGCGCTCCATCCCGTAAACCGCGCCTATCATGTGCGATTTGTTTATCATGTCCGAGCCGCCGACGCCGACGAAAAGGTTTTTTGCATGGTTGGACATGCCTATGACTTCATGGGGGACTACCTGGCCCGGGGAGATGATGAGGTCATAGCTTTCGTCCATGACGCGCCGGTTGATCTCCACGCTTACCGGTTCGGTCCAGAGACCTTCCGTGATCTCTCTGACGAATCCGGTCGGTACTTCTCCCAGCTTTACCACATCGGTCCTCCAGTTGTGGACCAGCATCTTTTCATACGGTATGTCGCCGAACATAGCGGACCACTGGCTCTCCGTAACGGGAACATGAGTCCCAAGAGCCGGCATTATGTCAACGCTGACGCCCATTTTCACAAGCTCATGGTAGTACACATTGGTTATATAACCGGCATTTGAATGAAATCTTGTGAAATCGGGGGGAAGGATCAGGACTTTTTTGAGCTTCCTGCCTTTCAGGCTTTCAGTAAGGGCAGTCCTGATGTCTTTTTTTGACAGACCTGCCCCAGTCTTTGCTTTAATGTATATGTCTTGCATTCAAAATCAGTTCTCCCATAGAAAATGGTGTATGGCCTTGGCCACGCCGTCATTGTCACAGGTGTCCGTCACATAGTCCGCATGGCTTTTTATGTAATCGGAGGCGTTGCCCATTGCCACTCCGAGCCCGGCTGCCGTGATCATCGGAAGGTCATTGAGACCGTCGCCGAAGCTCATCACGTTCTCAGGACCGAATCCGAGTTTTTTCGACAATCTGGTGATGGCATTGCCCTTGTTGGCATTTTTGTGGTTGATCTCAATATTGTTGATGACAGCCGATGAGATCGCCTCGGCTGGAAAACGGATAGACAGATCCCTGATGAGATCTTCCCGTATCGACGGATCGCGGAAGAAGAACTGGATCTTCTGAACGCTGTGCTTCTTTTCGGACACGAAAGCTTTCAGCTCATCTACAGGCTCCCTCAGCTCGTGCAGCATTTTCCGGTAGTGTTCGTTAGGGGAAAACTCGTCTATCTTTCCCTTGAGGGCCTCTGTCATCCAGGCTCTGTTGTCCATGAAACAGTCATAGATCACATCGAGGGTGTCCAGGTATTCCATGATCTTGAGAGCATGATCCCATTTCATCTCTGCCCGGTAGAGGACTTTCCCGGTCACGATATCGATGACCCGTGCCCCGTTTATGAGGATCGCATACCGAACAAAAGGCAGGGAACGGATGACATCGGGCATGGCCGAGTAGAACCTGCCCGTGGTAGGCACGATGTACACGCCTTCGGAAGCGGCTCTTTCCAGAGCTTCCCGGTTGTTTTCCGAAAGCCGCTTGTCCGAATCGAGCAGGGTACCGTCCAGGTCCAGGGCTATGAGCCTGATGTCATGCATTGTACGTCGATGCAGCGGTGTTTCCGCCATGTCCTGTCCAGTTGGTATGGAAGAACTGGCCTCTGGGTGAATCCAGTCTTTCGTATGTGTGGGCACCGAAGTAGTCTCTCTGGGCCTGCAGCAGGTTTGCGGGAAGACGTTCTGTGGTATAGCCGTCAAAATAACTTAGAGCGGATGTCATCGCGGGAGCGGGAACGCCGTACTGGAGCGCGGTTGAAGCGACCTTGCGCCATGCGGGCACCAGTTTCTCTATGGTTTCCTTGAAATACGGGTCCAGGAGCAGGTTGCTGAGCCCGGGATCCCTGTCGTACGCTTCCTTGATCTTCCCGAGGAACACAGAGCGGATTATGCATCCGCCTCTCCACATGAGGGCAATGCCGCCGTAGTTAAGATTCCATGAATAGTGTTCCGCTGCGGTGCGCATGAGCGTATATCCCTGGGCATAGGAGATGATCTTTGAGGCGAACAGTGCCTGCCGGATGGCTTCAATGAACTCCTCACGGTCTCCTTTGAATTCGGGGATGGTTCTTTTGAACGTGCCGGCCGCAACAACTCTTTCCTCTTTCATTGCCGACAGGCAGCGGGCAAATACCGCTTCACCGATCAGGGTAAGCGGAACGCCTTCGTCGAGAGCCGCGATACCTGTCCATTTACCGGTGCCTTTCTGTCCGGCTGTGTCAAGAATGTTCTCCACCAGCGGGGTGCCGTCCGTGTCTTTGTAACCCAGTATGTCGCGCGTGATCTCGATGAGGTATGAGTCCAGTTCTGTCTTGTTCCACTTGGTGAATATCTCATGCATCTCGTCAGCGCTGAGGCCGAGAAGATCCCGCATGAGCTGGTACGCTTCGCATATGAGCTGCATGTCGCCGT
>JAFTCY010000077.1 GCA_017454465.1 Clostridia bacterium
CTGCTCAGATGGACGGTGCTATCCTGGTCGTTGCTGCTTCCGACGGTCCTATGCAGCAGACCCGTGAGCACATTCTGCTCGCCCGTCAGGTTGGCGTTCCCGCAATCGTTGTTTACATGAACAAGACAGACCTCGTTGATGACGAAGAACTCCTCGACCTCGTTGAAATGGAAGTTCGTGAACTTCTTTCCGAGTATGATTTCCCGGGCGACGATATTCCGATCATCCGCGGTTCCGCACGTGTTGCTCTTGAATCCACTTCCACAGACCCCAACGCTCCTGAGTATGAATCCATTCATGAACTCATGAAGGCAGTTGACGAATACATTCCTACACCTGCACGTAAAGCAGACGAACCGTTCCTGATGCCGGTTGAAGATGTGTTCTCCATCACATGCCGTGGAACAGTTGCTACTGGTAGTGTTGAACGTGGTACAGTTAAGATGGCTGACCAGGTTGAGATCGTTGGTCTTTCTGAAGAAAAGAGAAACACAGTTATCACCGGTATCGAGATGTTCCGTAAGCTCCTCGACTCCGCTGAAGCTGGTGACAACGTTGGTCTTCTCCTCCGTGGTATCGACAAGAAATCCGTCGAAAGAGGACAGGTCATCTGCAAGCCCGGTTCCATTCATCCTCACACCAAGTTCGTTGGACAGGTTTACGTTCTGACTGAAAAAGAAGGCGGACGTCAGAAGCCCTTCTTCGCAGGATACAGACCTCAGTTCTATTTCAGAACAACAGACGTTACCGGTACAATCAGCCTTCCTGAAGGCGTTGACATGTGCCGTCCCGGCGATAACGTAGATATGAAAGTTGAACTTATCACTCCTATCGCTATCGAAAAGGGTCTTCGTTTTGCTATCCGTGAAGGCGGCAGAACTGTTGGTTCCGGCGTTGTTATCGAAATCGACGAATAATTGACACAAAAAACAGAATATTTCGGGGATAGGTGAAATTCCTTACCGGCGGTATAGTCCGCGAACTCGAAAGAGCCGAACAGGTGAGATTCCTGTACCGACGGTGCAAGATCCCGGTCTTTACAGACCGGATCCTGGAAAGTCCGGATGAGAGAAAAAAGATTCCCGGTATTCCTGCGCTCTGCGCGGGAAACCGGGATTTCCTTTTCTCCCTTAATCAATCGTGAAGGGAGTTATTATTATGTCAAGAACCACATACAAATCCGAAAACAGGATAAGAACCATCGTCGCTGTGGGCGTGTTCTGCGCCTTTGCGTACATCTCATGTGTTCTTTTCCACTTCAAGGCGGCTTTTCTGACCTTTGATCTCAAAGACGCGGTAATGACGATCGGCGGCATGCTGTTCGGTCCTCTTTACGGACTGGCCACGACTGTGATCGTTGCCGTCCTTGAAATGCTGACAGTCAGCACCACAGGTTTCTACGGTCTTATTATGAATATTGCCGCCAGCGCTACCTTCGTATGCGTGGGATCGGCAATATACATGCACAGAAGGAAGATGTCCGGAGCCGTTATCGGCATGGCATCATCGGTCGCCGCAATGACTGCAGTTATGATGGGAATGAACCTCATCATCACTCCGCTGTTTATGGTGGGCTCCACGGTGTCTGACGTTGCTGCCATGATCCCGACACTGCTCCTGCCGTTCAACCTCACAAAGGCCGTTTTTAATGCTTCTCTGGTGTTCATACTGTACAAGCCCATATCAAAGGCTCTTTCTCATGCGGGCTTCAGATCTGTATCCACAGGAGACGTTTCTGAAGTGACGCAGCCGTCTGAAAGCACAGAAAAGAAGAAAGCGCTTACGAATGTGATCGTAATAATAGTTGCCGTAGCACTGGCAGCTGCATCTCTCACATTCTTCTTCCTGAAACTGGGAGGCTCATTCAGCTTCGGCCGGTCGTGACAGGAAAGAAGATTTTTAGCGCTTCTGCGCCAAACATATTGTCTCAGAAAGATCTTCGTGATATAATAAACGCGCTGACAAATTGAATAACTTATCAAGAGTGGCTGAGAGACTGGCTCTGTGACGCCCGGCAACCTGTTCATCTACAAGGTGCTAATTCCAGACAGATGAGTACATCGTATCGTTCCCTGCTTATCTGCAGGGACGATTTGTTTTTAGGAGATCATGATGAAAAAACTTTTTACTTCAGAATCTGTAACGGAAGGACATCCCGACAAGATCTGCGATCAGATATCCGACCGCATCCTGGATGCCATTTTGAAAGAAGACCCTGATGCAAGGGTCGCTTGTGAAACATGCTGCACCACAGGTCTCGTCATCGTTATGGGAGAAATCACCACCGAAGCTTACGTGGATGTGCAGGATATAGCAAGGAAGACGATACTTGAGATCGGATATGATAAATCCGATTATGGTTTTGACGGAAACACCTGCGCGGTGATTGACTCTATACATGAACAATCCCCGGATATAGCAATGGGAGTGGATCTTTCATCCGAAGCAAAAGCGGGTCAGGGAGACGGTCTTGACACGGGAGCCGGCGACCAAGGGCTGATGTTCGGATTCGCCTGCGATGAGACACCCGAACTCATGCCGCTGCCCATTTCCCTTTCACACAAGCTGGCAAAAAGGCTTACAGAGGTACGCAAAGGCGGAAAGCTCCCATACCTGAGACCGGACGGGAAGACCCAGGTAACCATCGAATATGATGACGGAAAACCCGTCAGAGTCGACGCGGTGGTAATTTCATCCCAGCATGACCCTGACATATCCCTTGAGCAGATCCGCCGTGATATAACCGAATATGTGGTAAAAACCGTCATCCCTGAGAAAATGATGGACAGCGAGACCAAGATCTTTATCAATCCCACAGGAAGATTTGTCATCGGCGGACCTATGGGAGACAGCGGCCTAACAGGAAGAAAGATCATAGTGGACACTTACGGCGGTTATGCAAGACACGGAGGCGGAGCATATTCCGGAAAGGATCCGACGAAAGTTGACAGATCCGCATCATATATGGCAAGATATATCGCCAAAAACGTAGTCGCGTCCGGTCTGGCCAGCAAATGCGAAGTCCAGATTGCATATGCGATCGGAGTGGCTAAACCGGTCTCCGTCATGATAGACACATTCGGCACCGGAAAGGTCTCAGATGATGCCATTACTGAATACATATATTCCAATGTGGACATGAGACCAGCAGCCATTATTGAAAGGTTCGGACTGAAGCGTCCGATATACGGGCCTTTGGCCGCATACGGACATATGGGAAGAGAAGATCTGAATGCGCCATGGGAAGCACTTGATCTTGCGGACCAGATCGTTAAAGCCCTGAAATAAAATACTGAAACAGAAAGAATGACCGGAGGTGAGAGTTCATGAGCGACAGCCTTTTCATAGAAAAGACAGATGAAAGCTGCGACTCTGTCTCCGGTATCGTTGACTATATCCGTTTTCAGAATGAGGAAAACGGACATGCCGTATTCGACATAGATGTAAACGACACTTATCTGGTCACAGCAGTGGGCAAAGTTCCATATCTGGATGTAGGCGACAAAATAACTGTTTACGGGAAATGGACACTGCACCCGGTATACGGCAAACAGTTTCAGATCGAGGCTTATGAAAAAGGGCTGCCTGACGATCCCAAAAGCATGGAACTGTACCTCTCATCCGGCGCGGTAAAAGGGATCGGCCCAAAGACCGCTCACAAGATCATCGAGCTGTTCGGAAATGATGCTTTCCTGGTTATCGAGAATCATCCTGACTGGCTGACCGATATCCCGGGGGTGACACGTAAAAAGGCAGAGGAGATCTCCAAAAGCTTCAAGACCGTGTCAGGATCCAGATATGTAATGATGTTCTGCAAAGATTTCTTCACTCCGCAGACATCCATGCGGATCTACAACAAATGGGGCGGTGCTGCGGTAGACATGATACGCAGCAACCCGTATATGCTTTGCGACGAGTTCCAGGGCATAGGGTTCCGGAGGGCAGACCAGATAGCCATACAGCTTGGTGAAAAACTTGATTCATACAACCGGATTCTGCACGGGCTGCTGTATTGCCTCAGTGACGAATCCGCAAAAGGCGGCCACACCTGCCTCCCGCGGGATTATCTTATAGATCAATCCTGCCTGCTCCTCTTCGATGACTGTGCCGAAAACAGGATGCTGGTATCGGAAGTCGCTGAAAAAGCAGTGAAGTCCCGTGAACTGATAGCTGTTATGTATGACGGCGAAGAGTTCATATTCCGTCCTGATGCTTACATGGCAGAAAGCGGAATAGCGTCCAGGCTCGCGAAGATCAATGCAACCTGTCCAAGTCTGGACGCTTCAAACGCCCTGGGATTCATACGCATGATAGAAAGACAGTCCGGGATAGCATACAGCGATGAACAGAAAAATGCAATGTACCAGGCAATGACCAACGGTGTATTTATCCTCACAGGAGGTCCCGGTACAGGCAAGACCACTATAATAAAAGCCCTCCTGTCCATTTTCTCTTCCATAGGATTCAAGATCTCACTGGCTGCCCCCACCGGACGTGCCGCAAAAAGAATAAGCGAAGCCACCTCCTCAGAGGCCAGAACGATCCACCGGCTTCTTGAAATGGAGTACTCCGAAGATGAAAAAGCGGAGTTCCGGAGAAATGAATCAAATACCCTGGAAGCAGATGTGATCATTATAGATGAAGTTTCCATGGTCGACGTGTTTCTTATGGATTCCCTGCTCAAAGCTGTAAAAAACAGCGCCAGGATCATTCTGATCGGGGATTACAATCAGCTGCCTTCTGTAGGCGCCGGCAACGTACTTCATGACATCATAAACTCGGGAATGTTCACCACTGCAAAGCTCACTGAGATCTTCAGGCAGTCGGAAAACAGCCTTATCAGCAGCAATGCCCATCTGATCAACTGCGGCAGCTTGCCAGAGACATCAAAAAAAGCCGGTGATTTCTTCTTTTTGAAACGGTATGACGAAAAAGCCATCTCGGATACCGTCATTGACCTTATCTCAGAGCGCCTCCCTGCGAAATACGGAAAAGATGTCATCGAAAAGATCCAGATAATCACTCCTTCGCGGAAGGGTGAATCCGGAACAGACAACCTTAATGCTCTTCTTCAGGACCGGCTAAACCCTGCCTCTCCGGAGAAGGCAGAGAAAAAATACCGAAGCCTTGTTTTCCGAGAAGGCGACAGGATAATGCAGACGAGAAACAACTACTCCGCAGAATGGGAGACAAAAAACGCCCAGAAAGGCCTGGGCATTTTCAACGGCGAGACAGGCAGAATCATCAGTATTGACAGTGAGAACAACACCATGTCCGCTTCTTTCGATGATAAAGTATGCGAGATTGACAATGCTATGCTTGAGGATATCGAGCATTCTTACGCGATAACAGTCCATAAGTCACAGGGCAGCGAATACCCCGTTGTTATTATTCCCCTGTACTCGTGTGCTCCCATGCTGCAGTCCAGAAACCTCCTTTATACCGCAATCACAAGGGCATCTAAAATGGTGATCCTTGTCGGCAAACCGAATGTTCTCAGCAAGATGGTAGAAAACAACTATCATGTAAAAAGATACTCCATGCTCAAAAAATTCATACAGGATCTGAAATGAAAACTCCCGCGGAATTTCCGCGGGTTTTGTTTTTAAAGTAAAGCAAGGATAGCCGTCTGAAGCAGGCCTCCGACAATGAATATGATCCAGGTCAGATGCCATGCACCGGTAAAGAAGCTTACAAGGAAATATGTAATCAGTACGATCAGCCAAAGCAGCACTGTAAGTCCTATCCTGAGGATCTGAGGTACCGGTCTTCCCTTGTTGTATTTTGATATCATTTCAAGGATGGTCTGTCCGCACAGTGCCCAGAGAAACAGAAGCCATGTAAGATGCCAGTATCCGTATCGGAAGCTTATGTAGAAATACGATGTCAGTGCCAAAGCCCATATTATAAACGATATCTCGAGCATGAGAGTGCCAAGGCTCCTGTATCTGCGCCTTTTACCTTCCGCCTTGGCTTCTTCCTCAGTCCTTGGGAGACGGTCGATCTCTTCTCTGACCTTGTCCAGCTTTTCAAGGATCTCACGGTACGCAGTTATCTCATCGGCACCATTGTCCATAAGCTGGTCATATTCACCGCACAGCTTGGCAGCAATGCCGGCCTGAGCTTCTGCCGCCGCCTTCGTTCCCGCTTCATTGCATAATGCGGCGACCCGTTTTTCTATCTCTTTTTTCATGTTTCCCTCATCATCAGTCAGCGAGACTTATCCAGTTCCATTCCAGTCCGTATGAATCAAATATATACGTGTTATCCGGAACGAATAAAGCGTCTTCGATATACACATCACCCGTTCCTATGTGCATCGTGTACTGATTGAACTGTCCTCTGAATACACATACATGAATATGAGATCCGCCTGCATTACCGTATGTTCCGCAGTCATAGAAGTACTGGCCCTGGGTAAGAGGCATCCCCACGTAAATGTCTGAAATATCGTCATCATGCATGAAGCTGACTGTCATGTAATCCACGGTTCCGTCCGCATACCTGACAGGATTGTTGCTTTGGATCCACACACAGTTGCAGGCTTCAAAAGTACCGTCTATGTGTACGACTGTCGCGTTGAAAGGAGCCCTTGCCATGCCTTCTGTGGGCTGCATATCGATCGCGTTCTGGTTCATGTGCGAGTATACATCATATGCTCCCTGGGTTATGACCATGGAATTTGCAACGAAGATCGCCAGTTCCTCGCCCTGGGCATTCATAACGCCCTGACGGAGGAACTCCCATGTCTGCATGGACTCACCGTCATACTTGGCAAGGATCACGCTGTCTCCGGGAGTATCAGGGTCTGGTGATGTCAGGCATCTGGTATCGTACGTGTCGGCGGTGCTGATGACCCAGTTTCCGTCTCCCGCTGCCCTGATAGAGTACTCACCCGCATACAGGCTCGTGGAAGTATATAGTCCGACTGAATCAGACCAGCCGGGTGATCCGAGCACCCGTCCGTATCCGTTTCTGGATGCCGCCGAATAAATATAATATGTGCCGCGCTCAGTCCTCTGGAGTCTGAATATCTGCGTCACATCCGATGTCTCCGGCCACAGCGTGACATCAACTCCGTCATAATCGGTGTTATACCCGCTGCACGCGACATTCAGGGACTGACCGCCTCTGGAAGCTTTAATTACGTAATAGCCGTCCGGGACTATCCATCCGTTTCCGTAACCCACAAGAGCCATATAATTCTCTGTTTCGTCAAGATCTTTGCACCATAACAGAAATATGGCATCATTGTAATCAATAACTTCCCTTTCGACCAGTTTTTCCGAATATGCACATGTGTGGTCCTTAACGGTAGCCCGCAGAGTATTGTACATGGCTAAAACAGCCTGACCTCTTGTAAAAGGTCCGGATGACGTATCTTTACTCTTGATTATCCCGGCATTATACGCATTTGCGACAGCAGTTGCGTAATTGTAATCACCATCTTTTATCCTGTACCCCAGCGCATAGAGACAGTAGCTCATAAATCTGTCAGCAGTCTCCGCTGAGCCTGGTTTAAAAGAGTCCCCCCTGATGCCGAAAAGAAGCCCGCATCTGAAAAGGTAGCCAACATAGTTACTCGCCCACTCAGGAACATCAGTATATGGGTGGCTGTACTTGCCTGATACTACCAGTTCTTCAACTCCGAGAAGTCTGACCGCCAGCACCGCTGCTTCAAGCCTGTTAAGACCGCCTGTCAGATTGAACTCGATGCCGCCATTTATATCCGTACCTGTCCCCATCAGGAAGCCCAGATAAAAGAGCCTCATTGCCGCATCTTCGGCTGACAGATCAGTGCCGGCTATTATCCTGGAGTCTATTTTTGTCCTGAAATTGACATTGCTCGATCCGATAATATTGATCGCACCGGCAGATATGCAAAGAGTGCATATAATCAGAACGGCCGCAATCATTGCCCGGATCTTTTTTATAACCGTCATAAAGTGCTTCCTTAATATGTTAAAAGAAAAATGTCCATAAAACACTAGGATATATTTTACTCAAAAAGGCCCTGTTTGTCAAGGATTTTATTCTACACATGTAAAACGGATGCTGACTGAAAACAACTCAGAGCGCAAAAAACACCGGGCAGATCAATGTGAACTGCTCGGTGTGATCGCTTCTGTTCTGAAGATTACTCTTCAGCCTTTTCGGGCTCAGCTGCCTCTTCGACAGCTTCCTTTACAACTTCTGCCGCCTCGGCAACTTCTTCTGCTTTTGCCTCAGCTGCTTTAGCTGATTTTCTTGTCCTTTTTACTGCTTTCGCTACTGTTTCTTCAACAGCGGCTTCCGCAGACTCTGCTGTTTCCTTGACTTTCTCAACAGCCGCTTCAGCTGTCTCTGCAGCTTCCTCGACTGCTGTCTCTACTGCTTCTGCAGCTTCTTCAACAGGTTCGTCATCAGAATATACAAGGGTTCTTTCTTCGATCGGTGCATCTGCCGGTTCAGCGGGTGCTTCAGGCTCTATCAGAGCACGCATTGAAAGGCTGATCTTGTGGTTATCATTGTCGATGGCAGTGATCTTTGCGTCCACTACCTGTCCAACCTGGATAACCTCATCAGGCTTGCCGATCTTGTGATCTGTTATCTGGCTGATGTGGATCAGGCCGTCACATCCGGGTATGATCTCAGCGAATGCGCCGAAAGGCATAAGGCTGACGATCTTGACGGAAACGACATCACCCTCATTGTACTGGGAAGTGAAGATCGTCCAGGGATTCATGGCGTCGGTCTTATAGCCAAGAGAAATTCTCGATTTCTCACGGTCGAACGACTTTACGAACACATGGATCTTATCACCTACAGATACTACTTCCTTCGGGTGTCTAATCCTTCTCCAGGACAGCTCAGACGTATGGACCATGCCGTCCACTCCGCCGAGATCCACGAAAGCACCGAAATCTGTCAGGCTCTTGACCTCACCGTCAAATTCCTTGCCAACTTCGATGGTGTTCCAGAATTCTTCCTGTTTTGCCTTGCGCTCCTCACGCTGAATTGCGCGGATGGAAGCGTATGCTCTCTTTCTTTCCGGCTTGATCTCAACGATCTTGACCTTCTGGACCGTGTTGAGAAGTTCGTGAAGATCTGCGCCCTTCGGGAGTCCGGAGAGAGATGCGGGGATAAACACTCTTACTGAATTGGTGGAAAGGATAACACCACCGTTAACTACTTCTACTACTTTTCCTTCAAGGGTCTCGTTTGTATTCTTGGCTTCGACGATCTTTTCCCAGTTGGACTCGTTGTCCACTCTGGTCTTGTCCAGCGTAGCGATCCCATCGATATCACTGACTTTAACGACTTTTGCCTTGATGACATCGCCGACTTTGAACAGCTGATCCAGTTTTGCCTGGGGATCATCTGTCGCCTTGTCGTGTGCAATAACGCCGGTCGTCTTTGTTCCCAGGTCGACATGTATCTCGGTGGGCGTGATAGACGTGATGATACCTTCAACGATTTCTCCTGTATTTAAAGTTTTGAAAGCAGTCTCGAGCAATTCAGCAAAGTTTTCGTTTTGCTCATTCATTGTGTTGTATACCTCCTCTATTAAACTGTACGGTGTGGAAGCACCGGCAGTAATTGACAGTCTGATCTTTCCGACATCAAGTTCAGGGCACTGTGAAGCATCGGAAATAAAGTAGACATTTTTGCACTTTTCCAGCGCGATGTCCCTTAGTTTACATGAGTTTGAGCTGTCCGGACTTCCTATTACGATGACCGCGTCAGACTCGCCGGAAAGCCTTGAGGCCTCATCTTGCCTCATTTTAGTTACACCGCATATTGTATCAAAAATTAAGACATTTGTATAGACCTTTTTAAATAAATTCACACTTTTTCGCCAAAGGTCTAAATTTTGAGTTGTCTGTGCCGCTATTTTTAGACATTTGCCACACCTCTCAAAATCACGGTGTTCTTCTATCCAGTTTTCGACCTCTTCATAGCTTGACAGGACCTCTCCGGTGCCGGCACAGCTCATTATTCCCTCCACTTCGGGATGTGTCTTGTCACCCAGAAGCAGGAAGTAGTCTTCGTCTCCGGAATTCTCTTCAGCTATGCTCCTGACCTTCGTCACATACGGGCACGTGCAGTCAAGCAGCCTGAATTCCGGATTCCTTTCCGCACAGTCACCAAGTCTCTCAAGTATATCTTTTCTCTCACCGTGGGCTCTGATGATGACCGATATCTTCTCGCCTTTATCCGCTCTTGAAATCACTTCTTCCACATCATCACGGCCGATCTCATCAACACCCATGGATTTGATCCGGCTGACATACCAGCCGTTGTGGATAAGCCGCCCGAGTGTCAGGATCTTCCTGCCGGGCTCGCACTGTGCGATTTCCTGCTCTAGCGTCCCTGCTGCGCGCTTTACGCCGAAGCAGAAACCCGCATGTTCGGCAATCCTTATACTCAATTTGAAATCTCCTCTTCTTCGGAAAGATCGCTGCTGTGTGGAATATCAACAAGGAAAGGTCCCTTGTATTTTCCCTCCCAGTCTTCGAAGGGTCCGTATTTCAGCTCACATATCCTCCTGAACACAATTCTGGAAGCCCTAAGATATTCTTCCTTTCCACCGCCTTTGAATTCAAGTTCTTCTATTTTGATCGGCTTGCCGAAAATAACGGTGTTGACCTTGAACATCCTTGTCTTGAGCCCTTTATTATCGATAAACACCGGTATTACGTCTGCTCTTGAATGAAAAGCTATCATCCCGACACCGTGCTTGATCTCCGTCAGCCTGGGATCTTTTCTTCCTCTTCTGTGCCCCTGAGGAAATATCCCCAGCAACTTGCCGTCCCTGAGAAGTTTTATCGATTTGCGGATCGCACCCACGTCTGAACGGCCGCGCTCGATCGGAAACGCGCCAAGAGCATCCAGGAGAGGCTTCAGGGGCGTCTTGAACAGTTCAGCCTTGGCCATATACCTGACCTGCCTGTGAGCCGCTGATGAGATCACAAGCACGTCAGAGAAAGACAGGTGGTTCGCGGCAACGATCGCCGCACCTTCAGGAATGTTTTCCTCCCCTACCGTGCGGACTCTGTACAAAGCCCTCAGGGGCTTTGCAAATATCTTGTATATTCTACTGTAAAAGCCCATATCAGATGCGCCTCCAGCCTGTCTGTAATCGTTACTGTGCTTTCTCTTTCATCAGGTCAATGACAAAGTTCACCGCGTCTTCGATCGTTCTGTTATTAACCAGTGTTACCGCGTCCTCAGCAGGTTTCAGCGGCGCCACATCCCTGGAACTGTCCTGTTCATCTCTCGCAATAATGCTCTTCAGTACTTCATCAAAAGTGACGTCCTGCCCTTTTTCCAGCTGTTCCGCATACCGTCTGCGGGCCCTTTCCTCAGCGTCTGCCACAAGAAAGATCTTCACTTCCGCATCGGGGATTATGACGGTCCCGATATCCCTGCCGTCCATGATGACCCCGCCTGCGTCGCCAAGACTCTTCTGCAGATTCATAAGAAACTCGCGTACTTTCGGGATCTTTGACACGGCAGACGCATAATATGAGACCTCTTCTGTCCTTATCATTCCGTCAACACACTCTCCGTTAAGGATCACATGCTGCTTTCCTTCCGAATACTCCAGCCTGATATCAACATTTTTGAGTTCGCTGACAATCTTTTCCTCGTCATATGCATCAATGCTGTTCCTTGCCATGTACAGGCCCACCGCTCTGTACAGAGAGCCGGTGTCAACATATATAAGCCCTGTTTTCTGCGCAACCTGCTTTGCAATCGTGCTCTTACCGGCTCCGCTGGGGCCGTCTATTGCTACTCTGATCTTCGTAAAATCCACCTTTGTTTCCTTTTTCGTCTTTTTGACTTTTTCTTTTCTTCTCATTATATCTGACGCTCCTTCCCCGGCTGATCTGCCGGTCGAGAAAGCTATCTGCAGGTTGAATCCGCCGGTATACGCGTCCGTGTCCAGCATCTCTCCGCAAACAAAAAGTCCGGGGAAGCCATGGACTTCCATGTTTTTCGGGTCTATCTGATCCACTTCCGCGCCGCCGCGGGTTATGATCGCTTCGTCAACGGGTCTGAATGAAACCGGAGTTATTTCAAATCCGGACAGCGCTTCGCACAGTGTCCCTCGCTCAGCTCTGGATATATCTCTTGATTTCTTTCTGGGATCTATGCCCGTCACACCGACTATGTACTGTATAAGCTTCTGCGGCAGCAGATCGGAAAGGGAGTTGACGAAGTCTTTCGCGGAATACTTTGAAAGATCCCTGATTATCCTGGCATCAAGATCTTCCCTGTCCAGGCCCGGTTTAAGATCGACCTTCATAGTATACTCCGCAACCGGGTAGTCCTGCATGTTAGCCGACGCTGACAGGACGAGAGGACCTGATACTCCGAAATGGGTAAAAAGCATCTCACCCAGCTCTCTGAATACACATTTTTCACCATGAAAAACCGACAGGGTGACATTTTTAAGCGTAAGGCCTGAGAGCCCGGCAAAATCCTCCGCTGTATTGACAGGGACAAGAGACGGTTTGAGCTCGGTTATTCTGATACCAAGTCTCTTCAGCATCCTGAACCCGTCTCCTGTAGAACCGGTTCCGGGATACGAAACTCCCCCTGTCGCAATTATCACAGCATCCGCGGTGCTTTTTCCGCTGCCGCTGCATACGACCCATGTTCCATCATCTCTGTAGATGCTGTCTACCCGGGTGTTGTATCTGACTTTGACACCTGACAGTGTCATCTTTCTTACCAGTGCCTGCTGTATGTCGGCGGCTTTGTCAGAGACCGGAAATACCCTCCTTCCGCGCTCGGTCTTCAGAGGCACTCCTGCCTCTTCGAAAAAAGACATAACGTCGGACGGCCCGAATCTGTAAACCGCACTGTAAAGGAATTTCGGATTTCTTCTTACTGCATCAAGGACTTCCCTCGGAGTGCAGTCATTGGTAACATTGCATCTTCCCTTGCCGGTGATCCTGAGTTTTTTCCCGGCAAAAGGGTTTTTCTCATATACGGTTACACCGGCGCCTCTCCCGGCTGCGGTTATGGCAGCCATCATGCCCGCCGGCCCCGCTCCGATAACGGCAACGCGCGGCATTCCCCTATCTTTCGTCGCTGAAGCTTGTGTAGACATCGTATTCTCTCCATACCTGTTCCAGTTTGCCGAGAGTTTCCGTTACCTGCTCATGCTTTATTTTTCCGATATATGCGATCATCGCATTGATAAGACTCATGGGCGCGACAAGCGAGTCGGCAAAGGATGCCATCTCGCTCTTGGCAAGCAGAGCCACATCGGAATGCGGAACTATTGGCGAATACTTGCTGTCAGTCAGCGCTATGACCTTGGCTCCCGCTTTAGACGCATATTCCGTTGCATTCACTATCCTTTTAGTATATCTGGGGAAACTGATCCCAACAAAAACATCGCCCTCATGTATCTTGAGAAGACTCTCAAAGATCTCACTGCCGCCTGTAGGCTGGATCACCTTGACATTATCGAACAGGAAGCCAAAATAATATCTCATATACTCTGCAAGCATTGCGGAAGCCCTCATGCCCAGTATGTATATGTTCTCAGCCTCCATCATCATATTGATCGCAGTCACGAATTCCTTCCGGTCAATGGTGGCAAGAGTCGATTTGATCCTCTCCATATCGGCAGTCAGGATCATCTCCAGCACGTCGCGGCCTTCCATGCGGCCGTTTGCCTCGTCAACACGCTGAACAGATGTCAGTCTCATCTTGACATTTTCTCTGGCTTGAGCCTGGAACTCCGGATATCCGTTGCATCCCATCTCTGTAGCAAACCGGACGACTGTGGATTCCGAGACACCTACTGCAGCCCCCAACTCGGAAGCTGTCATGTACGCAGCCTTAGCGTAATTGTCGATAAAGAATCTGGCTATCTTTCTGTGGCTTTTAGAGAAGCTCTTCATAGAAGCTTCCATCATTTCAATCAAGTCTGTGTGCTGCACCAAAATCCTGATCTCCTTGCAAATCATAAATTCTCCCGCAGTTTGAATTATAACTCATCGGCCAAGAAAAATCAATTACACGCCTGGCTGTATCAACCCACGAAATCAAAAAAAGCGAGAGAACCGAAGTTCTCCCGCCAATTATCAACAAATATGTTTCACGGCTCTTTTTTCTCAGGGATGATAAGACCGTAGCTGTTGCCATGTCTCTTATATACAATGCACGTTTCAGCAGTGTCTGCGTCTTCGAACGCATAGAATGCGTGACCGAGAAGGTTCATCTGCAGGATCGCTTCTTCAGGAGTCATGGGTTTCAGCGGGAAAGATTTTGTTCTAATGTCAAAATCCTTTTCCTCCGGAACCTCGATGTCCTCAGCTGTAAGCTGTTCAGCCGCAGCAAAGGATGTTTTCATTCTTTTCTGAAGCCTTGTCTTGTTTCTGCGTATCTGTCCCTCAATAATGTCCACACAGCGGATAATAGAGGTCTTGAAATCAGCGGAGCTCTCCTCCGCGCGGAAAAGCGTTCCTGCGGCAGAAATGGTCACCTCCACTTTTTCGTCATCGCGAATCCGCCTGAAAGTTACGGTCGCATCAGCACCCCGTGGAAAGAATCTGTCAAATTTCGAAAGTTTTCTTTCCGCGAACTCTTTCAAGTCATCAGTAACATTGACTTGTCTTGCTATAAAGTTGATGTTCATAGCTCTACCGCCTTTCTGATATTTGCCGGCGGGAAGGATCCCCCCGACACTTATATTATATCACGGCAGGTATACCTTTGTCTTGACATTTTCCAAACATTTTCATTTTTCTTTTCAGACTTCCTGTTCTGATTCGCCTGAGATTGTATTTTCACTGTTTTTACCAAATTGGGGTCAGCGGTCATATACACAATTGGAGATTTTAAAAATTGACGCTGTGTTCATATAAATGATATAATACAGAAAATTCGCAATAGCAACGGAGATTTGCCATGGCAGAAAAACTGAATTGCTGCGTAGTCGGTGCCACCGGCATGGTGGGCCAGAGATTTCTGACCCTGCTGGACGGTCACCCGTATTTCAAGGTTACAGGAGTGGCTGCCAGTGCGAGATCGGCAGGCCAGAGGTATGAAGAGGCTGTCGGGGGCCGCTGGAAGATGTCATGTCCCATTCCGGAAAGCATAAAGAACATGCCCATAATCGATGCATCTGATATCGACGCGGTATCCGGTGTATGTGACTTTGTTTTCTGCGCCGTCGACATGCAGAAAGATCAGATAAAGGCTCTTGAAGAGGCATACGCAAAGGCCGAGATCCCGGTCATATCCAACAATTCCGCCAACAGGTGGACGGACGATGTGCCCATGGTGATCCCGGAGATAAACCCGGAACATCTGCAGGTAATAAACTCTCAGAAAAAACGTCTCGGAACGAAGAAGGGCTTTATCGCGGTAAAACCCAACTGTTCGATCCAGAGTTATGTTCCGGCGCTTACCCCCCTAAGGAAATTCGGTATCAGAAAGCTGCTTGTCACAACATACCAGGCGATCTCGGGAGCCGGGAAGAATTTCGATACGTGGCCGGAAATGATTGACAACGTCATCCCTTTTATATCCGGAGAAGAGGAAAAAAGCGAACGTGAACCGCTGAGGATCTGGGGAAGCGTCGCAGGAGGGAAAATAATTCCCGCTGAAAGTCCCCTTATCACAACACAGTGCCTGAGAGTTCCCGTCTCGGACGGACATACAGCTGCCGTATTCGTGTCATTCGACAGGACACCTCCCATGGAGGATATCCTGTATGAATGGGAAAACTTCAGCGGCATCCCCCAGGAACTGGAACTTCCCTCTGCCCCCAAACAATTCATAACATACTTTACGGAAGACAACAGACCCCAGGCTAAACTTGACCGGGATCTGTACGGAGGGATGGGCGTTTCAGTAGGACGCTTGAGACCCGACACCATGTTCGACTACAAGTTCGTCGGACTGTCTCATAATACTCTGAGAGGTGCCGCCGGCGGCGGTGTGCTCATTGCGGAACTGCTTTACAGACAGGGTTACCTGTACTGAAATGATCAGGAGAAATGATATGGTACAGATAGAAATGGAAAACGGCGGCGTAATAAAGATCGAGCTTTATCCCGAACAGGCTCCAATAACTGCCGCTAACTTTGAGAAGCTCGTCAAGGATGGTTTCTATAACGGCCTGACGTTCCACAGGATCATAGAAGGATTCATGATCCAGGGCGGTGATCCGACCGGAACCGGCATGGGAGGATCCTCTGAGAATATAAAGGGCGAGTTCCTTAGAAACGGTGTGAACAACACCTTAAAACACACGCGGGGTGTCATTTCCATGGCAAGGTCCTCCGATCCCGACAGCGCCTCATCACAGTTCTTTATCTGTCATGAGGATGCTCCCCATCTTGACGGTCAGTATGCCGCTTTCGGCAAGGTGGTAGAAGGAATGGAAGTCGTTGATGAGATCGCCGAGGCTGAAACAGATTACCGCGACCGCCCAATCGATAAAGTGATAATGAAGGAAGTCAAGATCATATAAGTTTTACAGTAATCGGGCAGGCGGTCACCCAATAATTGAGTGACCGCCCCCCCTGTCGAGTAGCCAAGGTGATTTTTATCCCGAGGCTCTCACAGAGCTGTACGTGAACCTCTCGGTTCATACGGCTCTTATTTATTCCAACGATCTCCGCCTTTGGCCTATTGGTATGCTGCTGATTATAGCTCATTTATATCTTACAACCAAGGTCTTCCTTGATATTTTGTCAGTTATAACTTTCAGAATTCGTTTTTCGGAAAGTCTGGCACCCATATGTGCAGAAAAATTCTTTGACTGTGAAAATGAAAAAAGGGCTGTTTAAGCCCCCAGTTTATCTTTCTGGGTTTTTAAACAGCCTCTTTTCTTGTTATCCATA
>JAFTCY010000078.1 GCA_017454465.1 Clostridia bacterium
TGATCCAATGGATAACGATCTTATCCTCTTCTGCCAGGAGACAGATGATGATGGAGGTGGGTACTACGAAGACGGTTACGTCACAATAGGAATTCACCCGGAGACAAAAGAACCCTGCTTGTTTGCCACTGATGATCAGAAAGAACGCAGTTTCTTCGTGTCGTTCGATGATACTACACCTATCCCTGTTGAGACAGAACAGTACGGGAAATACAGCAGCAAAGATTTCATTACACAACGTATCCTGGATGCAAGAAAAAAGGCTCGTCAGGCACAGTTTGAAAGGTGAGTTGAATGGAAAGAAGGTGGTTCCCTTGTACCGGTAATAAAAATAACCCAAATAAAAAAGAAAGGAATCCATTATGACTGAATACAAAGTGGCCTATGGCGAAAGCCGCCAGGCAAAGAAATGGAAAAATGACACGATCACGTGGGACGGGCTGCGCGAGCGGCTTTCCCATCCGCTCCGCACGGCTGAGACGATGCAGGAGTACCGCAAGATGAAGAGCGCCGGCCGCTCAACAGCAAAGGACAAAGGCGGATTTGTCGCAGGTGAGCTCCGCGATGGCCTGCGTAAGGCTGCCAACGTTGTTGTGCGCTCCATGCTCACCATGGATGTGGACAAGGCGAAGCCGGAGTTCCTGGATACATACATGGCGCTGAGTCCTTACTCAACCCTCATCTATTCCACCCACTCCCACACCACTGAAGCGCCCCGTCTTCGTATGGTCATCCCTCTTACGAGGGACATCACTCCCGACGAATACCAGGCGATCACGCGGTTCTTTGCATCTGAATGGGGCATTGACCAGTTCGACCCGTGCTCATTCATCCCTTCGCAGCTGATGTTCTGGCCGACTGTGGCAAGGGATGGTGAGTATATCTTTAAAGAAGTCGAGGGCGCTCCGCTGGATCCGGATGACTTTCTCTCCAAACACCCCACATGGCAGGATCCCACCACGCTGCCGATTACGTTCTCGGAACGGCCTGCACACGATGGCACTGGTGCACAGGTTGAAGATCCCCTGGAGAAAAAGGGAATTGTCGGCACTTTCTGCCGTGCAATGGGCAGCATCCAGAATGCAATTGATACCTATCTTTCTGATGTCTATGAGCAGGCTGGGCCGAACCGTTACCATTTCATCGGCTCTTCATCCCTTCCTGGTCTTCTCATTTTCAATGACCGCCTGGCCTACAGCAACCATGCGAGTGACCCTGCCTACCACCAGGAGTGTAACGCGTTTGACCTGATCCGTATCCATCACTTCCCCAATGAGGATGAAAAGCGCAGCTTCGCTGCAATGTCCGAGTGGGCGTCCAGCCTGCCGGAGGTGAGTCATCTCCTCCTGGAGGAAAAGCAGAGCGAAGCTGAGGCAGACTTCTCCCTGCCGGAAGATGATGAGAACTGGCAGAGCAGTCTCACCAGGGGGAAGAACGGAGCTATCGAAAATACGCTCCACAACCTTCGGCTGATCATGACGTATGACCCCTTTATGCGCAATATCGTTTTCAATCAGCTGGCTGACAGCATGGAAATCAAAGGGGAGGTTCCGTGGGACCACGGTACTTTTAACTTCTGGCGTGATGCGGATGACTCACAGCTCATCTGCTATGTTGACCAGAATTATGGATATTTTTCAACGCGCAACTATAGCATTGCAGTCGAAAAATGTGTTGATGACCGCAAGTACCATCCGATCAGGGATTATTTATCTTCCCTGCCGCCGTGGGATGGCACACCGCGTGTCGATACACTCCTGATTGATTATCTCGGCGCAGCAAATACTGAGTATGTCCGCGCAGTTACCCGTAAGATGCTCTGCGCGGCTGTTACCCGCATCTTCCATCCCGGCGTCAAGTTTGACACGATGCTGGTATTGAACGGTCCGCAGGGAATTGGTAAGTCTACGCTGATAGCGAAGCTTGCCATGGATTGGTTCAGCGACAGCCTGTCCCTTTCCGATATGAATGATGGGAAGACTGCACCAGAGAAGCTCCAGGGATACTGGATTCATGAGATCGGTGAAATGGCAGGTATGCGCAAGGCAGAGGTGGAAAAAGTAAAAAAATTCATCTCATGCCAGGATGATAAGTACAGGGCGGCATTTGGAAAGCGTGTTACGCCCCATCCGCGCCAGTGTGTATTCTTCGGCACGACGAATGAAGAGAACGGATTCCTTCGCGATGTGACCGGTAACCGCCGCTTCTGGCCTGTAACCGTGCCGGGCGGCGGAAAGCACCGTCCCTGGGAGCTGGAGCAGTCCGATATTGACCAGATCTGGGCTGAGGCGATCCTTCTGGTAGAGCAGGGAGAGAAGATCTATCTGCCTGAAGAACTTGAAGAGATGGCAAAGAAGGAACAGTCCGCTGCTATGGAGAGCGATGAACGGGAAGGTCTTGTCCGCCTTTATCTGGACACCCTCCTGCCCGAAGACTGGGAGATGATGGACCTGTACTCACGCCGTGAATATTTCCGCGGGGATGATCCGACAAAACCGAAAGGGACCGTTCGCCGCAAATCGGTGAGCAACATGGATATCTGGTGCGAGTGCCTGGGCGGGACGAAGGAAACTCTTCGCAGGCGGGAGAGTAATGAGATCCGGGCCATCATGGCTAAGATTGAAGGCTGGGAACGTACCAAGGAAACGGAGCTGAGCCCCGTCTACGGCAAACAGATCGTTTACAGGAGGCGTAGTGTCTGAAGACGCAGCATCTGACTTTGGAATAAACGGAATAGACGGAATAAAGTTGAAAAAGTTCATTCCACTGATTTCCCTATATGTGGCAGGGGCTGGGAGCGTTTTGGAATGGAATAATGAGAAAAATCTATATACGACAAAATGGTATTTTTTATTATATATATGCAAACCAATCATGCGTATTCGCGCGTAAGGGAAATATTATTCCGTTCATTCTCTTTATTCCGTCTTTATTTTGTTATCAAAAAGATATTGAAAATGAGTGAAAAAGATTATAAAAGGAAACTACGATGGAA
>JAFTCY010000079.1 GCA_017454465.1 Clostridia bacterium
GTCTTTCAAACCCAAAGGGATTTTTTTGGCGATGATCCGGTTTGTGGCGCCGGCGTTCCTGGTCTTGCTCCTGCTGAAGGCAACGGGACTGATCTGATCGAAAAGCAACAGCTGACGGTACAGCTGAGAATGGGAAAAGCGGCGATCTATTTCTTGAAATATGTTATGATGGAATAAATTTCGGAGTGCCCGGGAAGAAGGAGGTAGTCATGGAAAGTTCAAAAGTGTATTTTACAGACTTCAGAACGACCCTCGGTGTCAGTCTTACGGAAAAACTGAAGAAACTCATGAGAAAGGCGGGAATAGACGATATCGACATGGACGGCAGGTTCGTGGCGATAAAGATGCATTTCGGCGAACTGGGAAATCTGGCGTATCTGCGTCCGAATTACGCAAAAGCGGTGGCGGATGTGGTGAAGGAAAAGGGAGGGCTTCCCTTCCTCACCGACTGCAACACCCTGTACCCCGGAAGCCGTAAGCACGCCCTTGAACATCTGGACTGCGCGAACCTGAACGGATTCAACCCTGTGACTACCGGCTGTCAGATAATCATAGCCGACGGGCTCAGAGGCACGGATGATGTGGCGGTTCCGGTCCACAACGGGGAATACTGTGAAGAGGCTTATATCGGACACGCAGTGATGGATGCGGATATATTTATCTCCCTCACGCATTTCAAGGGGCATGAGCAGGCCGGCTTCGGCGGGACGATAAAGAATATCGGCATGGGCTGCGGCAGCCGCGCGGGAAAGATGCTCCAGCACAAAAGCGGACATCCCCATGTGGTTGAAGAACTGTGCCGGGGCTGCAGGAGATGCGCGAGCGAGTGCGGATCGGACGCCATAGAATACAGGGAGATCACCGGTCCTGACGGCAGTATAGCGGTGAAAGCCCGCATACAGACCGAGATCTGTAAGGGATGCGGGCGCTGCATCGGAGCCTGCGCATTCGACGCCATTGAAAATGACAACGAGGATGCTCCGCAGATGCTCGGACGCCGCATGGCCGAGTATTCACAGGCGGTATGCTACGGACGGCCCTGTTTCCATGTGAGCCTCATCACGGACGTATCGCCGAACTGCGATTGTCACGGTGAAAATGATGCTCCCATCCTTCCCGATATCGGAATGCTGGCTTCCTTTGATCCGGTGGCCCTGGATCAGGCCTGCGTCGACCTTTGCGAGAAGGCGGATCCCGTCAGGAATTCCCAGCTGGGTGACAACATGGCTTCTCCGGATTTCCATGACCACGGGAATGTATGGCACAATTCAAACCCCAATGTTGCCTGGAAGGAGACTCTTGAACACGCCGAGAAGATAGGGCTTGGCACCAGGAAATACGAGCTTGTGGTAATGAAGTGAATGAACGCCATGAAAAAGACCCCTGAGAAAAAGTCTCAGGGGTCTTTTCTTTTAGCCGATCCTCCTGACCTCAGGCGGATAACGATTTATGCCCAGGGATTCTCGCCGGGATATCTGTCGCCTGCAGCCCTGTTGAAGCCGATGTTGTCCGTCGCCACTCCGAGGTACTTATACACTTCATAGAGGTACTTGGCGTAGTGTCCGAACATGACTGCGCCGTGATGAGGGAAGTTCTTCTCTATCAGGAAGTGCCTGTAGAAACGTCCCATCTCGGGGATCGCGAATACTCCTATGCCGCCGAAGGACATGGGATCCACGGGCAGCACCTTTCCTTCTGCCGCGTAGGCTCTGAGCTCTGAGCCGGCGGTTGACTGGAGCCTGTAGAAGGTGATGTCGCCGGGTGCAATGGCGCCTTCAAGGGTTCCGTTGGTCACTTCCCTCGGAAGGGAACGGGCCATGATCTTCTGGAACTTCATCTCGCAGTTCGCAAGCTTGGATGAGCAGGTATTCCCGCAGTGGAAGCCCATGAAGAGGTCTGTGTGCTTCCAGTCATAGTCGAACTTGCCCTTGATGCTCTGCTCGAACATGTCGTCGGGAACGGAGTTGTTGATGTCCAGAAGCGTCACGGCGTCCTGTGAGACGCAGGTTCCGATGTACTCGGAGAGCGCGCCGTAAATATCCACTTCGCAGGATACGGGGATGCCCGATCCCGTAAGTCTCGAATTCACATAGCAGGGGACGAACTTGAACTGCGTCTGGAACGCGGGCCAGCACTTGCCTGCGATGGCGAAATACTTCTTTGAACCCTTGTGCTTTTCGATCCAGTCCAGAAGGGTCAGCTCATATCTGGCGAGCTTCGGGATGATCTCGGGGATCTTATTTCCGTTGCCGAGCTCTTTTGCCATATCCTTTGCCACTTCGTTTATCCTGGGATCGCCCTCCAGGTTGTTGAATGCCTCAAAGAGATCCAGCTCTGAATTCTCTTCGATCTCGATCCCCATGTCGTAGAGGCACTTGATGGGAGCGTTGCAGACCAGGAAATTAAGGGGCCTGGGGCCGAAGGAGAAGATCTTCAGGTTCTTGACCGCGTAGATCGCGCGAGCCACGGGCATGAAGTCGTGGATCATGTCCGCGCATTCTTCGGCAGTTCCCACGGGGTAGGAGGGGATGTAGGCCTTTACGTTCCTGAGGGAAAGGTTGTAGGAGGCGTTCAGCATTCCGCAGTAGGCGTCGCCTCTTCCGTCGGAAAGATCGTTCTGGGATTCCTCGGCGGCCGCGCAGAACATTACAGGGCCGTCAAAACGCTGTGCCAGCATGGTCTCGGAGATCTCGGGACCGAAATTCCCGAGGTAAACGCAGAGCGCCTGGCAACCGGCTTTTACCACATCGTCGAGAGCCTTTTCCATATCGGTCTCGGACTCGATTATGGTGATGGGGCACTCATAGAGCTCGGCGCTGTTGTACTTCTTGCCGTAGGCTTCGACAACAGCTGCTCTTCTTCTTTTGGTAAGCTCGGCAGGGAAACAGTCCCTTGACACGCCCACCAGGCCGATCTTGACTTCTGGTACGTTCTTCATGTTGTGATCCTCCTTTGTTATGATGATAAATTATGTAAACTTAAATGCTGCGCTGCAAGCGGATGATCCTATGGAATGTGTATCCTCCGCATTGAAGTATGATAATATGATCTGCGGTTCAAAAATTATGTAAACCACGTTGCCCTGCCGGCGTTTTGACCTGCACCCGCTCCAAACAATATAACACAAATACATATAAAACGTAAGGCGGCGGTGAAAATAAAAACCGCAGCAGCCGTCGCTGTGTTATGTAAACCTGATGCAGGGCTCCGCATCACCGCAGAGCAGGGGACGGACCCTTTACAGATTAAACACGTCCTTCATGGCGGGATAGAGCTTTCTGAACTGCTCATATCTTTCGTCGTACTTTTCCACCAGGGAAGCTTCCGGTTCCACCGTGTCGGAGATCTTTACTATGGCGTTCACGGCTTCTTCCACGGAACCGTATTCCCCGGCGCATACCATGGCCAGCATGGCCGCTCCCATGGACGGTCCCTGTTCCGTCGAAGGTATCTCAAGGGTCAGGTTCAGGACGTTGGCGATTATCCTCCTCCAGAGCGGTGATCTTGCGCCGCCGCCGCAGAGCCTGGAGCGGGAGATGGAGATGCCGGCCTTCTTTGCGGCCTCGTACATGTCCCTCACCCCGAAGGCCACGCCTTCAAGCACCGCCTGTGTCATGTCGCACCTTGTGGTATCCATTGTGATCCCGGTGAATACGCCTCTTGCATTGGGATCGTTCCAGGGAGAACGTTCACCCATGAGATAGGGCAGGAAGAAGACGTGATTCTCTCCGAGAGCCTGTATGGGCTTCTGAAGCGAGGGGTAGTCGTCCGTGCCGATGATCTCTTCCGACCACCATTTGTTGCAGGACGCGGCGGAGAGCATGCATCCCAGGAAATGCCAGGCGCCTGCCGAATCACAGAAGGAGTGGAGAGCATCCCCCGGATCCTCCCTGAATACCGATGAAGGGATGAATATCGTGCCGCTTGTCCCGAGGGAAATGTTGCACATTCCGTCTCCCACAACGCCTGTTCCCACTGCCGCCGCAGCGTTATCTCCCGCGCCTGCCGCAACCTTGATGTTCCGGGGAAGTCCCAGCTCGTCCGCAATAGCGGGACTCAGGACGCCTGCTTCCTCCGAGGACTCGTGAAGGGCAGGGAGACAGCTCTCTTTTATGCCGCAGATATCCAACATCTCCGGAGACCACTTCCTGTTTTTCACGTCCAGGAGCAGCATCCCGGCCGCGTCGGACACATCGGTGGAAAACTCGCCTGTAAGCCTGTAGCAGAGATAATCCTTGGGGAGCATGATCTTTTCTATCCGTGCGAAGTTTTCCGGCTCATGCTTTCTGAGCCACAGGATCTTCGGCGCGGTGAAGCCCGCGAATGCGATGTTTCCGGTATATCTGTGGAGAGCAGCCTTTCCGGGATCCTCATTTAAATGATCGGTCTCTTCGCCGGTCCTTCCGTCGTTCCAGAGTATCGCGGGTCTTATTACCCTGTTCTCCCCGTCAAGGGCGACAAGGCCGTGCATCTGCCCTCCGAAGGAAATGGCGGCCACGCTTGACTTGTCAAAGCCGTACAGCAGTTTTTTCAGCCCCGCTATGGTCTGACTGTACCACTGCTCGGGGTCCTGTTCGGACCAGCCGGGATTCGGAAATGAGAGAGGGTATTCTTCCGTTACCGTATTCAGTATCTCTCCCTTCTCATTCATGAGGATGAGCTTTACTGACGAGGTTCCAAGATCTGTTCCGATGTAGAGCATTTTTTCTTCCTTTCTTTTCTTTTGTGTATTTGTCGTCGTGTTGTATCGCCGCCCCTGCTCCGGGAACAGTATCCCGGGGGTGTTGCCGCATTTATTCTCCCGTCATCTCGAACTCGTATTCCGTGTTGTAGGTGGCTACGTACAGTATCCCGTTTTTCGCCTGGAATTCGTCCGGGCCGGACTTTACGGGGATGGAGTTCACTTTTTTCCCGGTGGCCCTGTCCAGCTCGTAAATAAAATCGTCTTCAGCCGTGAAGCCGTAACCGCAGATGATCGTGTTGTCCGTGACGATGAAGTTGAGCGCGTTTGAAACGAGGGGGTCCGACTTCCATAAGACCTCGCCGGTGTTTATGTCGATGGCTGCGATATAACTGGATCTCGGCTCGCTTTCGGCGTAGGTATTATGCCCGACGGAGACGTAGAGGATATCGTCCCGGCAGACGGCGTAACGGAGGAACTGGGTCAGCTTTGATATTTCCGAGTTTATTTCATCCGGCCCGTCCATCAGCGTGTCCAGATCGAACGAAATGGTCTTTTCTGTGCGGATATTGGTGATATCCAGAGCGTCGTGCATGTACTGGTATTCCCTGTAATGGGTGGGCTCGTAGATCCAGGTCTTGTCGCTGTAGGGGAGTACGGGCTTTTTGAAGCCGTGCCGGCTCTCCCAGGAGTCCGTGTTGAGCCAGTCTGTGGATTCCTTAAAGGTCTCCTTCAGCGTAACGTGGCTGTCACTCGGCTTTAAACCGCTTTTTGCGTAATAGTCCCAGGAAGGGCAGGCAGGCTTGAACATACTCCTGCCTTCGCCTGCGGACATCTCCTCGGGTTCCGCGTCCGTATAGGACACGATGAGATCCGGATCCCCGGTTTTGTCGGCTAGGATGGATTTGTTCAGAAAGACGCCGTAATCGTCGGGCCCCAGCTCCACGTCAAAATCGCCCGAGGCGTAACTTGCTATCTCGTACTGATCGAAGTGAACGTGGAGTACTCCTCCGTAGGGGGCGCAGTCCAGTTCATCCTTTTTGATAAGACCCTCTATGTACGAGGTGGGATCCCCCTCCTTTATCTCGCTGACGTCGGGATAATCCTTCCTCAGCTCGTCGCAGATGGCGTCTGCCAGTCCAGATTCGTGATTCATAAAGGATCTGATCCCGAGCTTTTCGCCGGTGTTCACGTTCCACACATGATAGGTGCTCTCGGTGGTGGGATGGGCGCCGCCGCCCCACAGATCATCGGTATCCTGTATCACCAGGACCTGGTCGTCCATCCGCCTGAGTTCTGACTTGCATTCCGAGAATAAGGGAAAGATCGCGCTTCCCGGGCCGTCCTCCATATTGATCCATTCGTCGGCCTGTATCCCCAGATCGGATACGCCGCTTTTGCAGGCCCGTTCGCTGTCGGAATTGTATTTTTTTACGGATTCATTCAGGCTGTTGTGAGCTCCGGCATATGAGTCTTCGAGGATAAGCTCGGGATAGGTCCCCGTCACCAGGAGAAGAGGGTCACCCTTTCCGGGGATCTCCAGCTTGTGGGACACGATGGTGATAAGAGGGGCCGAAACCGCGGCTTCCGAACTCTCCGCGGCTGCCGTCTGTACGGTTTCATTTGCCGGTGAAGAGGACTCTGACGAAGCAGGAACCGCAGAGGATGAAGCTTCCGCAGATCCTCCGTCTGTTGAGGGAGCTGCCGGGGTTTTCGGCTGACAGCCGCAAAGAGCCAGAGAAAGAACCAGAGGAAAAACGAAGGATAATTTCCTTGCCGGGGTCATCTTCTTCATAACGGACAGTACCTCCTGTCATCTGCGGAAAGATAAACACTTCCGTATATTATATCCCCTGTGAAATGCAAATTCAATCAAAACTCCCGCCATAATTTACTTGTTTTTGTTGTTTTTTAACAATTTTGTAACATTTTTGTCAAAAAGTCTTGACATATGGCTGTTTCTATAATATAAAGTCATATCGGAAACGAAAATCCCTGATTTGAAATAAGGTGACTATTATATGAAACGACTCAGTTTACTCATCATTGCCTTTTCGGTGCTTCTTACGGGCTGTTCATCGGCGGCCGGTAATGTTCATTTTGAAGAGATCACTGACAGCGACCGCGTGTATGCCATGGAAGTGAAAGAAGCCATCGCGGAGAGCGAAAGAGCTGCGGAAGAGAGCCGGATAGAAGAGAGCCTCGCCATCATCGAGGAGAGCAAGAGGGCAGAGGAAGAGAGCGAGAGAGCCAGGATCGAAGCGGAAGAAGCTGCAAAGCGCGTGGATATGGAAGGCAAATATGTGTCCATCCTCGGAGACGACTGCAGCACCTACGAAGGATATATCGCCGATAATCTCAAGACCTATTATGAGGCCGGAAGGACCCTGAAGAGCGTGGACCAGACCTGGTGGAAGCAGGTGCTGGACAGGAAGGGGGGCATGCTCCTTTCAAACGTCTCCTTCGAAGGCAATTCCGTCACCAGGTCCTGCAACGAAAAGAAGTACGTGTCCGCTCTGTCTTCGGGCGGCGTGGATCCGGACGTGATCATCATTTATCTGGGAATGAACGATTTCCTGAAGGCCGTGAACACCTCAGCCTTCTCAAAGTCCTACAATTCGCTCCTCTCGCTTGTGAAGAAGAGCTATCCCCAGGCTGAGATAATCTGCCTCCAGATGCAGAGACCCGCGACGGGAAGGCAGGAACTGCTGGTAAACTGGCAGTATGCTCAGTATTTCAATTCAAAGATCGCGGAGAGGGCGGTTTCGGCAGGGTGCCGCACCATCAATCTCTATGATAACTGTGAAATCACGCCGGAGTATTCGTCCAAGTACACCATAGACGGCATCCATCCCAACGTGGCCGGAATGGAAGCCATATCCGAGTGCATTCTTAAAGAGATATAAGATGATAATATGCGGATCAACCGGGGAGTCCCGCTGGGGGCTCCTTTTTTTACCCCTCCGGGTAAGCTCTTCGTATAAAGATTTAACAGAAGGATATTCAGGGCTCCCAGGCGAGCCTCAAAACAGGAGGTAAAAGATATGA
>JAFTCY010000080.1 GCA_017454465.1 Clostridia bacterium
ATAAAGCCCAGCGGGGTCAGTTATGATACCATGAAGCCGGAAGATATGACAGTAGTGGACCTTATGACCGGCAAGACCGTGGAGGGAGATTACAGACCGAGCTCCGATACTCCCACACATCTTCTGCTGTACAGGGAATTCACCGGCATAGGCGGGATAGTCCACACACATTCGAGATGGGCCACCAGCTTCGCCCAGGCCGGAAGGGGCATCCCTCCCTACGGCACTACCCACGCCGATTATTTTTACGGCGAGATACCGTGCACAAGAAAAATGTACCCGTCGGAAATAAAGGGCGAATACGAGCTTGAGACAGGCCGTGTCATCGCGGAGACTTTCCGTGACCGCCAGATCGATCCCATGTCATGTCCCGCGGCTCTTGTTCACAGCCACGGCCCTTTCACATGGGGAAAGGACCCGGCTGAAGCGGTACACAACTCTGTGGTACTTGAGGAAGTCGCTTTTATGGCGGTCCAGACAGAACTGCTTGAGCCCGACGCAAGTCCCATGCAGCAGGTGCTTCTTGACAGGCATTATTTCCGCAAACACGGCAAAGACGCCTATTACGGTCAGAAATAATACGCCGCTCGGTGAAAATATCAGATCAACGAAAGGGATCCCCCGGTACCTGAAAAGGCATCCGGGGGATCGTTCGTTATGTAATATCATTATTTGATCTTCTTTTTACGCACCGTAAAGATCAGGACAAGTACTATTATTATGAGAAGAAGCGCTCCGCCGGCGATCGCGACAATGATCATGGGATCAAGTGATGAAGGTTTTGATCCTTCCTCTTCGGGAGTATTGGCCCTCGTTGAAGTATCATCCGGCTTTGCTGAATCGGACTCGGGAAGCGTCTCAGTATCAACGGTGTCGATGTCGCCTGTATTTGAAGTATCCGGTTGGACAGGCGATTCGCCTGACTTCTCTGTCTTTGCCTCGGTGATGTCGCTGGCCTCACCGTAGTATGTGAGATCATCATGATACCAGAATGGTATATCTTCCGGCAGATCAACTCTGCCCATCACACGGACTTCATAAACCGTCTCTCCCTCAAGGCCGTCGACAACGCATTCGGACGACGAGGAGTCAAAATCTTTCTTCTGCCATTCCTCTTCTCCCTGTTTGCGGTATTCCACTGTATATCCGTCCAGTCCGCATTCTGACTGGTCCCTGAATCTGACAGTAAGCTGCCCTGATCCGGGCGTAACAGATTCTATCTCGGATTTTTCTGGCACGATAACGAATTTGGCGGTTCCCCATGACTCACTGGAAACTTTGTCGCCTATGACGTCTATGGTTATGGTAGCGACTCCGCATTTGACGTTGTCTTCATATTTATAGTTGAAATCAACGCCCTCCTCAACCATGGAAGGAACGTCAACTCCTTCGGCCGGTCTGATCTCATCACCCGTATACTTGAATACAAAGATCTCGTCTAGATTCTCATCCTGCGGGAGGAAAATGCCTTTTATGACTATCTTGTATACGAAGACAGAGAACGGGACCGTGCCGAAACCCTTCAGCTGTACATAAGCTTCAGTATGCTTGCCGTCCACATCCCGGGCAGTAAACCTGCCTCTCATCGGGTTGGGCATGGATTCCAATGCAACTACGTCGGTGTCCTTGTCAACGAGGCCCCAGACGACTGTATCAGCCGGAATATCTGGAAGCGTGCCTTTGACAGCATGCACCGAGACCTTCATAACAGAGCTTCCGGACTCTTCTGTCTTATAGTAAAGGTAAGTGTTTCCGCCGACTTCAAGGCCGAAGTCCTTTTCTTCCTGTTTCGCAAAGACCTTGATCGGGAAGTTGTCATATGTCATTTCTTCCTTGATGAAAGGTTCATCGGGATGGAGAGTCTCAAATACCGTGTCACTGAAATCCTCGGCATAGATCACGTCTTCCCAGGAGTCATCGTGGAACACCCAGCTTTCGCCTTCGTTCCTGACGCCCTTGAATGACGTGATTCCGCCTCCCTGGCTGAACTGCGCGGCCTGATAGTTGATCAGATACCTGCCGTCAGCCGTCTTCTGGGTCACAACTACAGAATAATCCTGGTACATTACCAGTTTGATCTGGTTCGATCCGTCTCCGGCAGTATCGAACAGGATATCAAAATCCGAAATATCTTCCTTGTGGAATCCGCCGTATTCATAGTTTACGGTCTTGGTCGCAACTCTGAGGCCCTGATCCGGAGAAGAGGCGAATGCGTCGATCAGGTAGATATCATACGTCACCGTGACGTCCGGAACAGGAGTAAAGCTTGATACCTGCTCGATCACCTGGTTGTGCTGAGCCGAGAACATATTGGCCATGCTGAGTTTATCTTCGGAGGTGTAGTACTGGGCTACCGGCACGGGCATATAATCATACTGCTGGATGATGTTGATGTCTTTATCTTTTTCTTCGATCACATAGCTTACCGGGGAATCAAGGGAGTGATCGTAGTATGAAAGCCAGAAATACCCGGTATGGGCGCCATTCTCGTCCTCGATGCCCCATGTGCCGGCTCCCCTGTTCGGGAAATCGTTATTCGCATCGCCCCAGCTGTTCTTAACGAGCCATGCGCCGTCAGCCGGCGGGGTCCTGCTTATGGACACGATAGTCCCGTCGTTGAGCATCACGTCGGCCTCGCCCTGAAGGAAGTTATCCTTTGAGTAGTTGTCATCCCAGCCGATTATTGTAACGCAGTGATTGGAGGGATAGAGCGTATATGTGTAATGAGCCCAGTTCTCGCTTATGAACATCGCTTTTGAATTCTGACCGGGCATGTTGGTGTCTGCATAGAAGCTTATCTGCACAGCACGTTTGTTCAGAAGCTCGTTCTTTATGGCTTGTGTAGCTTCCTCGCTGTACTTGTATTCTCCGTTTTCATCTCTGGTGAAAGGCTCAGGAAGGAAGCGAGCTTCCCTCAGATCGTAGGCGCTGTAGTTGCGGTATTCGTCCGGTATGCTCCAGTCGTCAACTATGCTGTAGGAATACTCCTTGACTCCGTCTCCGATCCATTCATGGGTAACATAGGAGTTTTTACCGTGATACTCGAGTATGGGCGCTGTGCTCTCATGCTCCGGGCCGATGCCCTGGGAAAGGGCCGAGGTGGAGAAGCAGGCGTTGCCGCCGCGGTTCATGAAGTTTATGAGGGATTCTTCTGTAAAAAAGTCGGCAATGAACTGGCCTTCGCCGTTCTGGCTGTTCTTTTCATCCCGGACAGGCATTGCGGAGAACCATGCCATCTGTTTCTCGGAAAGATCAAGAGTTTCCGGCGCAGCGGGTTTTCCGTCGGCGCCGTTCAGTCCAGCTCCGAGGATGCTTGACTCGATGGCCGCGATCGTGGCGAAGCTCCAGCAGGTCCCGAAGGGAGCCTGTGATCTAACGGGAGTAACATAGCTCTTCCCGTCGACGTCCCTGAGATCGAAAGACTCAGGGAGCTCAGCCGGCACGGCTTCTGTCTCTGTCTCCTCATCAGCGTACACGCATAATGCGGCAGCAGGAATGATGAACATCATGACAAGAAGCAATGCGATAAGTCTTGTACCAGGTTTTCTGCTCATAGATCGACTTCAGTGAACCGGCGGATCCTGAGGCGGGATCCCGTTCACTTTTTCCTTTCTGAGTATGAAATGAATTCTTATCTCATTTTATATTATATCCCAGGTTAAGGCAAGGTATTATGCTAAAAATATGTCAGAACGCA
>JAFTCY010000081.1 GCA_017454465.1 Clostridia bacterium
TCAACCGTGTTGCAAGAGTGATGGGAATAGAAACAGACGGATTCACACATGAGTTCAACGACATCACCGACAACTACAAGTGGGCGGACACAGAGCTTGGCTGGCCGGTGCACGCGGGCGTCATCAACGGCGTGGGCGGCGGCAGGTTCAACCCGGGCGGAGACCTGACCACGGAGCAGGCAATACTTATCACTTACAGAGCGCTGGGCGCTTTGAAATAAACTATCAGAAAAAGGACAAACATCATGAAAAAACTGGCAGTTCTCTTTATTTGCGTGGTAATGCTTCTGACGCTTGCAACAGTTGCTTCCGCAGCATTCGGAACGGTGGTCGAGGCGAAGCAGGCCAAGACACAGCCGAACCTTAAGTACATAGACGAGACCTGGGGCGAGCCTGTCGCGACCGGCATCACCTCTGAGACAGCAAATACCTATCTGTGGCATTACTGGTCGGAATGGGCTGACACGGCAATGTATTCACACGGCGGCACCGGTCCGAACGGCAGGACGACTTTCTATGTTGAAGACGGACCCATGGATCTGTATCTGCTCTGGGACAGCAACTATCTGTATTTCGGACTTAGAGTCACCGACGGAGATATACTCGGAAGCGCCACAAAGTACAGAGGCGACGGTGTTCACCTCTGGTTTGAGCCTGCAGAGGATGTGGAAGATCCCAAGGAAGGTGTCAATGTCGACCAGCAGCCGTATGACGACAGACTGTTTATTTGGACACTGGCTGTCGACGACTGGAATACCGACCGCATTACAGTAGCCGAGACACTGGATCCGGCGCCTATCATCAATACCGACCCTGCAGAAGTCGGGGAAGACGGATTTGACGCGATTATCGCCATCCCGTGGAAATTGGTCGTAAAAGAACAGAGAGACAGGAACAGGCTGATCAAGGACGGCGGAGAATTTGCCATTGCATTTATGAGAATATCCGCAACATCCCAGACCTGTCTGGATCCCAGCGGAAATGTCAAGAATGACCAGGGTTACGCCGGTGGTCTGTGCTGGGGCAAGTTCCTTGCAGAGAATGACGAGGAATACGCAAGGCCCACCAATAAGAGCCTGAACACTGTAAAACTCAGTTCGGAGTACGCAAATCAGGAATACAAGCCGGCTGAAACAGAGCCTGAAGAAACAGAAGATACAACTCCTGCTGATTCTGAAGTTGAAGTAACAGTAAATCTTGAAGGTGTATCGAGCTGGGCGCTGTCTGAAGTTGAGGCCGGCATCAGAGAGGGTCTGGTTCCTGAAAACCTTCAGGCAGATTACACTTCTCCCGTAACAAGAGGCGCAGTGGCCCAGATGTTCGTTAACCTGCTTGAAAAGGCAGCAGGCAAGGGCATCGACGAGATTATGGCTGAAAAGGGTGTTGAAATCAACGAAGGTGCGTTTGAAGATACTACTGATAAAGCAGTTCTTGCCGCAAACGCTCTTGGTATCATCAACGGAACAGGATCAGGAAAGTTCTCACCTGACGGTACCCTTAAGAGAGCCCAGATCGCGGCAATAATCAACCGTGTTGCAAGGGTGATGGGAATCGATACCGAAGGCTATTCCCATGATTTCACTGATATCACCGATAATTACAAGTGGGCGGATACAGAACTCGGCTGGCCGGTACATGCAGGCGTTATAAACGGTGTTGGCAACAATAAGTTCAACCCGGGCGGTGACCTGACCACAGAGCAGGCTATCCTTATCACATACAGAGCACTGGGAGCTTTGAGGGCTGAATAATGACAGACCGTAAAACATGGCCCCTCGCGTTATCTATACATCCGGAAGGCACTGCACCGGAGAAACTGTCTGAGATGGCTGAAGCCGGAATCTGCCAGGCTGAATTATCCATGCCGCACCTTACAAGTGTATATGGGGATTTCGATTATCCCCACAGATTTCCCTCGCTGAGAAGGGAAGCTCGGAATCTGGGGGTGGATATAACTTCGGTGCATCTGCCATACTGCGGTGTGGCTCCAGAAGACCCATTGCAGGATGTGAGAGACGAGACTGTAAGGATTCAGAAGGAGCTTATCTCTGTAGCTGCCGAAGCGGGTGTCGGGAAATGCATTATGCACCCCTCAAGGGACGGCACGCCTGACGCGGAAAGAGATGAGCGGCTGAAATACGCGGCCGACTCCATCAGCAGGATCAATGAGTTCGCGTCAAAATGCGGGGTGACGCTCTGTATCGAGAACCTTCCGAGAAAATGCCTGGGACGCACTCCCGCAGAAATGCGGATGTTCCTTGAGAACATTCCCGGGCTGAGGATGGTCATGGATCTGAATCACAGCCTTCTTCAGGATAACGTGACATTCATACACAGCATCGGAAAATGGATCGTTTCGCTCCATGTCTCAGATTATGATCTCATCGATGAGAGGCACATGCTTCCAGGCTTAGGGAAGAATGATTGGAATGGCATACTGAAAGCTCTTGAAGATGAAAACTACCGCGGAAGATTCCTGTACGAGCTGAGATGGGATTACGGATATTCGTTTTCCGAGATCGCGGAGAACTACAACAGGCTGGTCCTCTGCACTTCCACAGGGAAACTTTCCGAGCAGTCGGATTGAATAATGCTGGCTTTCACCTATTATTGAAATCATTAAACGCAATGCAGCAGGAGAAAAAAACAATGGGAAACAGAGTAGTACTTTTTGATGGCAAAAACCTCGACGGCTTTTACACGGTCCGGGAAAACACCCCCGCCGAGTGGGAGGTCAGGGACGGCGTTGCCACCGTCACCCGCGGAGACATAGTCTCGAAATACGAATACGGCGACGCACGCATCCACGTAGAGTTCCGGATCCCGTATATGCCTGAAAAGACAGGCCAAGACAGAGGAAACAGCGGTGTGTTCGTCCACGGCTGCTACGAGATACAGGTACTCGATTCCTGGGGAAACGAACCGACGGACGACGAGTGCGGAGCCATTTACGGCATCTTTGCTCCCCGGGTTAACGCCTCCCTTGAGCCCGAAAAGTGGCAGACCTACGACATTATGATCCGTGCGGCAAAGCTGAACGGTGACGGATCCATAAAGGAGCCCGCCATCATTACAGTGCTGCATAACGACATCGTGATCCACAACAACCTGATCCTTCCGCGGAACAATCCCGGCGGAGTGACAAACTACGTGGTAGAGAGAGGTCCCCTTCTCCTGCAGGATCACCGCTGCCCTGTAAGCTTCAGGAATATCTGGATTGAGCCGCTCGACTGACAGGACGGACGTTCAGGCAAGGAGAAAACATGGAAAAAAGCAACTCGCAAATACTTGAAGAATACGCGTACGACTGTGCGGAAAGGGTCAAAAAAAGCGATTTTGATGCCCTCGGTGCCATAGCGGACGTCATTCTTGAAACTAAAAGGACGGGGGCAAGCGTGTTTACCGCCGGCAACGGCGGAAGCGCGTCCACCGCGTCCCACCTTTGCAACGATCTGACCAAAGGCTGCCGCGTTCTGGGCAGGCCGGGCTTTATCGCGGAGTGCCTCGCGGATTCCCCCGCTGTGGTCACCTGCCTTGGCAACGACTATGGATACGACGACATTTTCGTCGTGCAGCTGGAGACCAAGGCGAAGCCCGGTGACGTTTTCATGGGCTTTTCAGGCAGCGGCAATTCCGAAAACGTGATCCGCGCCGCCCGCCGCGCAAGGGAGATGGGGCTGACCACGGTAGGCTTTCTCGGGCGCGACGGAGGCAGGCTGAAAGAGTTCTGCGACTTTTACGTTATCGCTCCCACGGACAGTATGGAGCAGCTTGAAGACATGCACCTGCTGTACTGTCACGCGCTGTCGTGCCTTTTGCAGAAGCGCCTTCCTGATGTATGGGACATGGAGATCGTCGACCCCTGTGTCGGCAGGAAGTTCACCGCCGCGCTCTTCGACTTTGACGGGACTGTATCTCTCATCCGTGCCGGATGGCAGGACGTTATGATCCCCTATTTTGTCGAGGTACTCGAGGAGACTCCGCATCACGAGGATCGGGATACCATAGAAACGGTGGTGCGGGATTTCGTAGACTTCCTCACCGGGAAACAGACGATCTTCCAGTGCATGAAGCTTGACGACGAAGTGGTAGCCAGAGGCGGGAAACGCCGTGATCCTGTGGAGTATAAGCACGAATACCTGCGCCGTCTCGAAGAGCGGATCAAGGACAGAAAAAAGGCGCTCGTCGAGGGCGCGGATCCCGCGGAGTACCGCGTTCCCGGCTGTCTCGAACTGGTATACGCCCTGAAGGAAAAAGGAATCAGGTGCTATCTCGCCTCCGGCACAGATGAAAAAGACGTGCTTTACGAGGCGGGACTGCTGGGCCTCGGCGATGTGTTCGATGGAGGCATCCACGGCGCGCGGGACTATATGCTGGAGTGCTCCAAGGAGCTGGTTATCCGCGATATGATAGAAAAGGAAGGCATCGATCCCCGCAATCTGGTCTCGTTCGGTGACGGATATGTGGAGATAGAGCTGGTCGCCAAGCTCGGCGGCTACGCCGTCGGTGCGGCCACCGACGAGGAACGCCGGAAGGGAGTCAATCTCTGGAAGCGCGACCGCCTCAAAAAGGCTGGGGCGGCCATGATAATCCCCGACTTTTCCGAGACCGGCCGGCTCATCAAATACCTGGGAGGTGAAAAGTAATGCCGTATCCGCAGTTCGACCGTTCGCGGCTGAGCATTCTGCCGCTGGATCAGAGAATACACGATATTGACCTTGAGAAGGTTGCCATATACCCGGACGATCCGGTCCCCGACTACGACGATCCCGCGCTGGACCCCATTGCAGACGCGGTGGTCTCCGCGCGAAGGGAGCACGGTGCAACAGTCCTTATGATGTACGGCGCGCATGTCATCCGCACCGGCAACTCCCCTTTGATGATCGACCTGATGAAACGGGGCCTTATAACCCATTTCGCCACCAACGGCGCGGGCTCGATACACGATTTCGAGTTCTCGCTGATAGGCCACACCTGCGAGAGCGTGGCGAAGTATATCTCGGAGGGTCAGTTCGGTCTCTGGAAGGAAACTGGTATCATCAACGACATCATCGCCCAGGGAGCCCGGGACGGCATCGGCTGGGGCGAGGCGTTGGGAAGATATATCTGGGAGAACAAGCTCCCGTACCGTGAGAAAAGCGTCCTCGCCATGGGCTATCATCTGGGCGTGCCATGCACAGTACATATCGGCATTGGCAACGACATAATCAATGAGCACCCCAACTTCGACGGCGCGGCCGCCGGAGCGTGCTCCTACACCGATTTCCTGGTCTACACAAAGAGCGTCGAGAACCTCGAGCACGGGGTCTTCCTCAACTTCGGTTCCGCCGTTGCGGGACCGGAGGTCTATCTCAAGGCGCTGGCAATGGCACGCAATGTGGCAAAGCAGGAGAACCGGAAAATTGCAAACTTCACGACGGCGGTCTTTGATCTGCTGGCCATTCAGCAGTCTGACGGCTACTCCACTGCACCGCCTAAAACGGACCCGCGCTATTATTTCCGCCCCTGGAAGACCATTCTCGCCAGAACCGTGGCAGACGGTGGAAAAAGCTACTATGTACGCGGCGAGCACAACAGGACTTTCCCGAATTTAGCAAAAAAGATAAGAGATAAAGATCATGTTTGACAACGAAAAAATCATATCCGCGCTCTCACGCGCCGGTGAGATCACCGTGGTGGTCATAGGCGACTTCTGCCTTGACAAATACCTATATATCGACCCCGCAAACGATGAGGTATCGGTGGAGAGCGGTCTGACCGCCTACGAGGTGGATCACAAGGCTATAGCCGCCGGTGTCGGCGGGACGATAACCAACAATCTCCGCTCTCTCGGAGTCAATGTAATCTGCATAGGACTCATCGGTGACGACGGTGAGGGCTTCGAACTGCTCAAGACCCTTGACCGGGTCGGCGCGGACCGGTCGCACATGGTGACGACGGACACCCTCTGCACCTGCACCTACACCAAGCCCATGCGTCTGCAGTCGGACGGCAGTTACAGGGAAATGAACCGTTTGGATTTCCGCAATTTCACGCCTCCCGCGCCGGAACTTACGGACGCCATGATGCGTGAACTGGAGGAAGTGATTGACGGGGTGGACGCGGTCATTATCACCGACCAGTATTATCAGCGCAACGCCGCGGCGGTCACCGACAGACTGCGGGAAAAGCTCAGCGCCCTTGCTGGGAGGCGGACGGACAAGATATTCTACGTCGATTCCCGCGCATTCGCCGCGGAGTATGAAAACATCATCGTGAAGTGCAACCAGTTCGAGCTTATCGAGTATTTCGCCGGAGGAAAAGGCGACCCCGAGGATATGGAAACGGTGATCCGCGAGGGAACTGCGCTGTACGGGAAGATCGGACGCACGGTATATGTCACCTGCGGCGCGGATGGTATGATCGTCTTCGGCAGGGACGGACACGTACGTGTCCCCGGATTCCGCGTGGAAGGCGAGATCGACATAACCGGCGCCGGCGATGCCGCCAACGCGGGAATAGTCACCGGACTCGCGCTCGGACTGACCGAAGCCGAAGCCGCACGCCTTGCCTGCGCGGTCTCGTCCATCACGATCAAGCAGATCGGCAAGACCGGAACCGCGACCCCCGGTGAAGTCGCGGAACGGCTCCGAGGGGACGGCGCATAGGCGGAGAGATGCGGATCAGCTGCCGACATGTCACATAGTTACCCTATCAGACGGCGTACTCCTCGGATGAGGACTTTGACGCCCAATAACATAAGAAAGGTGCAATGAGATGATTCTTGATGAACAAGACCTGAGAGAAGGTCTGAAATTTATAGTAGGCACATGGCAGGCAGAGTTTGTCGTGAGCCTGTTTTCCAACGATCTTGCTCACATTCCTGCATCAGAATTCAAGACAAATGAGGGAACCGACTTTTCAGGCGTGACGTTCAGGTTTTATGAGGACCACACCCTTGAGTTCTGTTTCGGTGAGAAAAGATCCTCCGGCACATGGGAACAGACGGACTGGGGAACGTACCGCTATTCCCTGGAGGATCTGGTGCAGATACCCGAAGGAGCGTTTAAGGATTCTGTCGAGACGCTTCAGGTCCTTGACGGAAAGCTGTGTTTCTCAATTGGTTTCCTGACCATCGGGATGGAAAAGACTGAAGAAGGGACTGTAACAGAACCTGAAAAGAGACCTGATATCGGAGATATGGAATCCAGCCCCGAGGATCTTGCCATGACGGATATCGTAGGCACATATAAAGTAGCGGAATCCATGGCGTTCATAGACGGGGATTTCAAGCTTTTCCCTGTGGAAGTGATTTTGGATGATCTGAAGAAAAAACTTGACTCGGGTGATATCGACGAAGAGGAATACAATGACAGCATGAAGGGCACGGAACTCATAGTCGAATTCACGCCGGAGCATACAGTTTTGCAGTGGATGAAGCTCCCTGAGGGGATATCGGAAGAAGAAATAAAAGCTGCTCTTGAAGAAGGTGAGATAAAGGCGGTAAAGGACGGTATGTTCGCTGCCGGTGAAAACGAGTGGAAAGCGCTCGGAGGCAAGTATTATTTCAATTCCAACGAGAGCAGAGAATTGTTCGGTGAGGAGCAGTCTCCGTGGGATGAACTTACTTTCGATGATAATGGCTGCATGAATTTTGCTTCCGGCATGATGAAGATCAGGAAGATCTGATATATTTTGGATAAACAAACAGCTCCGGTACCCGGTTTTGGGCATCGGAGCTTTTCCTTATTCTGTATGCGGTTCTACCTGAGCGAGTTCACGAACTGTTCCGCAGTCCGCGGTGAGCGTCCGCCTTTCTTCAGTGCGAAGGCTTCCGCCCTGACTTTGAAGTCGGGATCGGCAGGGATCCCTTTCCTTTCAGCAATGACCTCCGCGATATGAAGGTATGTTTCTTTGTCAGGCTTTTCGAAGTAAATGGTTATTCCGAATCTGTCGGACAGTGACATCATTTCCTGAAGTGAATCGTTTCTGTGAACGTCATCTGATCTGTCTGAGAAATTCTCTTTCACGATGTGGCGGCGGTTGCTGGTGGCATATATCACCGCGTTGTCAGCTTTGGCTGATGTGGATCCTTCCAGGACTGCCTTCAGCATGCTGAAACTGTCATCATTTTCCGTGAACGAAAGGTCGTCGATGAAGATAATGAATTTCAA
>JAFTCY010000082.1 GCA_017454465.1 Clostridia bacterium
CAGCAGAGCTTCCGCCTTTACCCAGAAATCGTCTGAGGAAGACCTGTTCTCGCCTCTTGTGTTTTCCATGAGGACCGTTACGAACTTCAGGATATCCTTCTCCGACCTTATATAAACAAAGGGATTGTAATGCATGGACTTTTTGAAGTTCACTGTGTTGAACACCTTTATCCTGTATCCCCGGTCCGCGAGAAATGTCCCGCAGTCAGTGAGCAGTGTGCCCTTGGGATCCGTAACGACCACGGAGCGGCAGTCATTCTGGATCAGGTTCGGCTTGACAAAAAACCTTGTCTTTCCGGAACCGGATCCGCCGACCACGAGAACGTTCTTGTTCCTTGCGCAGGCAGGATTCTTAGGCCTCGGATCCATTGAGAGCATTTTCGTATCCGTCAGGATCAGGTTGTTTGATGGGTCTTTGTCAAGAAAGGGAAGTATGTCGCTTCTGTTTCCCCAGCGGGCTGACCCAAATTCCGAACCGCGCCTGAATTTTCCTTTTCTTCCGGCCGAGGCAAGGACAGCTAGCCCGCAGACACCTGTCACGCAGAGCGCGGCAAAAAGATCCCCTGCCGTGAGCAGGGGATCTGACAGTGCAAGTGTCAGCCCGGCTCCGGCTTTCGCTATCTTTCCGAAGACATCACTTCCCGGAGCCAGTCTTATTCCCTGAGCCGTTTTTGCGATCCCGAAGAAAAGAATAGAGAAAAGGATCGACACGAGGAGGATTTTGTAAATTCTTCTTTTTTTCATCTTCACCGTTCGGCCCGCTCGAGCACGGGCCCGCTTTTTCTGTCCGGAAAGGTCTCCTGATCTTTTGCCTGGCTTTCCCTTGACGGGAGATCCTGAGCCGGTCTCCCTTTTTCAGCTTTTCTGACAGCTCTTTTCATATCGGTTTCCTCCTGTTTTCTTGCGAAGCCCTTTACGTCGTCGAAGAACCTGAGGAGCGCTTTTTTCCCGGGGCCAGTAACGAAGAGTACGATCTCGCCGTTTTCCGTTGCCCTTGCCTCGAGGGAAACGTCATTTCTTCTGGCAGCCCGAATAAGTTTCGGGAAAGAAGATTCACGGATATTCAGCCTTACCGGAGCCTCTGTTTTCAGCTCGCCGTAAGTTTTGCTGCGGCCCGGCTTTGTTCCTTCCTTTTTCCTGCCGTTTCCTTTGCCTATGTTGCTTATTGCAGCCATAAGCTCTCGCTCGGTAAACCTACCGACGCGCATCATGAGTGCGAGAGTCGTCCGGGATATTTCTTCCTGTACCATTCCAAGTCCTCCGTTCCGAAATATTATACGGCGGCCCCGGGAAAGGGATCCTTTCCCGGAACTGCCGGAAAAACCGTAAAAACGCTACCTTTTGTTTATTCTGCCGCTGATATTATAAACGATACCGTGACCGCACCCTCCGTTAACGGAGACGAGACGGCCGATACGTTTGCCCTGATGTCCAGGGCAAGGGAGGAGCTGGACATTATAGTCCAGGCTCCCTCTCCGGACTGCGCCGGATCCAGGCTCTGATCCCCCCTTTCATCTGTGGTCAGACCGTTTATATACAGTCCTATGAGTTTTGAGTCCACCTTTTCTCCTGCCATCTGAAGGGAGAAGGGGACCAGGGTCCATCCGTTCACGGACGCGACGCTGATGCCCGTCACGTTCACGGAACAGTTCGAGTTGTTCACTATCAGCGCACCGGATTCCGGGGTGACGCGCCCGTTCTCGGAGACGGCAAGCCTGAAATCCGATGGGACCGTTACGGAGAATGTCCTTGACACGTGTCCGCATTCATCGCAGATCCCGTCGCCGTTGCTGTCATAGTGATCCTCGTACAAGAAGTTCACGGCGCCGCAGAAGCAGGTGCCGCTCTTCCTGTGGGACCGGCTGTCATAATCCCTCCACTTGGTGTAGCTGAAACTGTGGGCCTCGTAAACGGGATCGCCCACGACGCCTGAGCAGATCTCGCATACGTTCTTTGTCACATGGGTGCTTTCGTCATATGGCGACAGCACTTCCTCCGTCACATGCTCCCCGTCAATGTGATCCTCCGACCCGCATCTCAGGCAGCGGGCGTCGGATCTGTGCCACATCCTGCTTAGATAGTAGGCGGGGCCGGTGACGTAGTCGTGGTCGGAGCCCGAGTCAAGTACCTGGCGGCACACGTCGCACCTGTCATACCAGAGGCATCCGTCAACAGTCCTTGTGACCGAGGGGTGGTTGCAGCCTCTTCCGTATCCGCACCTGGTGCAGACGTCGTTCCTGAAGGTGTGGGGCTCTGCTTTCGTTCCGCCGTACTGGTCTTCACCGCAGTTCGAGCACCAGTGCCTCACGCAGTGCTCGTCAACGTTCCAGAATTCGTAATCCAGCTCGTACTGGCACGTGACCTCGCACTTGGTGCAGGTGGCGTAGGGACCGGCTTTCAGACCGCCTGACAGACCTTTTGAAGTGTCTTCCCCAACTGAGCCGCCGGGCTCGCCGGGATCTTCTGTGTACCCGCCGCTGAGAAGAGTCCTTGTCTCGAATGGGTTGTTGCGGCCGAAGATATCGATGAACACCGGCTGGCGGTCGGCTCTCCAGTCGTAGCCGCACAGAGAGGCCCCTACGGAGCCGCTTTCGGCGTTTATCGTCAGGTATGTCTTGTCATACCACTCATCGCCGAAAGAGGGCTTGTTGAGCCTGAAAGCGCCCTGTGCGATCTCAGGGACAGTCACGGAGAGCAGTATCACTTCCTCAAGAGAGGGACAGTCGAGAAAAGCATCGTCGCCTATGCGGGAGACGACGGACGGAAGGGTCACTTTCCTCAGGTTCCTCATCCCGGTGAAGAAGCGGGAGATATCCGATACGAAGGGGGTGTCGAACACCGCCTCGTACACGGAGGCGCCGAAGTTCCGCCAGGGCTGGCTGTATTCGCTCTCAAGAGTGAAAAAGGGATCGTTCATGCTGATGTGAAGCACTCCCTCCTCTATGCTCCAGCTTATGGCTTCATCTGCTGCGAGAGTCCCTGTTTCCGCCGCGAAAGACGGCGCGGCTGACGACAGAAGCACCATTACCGCGCAAAGGACTGATATAAGGCAGTTTCTTAATTTCATGGGGCACCTCCTATTCTGCCGAGATCGTGAAGATCACGGTGCAGGCTTCGACGTTCTCGAGCTCACCCGTGTTCTCCGATACCTTCGCGTCATAACTGAGATCAAGGGCTCTTCCGGGCCGGACGGTTGGGAACGCCCCTTCGGAGAGCGTGAGATATCCGGCTCCCCGGGTACCGCAGCCGTTTATCCTGAGGGCGATCTTTCCGTCTCCGCAGAAGCTGTCAAAATCCCCCACCTTAAGGGCCCCGTTCCTTACCTCAACGGCGGTGACACGGACGGATCCGCTCTTTGAGTTGTTCGTTATCCTTGCTGAGTCCGCCGTCAGCACCTGTCCGTTCCTCACGTATACGGGAAGGGCTGCCGGGACCGTGACGTTCACAGCCCTGTAGTCATTCACCACAGTAAGGGTCACGGGCACGGTGGCCGTTGCGCTTGAGGCCGCCGAGGCCGGGACCGCTGACAGAATCCATGCGAAAAGCAGCGCCGCGGATATGATGAAAAGTCTTTTCTTTTTCATTTTCACCACGCCTTTCATCCTACCGTGTCCCATTCGACCACGAATACCACGTTTGCCACCACGCACGATTCCAGACCGGATGAAACGGGGGTGACAATGGCGTGATACTCGATGGAGGCGGCGGAACCCGCGGGATCGCCGGCGCCGGTCAGGTAGCAGCCCGAGACAGGGCGGTATATGAGGTACTGGGACCTGTCGGCGGACTCGGTCTTCACCAGCTGTCCTCCGCCTATTCTCAGGGCGAATCCGATCTTGTTGGAATCCACCTTCTCATAGGCGAGGGAGCTCTTGTCCCCGAAGGGGCAGAGGTTCCACCCGTCGGCTGCCGTTATGGTGACGTTCTTCACCCTTACGGCTCCATAGGAACGGTTGATGATCTTCGTGTCCGTGGCCGTCGCCACGGCCCCGTCGTCCGACATGGCCAGTGGCAGGGAAGTGGGAAGGGACACATCCAGTTTCGTGGGGGTGATCTCGCCTCCCCAGAGCCCTCCGTTGGTGGTGGTCAGGCTTACGGGAGTAACCGCCGAGCCTCCTGAGGATCCTATCTCATTGGGGGAGTCCGCGCCCGCGAAGGCTGCTTGTGATACTGCGGTCAGGCCACAAAGGATAAGGCAGAGCAGGGCGGAGACGATCTTTGTTCTGTTTGATCTTGTCTTTGTCATTTTAAGTTCATTCCTTTCCGGTGATAAAACGGGAACTCAGGGATATCCCGCCGTCACCTAAAATATCGTCCTGCCTGCGTGAAACCCCTTGAGGGATGCCTCAGGCAGTTCTGTGCCGCGCCTGTCAGGCGTCACCTAAAGGCCGGAGCAGATCTGAGAAGCGAAGTGCTCAGTTGGCTCTGTCCCATTCGATGATGAACATGACGTTGGCGATGTTGATGCTGTTGTAGGGATCAGATACCGGCGCCACGATGGCGGAATAGGCGATATTGACGGAGTTGCCCGCGGTATCGCCCGCTCCCGTCATGTAGCAGCCTGTCTCGGGAGCGGAGATGAGCATCTGCTCACCCGCGTCCGAGCTGTCAGTGGTCTTGGCCGCGCCGCTGCCCAGCTTGATGCTGAAGCCGAACTTATGGGAGTCCACCTTTTCGGAGGCCAGGGACGACTTGGGACCGAAGGCCGTGAGATACCAGCCGGAGCTGGCTTCGATGCCGACCATTCTGACTCTTACGGCGCCGTAGGAGTTGTTGACGATCCTGCAGTTGTCGGCTGAGACCACGTCGCCCTGGGGATTCATTGCAAGAGGGAAGGACGTGGGCACCGTAACGGACATGGCCGTGGCGGCCAGATCCCCGTTGAAGCTTCCGTCTTTTGTGGTTATGAGGCTCACTGTGGTGGTTCGCGTTCCGCCTGAAGTGGTGACTTCGCCGGCGAATATGATCGCTGTCATGGAAACGGCCATGCAGAGGGCGAGGATAAGGGATAGTGTTTTTTTCATTGTGATATTCTCCTTTTCGTTTTTCCGGCTGTGTCAGCCGTGATTTTTATATATATCAAGGTTCCCTGAGACCCGATATCCGTTAAACTGTCAGTTGAGCACCGTCAGAGAGATGATGGCGCCCGCGCAGCCCAGGTAGCTGCCTGTGGACGGGTCCACATTGTAGAAAAGAGCTGTGCATTCGTATGTACCCATAGGAAGGTACGAGCTGAGCTTCGCCGTCTCGATGCGGCTGCCCACGGGTATGGCGTCAGACTTGTATACCGTCTCCCCCGTGTCGTTCCTCTTGATCTCAACGACCTGGGGATAGCGGTTGATGCTCTCATTGACTATCATCAGGTTTCCTTCCGAGAAGCCGTCCTGGAAGTAGGGGGAGGTGTTCATGGAGATGTTGATCATTCCCTCGTCCACCTTGGCGTTGAGCTCGTCGACTATCCTGTCGCGGTCGGTCTGATCCCATCCGCCCTGTTTCGCCGAGCTGTCATATCTGATCCCCGGCTGCTGCTGTTTTTCGTCCTGAAGGATGTTCTGAGCGTTTCCGGCAGGTGAAGGAAGGGCGGAGCCGCAGGACCTGAAGGCCAGAATGAAGATGACGACGGTCAGGACGGCAAGGGCAGCCGCTATGATGTGGCCCGGCCTGATCCTGCTCTTCACCTTTATCTTCCCGCCTCTCTGATGCTCCGCGGGCACCTCGTACAGGTAAGGCCTGGGCCTGTATTGATCCCCGCGGCCGTCCGGGTATCCGTATTTTTTCCTTGAATAATCGTCCAGCCATTCATCGGAGGCCGAATCGAGATACCGCTCAGAGGACCCGTTCCTTTTTGCGGCGGGAGCCGGGTACGGAGCCGGACGGCAGCCTCCGTTTCCGTCAGCGCTTTTCCGTCCGTCAATACAGGACGGGGCGTAGGCGCGGTCCTCCTCCCGGTCCCGGGGCTCCTGTTCCTGAATATACCTGCGTTGCGGACCGGCCTGATACTGTTCTTCTCCCGCGCTGTCACGTCCTCCGCTTTCCTCTGGCCTGTGATCTCTTCCGTATCCTCCGGACCCGGTGTCATATTCCGGAGCAGGCCTTCTGAGGTCAGCGTTCCTGTCTTCCCGGAACGGGACCGTGTTCCCTCCATGTCCGGCGGCGGGCTCGGGCCCTCCCTCCTTCTCAAAGAATCCGTAGTACTCTTCATCGCTTAGTTCCCGGGGCTGACCGGGCTGAAGCTCCCTGTCTTTTCTTATGTCTCTCGTGGGGATCCTTGCCTGGCTGTATACCGGCGCGCCCCCCGCTACCTTTATATCCCTCTCCCGGGATCCTTTTGCGGAAGTCGCCGGATCCGGGGAAGGGGATCTTTCCGGCGCCGGAGGCTCCTCGGCTTTCACGAATTGTCCGGCGGTGATCTCGATTTCGGTGCCGGCGTCGCCTGTGCCGGTGTCTCTGTACACAGGCTCCTGCCTTCCCGCGATGTCCTGCCTTCCTGCGGTGTCCTGACACCCTGCGATGTCAGAACATCGCGTGATATCCCTGCGGCAGAAGCCGCTGCCTCTCCGTCCGTAACCCTCGTTCATGTAGTCATCTCTGTAATCGTCCATCGTTATTTCTCCTTTCTTTGATTCAGATCTCAAGTTCGCCTTTGTCTGTTCTGCCCTGTTCTCTTTCGGGCAGGATCTCGCCAGGATAATCCGGCTCATGGGGGATCGCGACCACCTTGTTTCCCAGGCGGAGGAAGGTCTCGGGGCACCGGAACATATCCCTGTATTTTTTCATCAGTTCCGGTGAAAGGTCGCAGAAATCGTCGTCGGTAGTGCCGACTATGAAGAAATCGCCGGCTATGATGTCAATGACGTTTCCGTATTCATCCTTTATGGCTCTGTTCAGGCTTAGGTTCTCCAGCTTGCCTTCCTCATTGCATATGAGCACCACCGGATCGTCCGAGAAGTACACGGCCTCGATGTAGCCCCGGATGGCGTCCTGCATGTCCTCCAGGTTTCTGCCAACGAGCCTGACCTCGGGCTCCCTGCCCACGGGAACGAACAGAACTTGATACACGTTCTCAAGGTCCAGCTTTTCCTGGCCGTTGTAAGTCAGTTCGGTGGAGGCCGGCTCAACGGAGTCCATGTTTATGGTGCCGTTCCGCATCTGCGCCCTGACCAGCGCTGCCGCCTGCTCCCTTGACTCCGCGACGACCGAAACTTCTTTCTCCCGGACCTCTTTTAGAGTAATGTAATATCTGTTCATAATTTCATCCTTTCCGGGGCCGAATTTACCCGTCCTTTCGCGAGACCCCTCTATATATATAGATGTCAAAAAAAGGGCCATTTGTTACATATGTGAACAAAAAATTCACGAATAGCCCTTGAGATATATCGATGAGCGATAAAAGGATATCGAACAGTGAATTTTGTTAACAATTTCAAATCCGTTCATAATTTGGGGCAAAAACAGGCTGTTTTTTGATAAAAACAGCCTCTTTTCAGCCAGGCCCGGCGTCCGGATAAAGTGATGAAAAAGCCCCCTGGAAGAGGGGGTACCGGGAACATATATTGACATTCGATCCTTGCTATTTCCTCATTGAGATCCAATTAATCGGTTCGGGCGGG
>JAFTCY010000083.1 GCA_017454465.1 Clostridia bacterium
CGCGTCTGCCGGGGCTGCGGACCGGTTTGGCTTCGCCGGTGGAGTAACCGGGCATATTGTAGTGGTGCATATATCTCTTGGATTCTTCCTCAGAGATACCGTCGAGCATCTGAACTTCAGATATCGGGCCAAGGGTGGCTATTGTGAGCACCTGTGTCTGGCCTCTTGTGAACATGCCTGAACCGTGGTCTCTGTTGAAGAGATGCACTTCAGCGGCAAGAGGACGGATCTGATCCATTCTTCTGCCGTCAACACGCTTCTGTTCGTCAAGGAGCCAGCGGCGCACGATCTTCTTCTGGATCTTGTAGAGCACTTCGTTGAGCACTGCGTGCATCTCGTCCTTGCCTTCATCGAAGTTGTTGTAAACAGCCTCGGTGATGGGTGCCATCCTTGCGTCGCGGACGTTCTTGTCATCAGTGTCAAGAGCGAGCTTCACGTCTTCCGCGCAGAAATCATAGACTCTGTCAAAGAGATCCTGGTCTATCTCAGCGGAAGGATAATCGAATTTGGGTTTGCCGATCTCTGCAACTATGCTGTTGATGAACCCGCAGATCTTCTTGATCTCTTCATGAGCCATCATGATAGCTTCGAACATCTTGTCATCCGGTACTTCAGCGGCGCCTGCCTCGATCATTACGACCTTTTTCTCGGTACCTGCGACCGTCAGTTCCAGAGTGCTTCTTTCTCTCTGCTCAGCTGTGGGGTTGATTATGAGGCCCTCTTCTTCAGTGAGTCCCATAAACACGCCGCCGATAGGTCCGTTCCACGGAATATCGGAGATGGACAGGGCCACTGACGCGCCGATCATAGCGGCGATCTCGGGGGAGCAGTCATGGTCTACAGCCAGTACGAGAAGGGAAATGACCACGTCGTTTCTCAGATCCTTGGGGAAAAGAGGACGTATGGGCCTGTCGATGACACGGGATGTAAGGATGGCCTTCTCGGAAGGTCTTCCTTCTCTCTTGAGGTAAGATCCGGGGATCCTGCCCACCGCGTAGAGCCTTTCCTCAAAGTCTATGGAGAGGGGAAGGAAGTCGATCCCGTCGCGGGGTCTTTCGGATGCTGTTGCGCAGGCGAGTATCGCCGTGTCGCCGTATCTGACGAGAACAGAACCGTTTGCAAGTCCTGCCATCTTGCCGCTCTCTATAACGAGCGGTCTGCCGGCGAGCTCATAGGAAAAAGTCTTGTAGTTTTCGAACATTTTCATAAAACCTTTCTTTGAATGTATTTTTATCCGCCCGGCTCAGCATATAAATCCGTGTCCGACTTGCGCAAGAGGGAACGTCAGGCAAAGATTTATCTGCTAACCCGAGGCGTGAATAAACAAAATCACACCGCGACGGGAAAAGTACCGCCGCGGTGAAACGGTGTTTTATCTTCTGAGACCGAGTTTTTCGATGATCGCGCGGTAACGGGCAATGTCGTTGTCCTTCAGGTAGCCGAGAAGGTTACGTCTGTGTCCGACCATTTTGTTGAGTCCGCGGCGGCTGTGATGGTCCTTCGGGTTCTCTTTGAGATGTGCTGTGAGGGTCTCTATCCTGCTTGTGAGAATAGCGATCTGAACTTCAGGGGATCCTGTGTCGCCTTCGTGGACCTTGTAGGTCTCGATGATTTCCTGTTTCTTTTCTTTTGTCATCATGATACTTGTGGTTCCTTTCACCATTAATATTTTTATCCCCGGTTCCAAGCAGTCGGCGGGTGAAACGCTGTAAAACAGCCTATATCCGAAAACCTAGAATCAGGCAACAGGGGCATTATATCACATGCCGTTACATTTGTAAACAACAAATATAAAAATATTTATATAAAACAGCATGTATGCGGGAGAAGTCTTTTCACTTCGCCTCCACTGTCTTCCAGAACTCCCTGAGGCTCCTTGAAAGGGAGTCTCTTGACCGCACACTGTGTATGTCCTTCCAGGTGTCGCTCAGCAGGGAAATGAGCCCCGGATCCCGGTACCGCTCGTCCACCAGCACCACTACGCCGTGATCCGATTCCGACCTGATGACCCTGCCTCCCGCCTGTATCACTTTGTTGATGCCGGGACATATGTAAGCGTAGTTACGGCCTTCGTCATAAAGATTGTCGTAGTATTCCTCCAGTATGTTCCTTTCGTTTGAAGGCACCGGAAGACCGGTTCCGAAAATTACGGTCCCTATCAGGCTTTCGCCCACAAGGTCTATGCTTTCCGAGTACATACCCCCGAGGACGCAGAAGCCGGTCACGCTTTCATACCTGTCTCCCCTGAACACCTTCAGGAACTTCTCTCTTTCGGCCGGACTCATGTTCTCCTTCTGGATTATGAACGGGCAATCACGGTGCCGGGACGCAAAAGCCTTCGACACCAGGCCCATGTATTCGTACGAAGGGAAGTATATGATGTATTTTCCTTTTCTCGCGGAGACAGTGTCATATATTATCTCGGCGCATTCCCTGGCGTTGTCTGCCCGGTTCGCGTACCTGGTGTTCATCCCGGTATAAGCCAGGACCTTCAGCTTTTTAGGGTCGAAGGGCGAGTCAAGCACCAGAGTATCCCTGCTCTCTGTCCCGCACAGCCTCATGAAGTATTCGAAGGGAGTGAGGGAAGCCGAGAACATTACCGTGGATACGGACAGGGCGCTCAGGCCTCGTATTATTTCCGAGGGATCCAGGCATATCACCTTCGCGGAGACTCTGTCACCGTACCTGCCGGCGTAGAACACGAAACGCTCGTCCGACGCGGACGCTGCGAACAGAAAGTCTGAGACCTTCTTCCATACCTCCAGCAGTCCCTCGTCCCTCGATCTGAAAGCGTCCTCCCTCAGCTTCAGCTGAAGGGAAGAGAGGATCTTGAGAAGAGCTTGGGGAGCAGCGGCCGACTTATAGTATCCGGTCGTTATCTCAGTCCCGTTCTCCGTGACCTGCATCTCATTCTCCGTGCACGCCTTTCCGAGCCTGCCCATGAAGGAGCTGAATTTTCCGAGGATCTCCTCCGCGCCTTCACCGCTTTCGCCCGCTTCGCGGTAAGCTTTCATGCACTTTTCCGGAAACGATGTGGTTATCCCGCATGTGTATGTATTTCTTATTCTTTCCGGAAGATTGTGGGCCTCATCGATCAGGAACACGTATCTTCCGGGTTCCTTTTCAAAGTATCTTCTGAACCTTATCCTCGGGTCGGTAAGGTAGTTGTAGTCGCATACTATGAGCTGGCATGTCTCCGATATGTCGAGCAGGAGCTCATACGGGCACACATCATACTTCTCCGCAGTGTCCTTTATGGAGGAAAAGCTGTAAATGTTCGTTTCCAGGGAGAGTGCCCCGTCGACAGCAAGGTTTTCACGCTCTTCGTATGACTGCCCGGAAGGATGTGCCTTACGGTCCTTTCCGGCTTTCCCGCAGACCGAGCAGGCCGCATCATCCCCGCTGCCTGCGGCCGCCTTTTTGGGGCAGATTGAGGATTTGGCGTCGATCACGGCGCATTTGACTGACTTTGTGTTCCTTGTAAGGCTGCCGAAAGCCTTTATGACCGCTTCTTTTGACACGTTCGTGTGAGTAAAGTAGAAGACTTTTTCTATCCCGGAGCTTTCTACTGACTTTATGGCAGGAAACAGGACCGAGATCGTCTTTCCCGTTCCTGTCGGCGCTGACACAAGAAGGTCCGATCCCTTTCTGATAGAGCTATAAACTTTCTGTATGAAATCCTTCTGGCCCTCCCTGGCGGACACGTGGGGAAAGTTCAGGCCGCGGATTTCGCCCGGCATCTCTGAACTGATCTCGATGAATCTTTTGTGCTGTATCCTGGCTCTTTCCAGCAGCGTCTTCAGCACGTACTCCGCGGAACCGATGTCGATATGAAGCCCGAATCCTGCTGCCGGCCCGTCCCCGTCCCGGTAAAACATGAGGACATCGACGCTTTCCGTTCCCCGGTTGACCATATATCCGTAGGCCGATATATATGTTTCGGCAAGGAACCTGAAATCACTGAAACCGTTCCTGGTCCTCACGGTATTCCCGCCGCGTACGAAAACAAGCCTTGACCTGCCTCCGGACATGTATTCAGCCGGCCACTCACATGAGATCACGTACTCCGTGCCTGAGAAGGAATAGGCAAACATGAGAAGCTCATCAGTGCTCTCTATGGATTCAGGAAGGCTGCTGACGGGCACTATGCTGTCAAAAAGCCGCCTGGCCCCGGCGCCGTATTTCCTGTACGCGTACGCGGACAGTTCACTGGCAGTCACATTGAGTATCCGGTATTCGTCGTAAACCATTCCGGCGCCTCCTTCCTTTTCAGATATATCATACACATTATACAGAATCATGGATCCAAATGCAACAAAAACGGCTCGCCGGACCTGTGATTCGCTCTTTCCAAATTGACATTTTGCGCCTCCTATGGTATCATTTTTCCAAATCCGGAACGATCGAGAGGTCATATAAAATGCTCATAGAAAAGATGAGAAACGAACACCCAAGACTGGGCCACTCCAAAGCCGACATGCTGGCTTTCAGGGAGAGGGCAAAGCTCATGGAAAACTACGCGGACGAGCTGGCAAGGATAAGATCAGAAGCTGAAGAAAGTGCAGCAGAAGAACCCAAGGAATACGCGCCTTATTCAAACAACGCGGCGGGATGGGGTCACCTCGGCAACGCCTGCGGAAGGTTTTCAAATCTCTACATTCTCGGCGACAGCTCCTATGTCGGAACGCTGAAAAAGCTGGCATGGCATTATGCGGAGTTTCCCACCTGGTGCGACAGCGGAATAATGGAAAAAAAGGCTCCCTGGCACTCGGACCTGAACACCACTATTTTTCTCAATACCTATTCTTCCATGTATGACCTGTTCTATGACGAGTTTTCGGATGACGAGAGACGCTTTTTGCGGGATGTCATGATGAAAAAGGGGGTAGAGCCTCTTTTGAATGACTGGGTCCTTCCCGGTACACGCATCCACTCACTTGACAGTATGGGACATAACTGGTGGGCAGTGTGCATAGGCAGCGCTGTTAGGGCGCTCTGCGCCATGTACGAGGACATAGACGGATCGGAAGAGCTTATCGAAGCCGGCATAAGCGCTCTCAGGAGATTCTGCGAATACAGCGGTAATCCGCTTCTCGGCAAGACTCCGAACTTTGACGAGCACGGCATGTTCTACGAGGGAGCCCTGTATTTCAATTACGGCATCGGAGAGCTATGCAACTGTCTCACGGCGTACAAAAACTGCTTTGAGACGGATCTCCTGGCCGAATTTCCCGTACTGAGGAAGGCTCCTGACGCCTTTCTTGCGCTGGCGTATCCGACAAAGCATAAGGATCTCAGATATCTCTTCGCGGATTTCGGCGACAGCAACATATGGATAGGCGGCCATTCCCCCATGGTGAAATGCATGATCGGGGCAGGCATAGCGGACGGAAACCTGAAGAAATTCTTCCTGCGCGCATTCGGCAAGCCATCCATAATGGAATTCATGGATCCTGACCTGTTCTCGGGAAAATACGGCGAAGAGGGCGAAAGGCCCGTTCTCCCGGATGCATATTATTCTGAAAAAGGCGGCATCGTCACGGTAAGGTCATCCCAGGATGACGACGCCTTCATGCTGGCCGCAAGATGCGGGTATTCATGGAACCACGCCCATGCGGACGCCGGTTCTTTCATGATCTTCAGGAACGGTGAAAACATCATATGCGACTCCTCGACCACCCCGTCCTACGGAAACAAGGACTACATGCGGTACTTCGTCCAGAGCGAGGCGCATAACGTCGTCCTCATGGACGGAGAGGGCATGTCGGGCTGGAACGTGTCAAGGGGCAGCCGTCTCCAGGGATATATGAGGAATTTCAGGAAACGGGGCATATTCACGTACTTTGCCGCTGACTGTACCGGGCCGACTTCACAGTTCTGTTTCAGGAACATAAGGAATTTCTTCCTTCTGGATACCGGGCTGCTCGTGACTGTGGACGACCTTACCGCTTATGACGAGCGGCAGTTCACGTATCTCCTCCATCACCGCGGGGAAGCGTCCAACAGCGGCCAAAGGACAGTTATAAAGAGCGACAGCAACACTTTGTTCGCGGACCTGTACATTCCCGGAGGATTTACATACGAGGAGCGGAAGGACGCAGGGCCGTCATATTCCGCGTTCACGTCAAACGCAAAGACCAGGCCGTGCTCGATATTTGCCGTGTTCTCATTTGACGGCTCGGAAGCTGAAGCCGATTTCTCCGAAGGCGACCGGCAGTACATCGCCGACATAAGACACGGAGGAAACAGGTACCGCCTCTACTACAACAGGGAAGCCGACAGCCAGAGGGTCCATGACGCTCCCATAAACCGTCTGGGGGACTGGTACACCGACGCCTATATGCTCTGCGACAAGAACGACGGGGAAGAGGTGTTCATGGTAATGGGAAGCTTCCTCAGGAAAGACGGCAAATCGTATTCTGAAGATCTGGAAAGCAGGACGGATTTCATCATCTGATTCCTGCTGCGCAGACAGGATGATATGGCCGTGAAATACAAAGATCGGAGGGAAAAAGATGATCCTCAATTCAAAGGAAGTTATGATCGGGTATCTGTGCCCCGAATGCGGCTCAGCGGTACTTACCATGGCCGGACTGTTTTCGCTTTCAGCAAACATGCTGAACATCAAATGCCGGGAATGCGGCCGGTCCAGCCTGCAGATCGAGTTCAGGAAGGATGACAAGATCTCCTTCAAGGTGCCCTGCGTCTTCTGCGGGGAGGTCCACAACTACACTATCTCAAAAAACTCCGCGTTCTCAAAGGATATAATTAATCTCAACTGCAAGGTCACAGGCTTCTCCTGCGCCTTTATCGGAAAGCTCGACGAAGTCAGCCGTGCTATCACTGAAGAGCAGCAGGAGCTCATCCGCCTGATGAAGGAATACCAGGAGGAGAGCGGATATCCCGGAGAGCCGGACGGAGGCCTTCCCGGAAGCCTGGAGATAATACACAAGATCAGCGGAAGATCTGAGAGGACAGGGAATGACGATGGCAGTGAACTGATCGATCCCAAATACTACGATGAAGTGGCGTATGCCCTGACAGAGCTGTATGAGGAAGGGTGCTTCAAGTGCTCATGCGGTCTGGACAAAGGAGATTATTCCATAACGTACGACGGCAGTTCCTTTATGATCAAATGCAAGAACTGCAACGATTTTATGTATATCCCGATGAGAAACAGCTCAAAGATAGCTGACGATCTGCTTATGAAGGACAAGCTGGTTCTCAGCAAGGTATACAGATCAAAGAAATAGATAAAGGAACAGGCAGCGCTCTGTTTCATATAAAAAGCAAAAGGTGTGAACACGTTTCATTTCGCGTCACACCTTTTTTTGTGTTTCATCCGGTCTCCGGTTATTTTCCCAGCAGACGCAGCATCCTTTCAGCCGCTTCTGCCGTATCGTCCCGGCTGCCGAAAGAGGAGAGGCGGAAATATCCCTCTCCGCACTCGCCGAATCCGGCACCCGGCGTTCCCACCACCTGTATCTCATTTAGGAGAAGATCAAAGAACTCCCAGCTGTCATCATATCCGGGGCACTTCATCCAGACATACGGGGCATTCCTGCCTCCGCAGTACCAGACTCCCGCCTCGTCAAGAGCATTCATTATGATACCCGCGTTTCTCTTGTATTTTAAGATATTCTCACTGATCTGTCTCTGTCCTTCTTCCGTAAATACAGCTGATGCCCCCTTCTGGATTATATATGAGACACCGTTCGTCTTCGTCGTCCGGTTCCTTACCCACATTTCGTTAAGATTCATGCCGCATCTTTCAAGACGCTTCGGGATCACGGTATATCCCAGCCGCGTCCCTGTAAATCCCGCGGTCTTTGAAAGCGAACATATCTCTATAGCGCACTTTTCCGCGCCCTCGATCTCGAATATGCTGCGGGGAAGGCTGCTGTCCTCTATGAAAGCTTCATAAGCGGCGTCGAACAGTATCACCGCGCCGGTCTTATTTGCAAAGTCCACCCACGACTCAAGCTGATCCCTGCGGAATACCGCCCCGGTGGGATTGTTCGGAGAACAGATGTAAAGTATATCCGCGGTCTCCATTCCGGGAGGCGCCGGGACAAAACCTTCCTCCTGTCCGGCAGGCAGGTGTATTATCTTCCTTCCGGCCATTATGTTGGCGTCCACGTATGCAGGATACGCAGGCTCTGTCACAAGGGCCGGGCTGTCCCTGTCAAACAGGTCCAGGATGTCTCCCAGCTCGTCGCTGGCGCCGCTTGAAATGAACACCTCATCAGGCGAGATACTGACCCCGCGTCCCGCGTAGTGACACGCGACCGCTTCTCTGAGAAATGGAGCACCGCATTCCGGCATGTATCCGTGAAACGTTTCCTTTACGGCCTGGTCGTCCACCGCCTGGTGCAGAGCCTTTATAACTTCACCGCAAAGGGGAAGGGACACGTCCCCTATTCCGAGACGGAGCAGCTTCTTTCCAGGGTTGTCAGACTGGTAGGTCTTTATCTTCTGGGATATGTTGTAGAACAGGTACGTATCCTTGAGTTCGGAGTAATGACAGTTTGGTCTCAGCATAGGTCGGTCTCTCCTTCGTACACCGATTCGGCCGGGCCGGTCATTGAGACGGAATAATCCCTTGATACGGTTATCTGAAGGATACCGCCGTCAAGACGCACCCGCACAGGCCGGTCAAAATCACAGAGTCCTCTGCTGACGGCAGCTGCGGCAGAAGCGCAGGCGCCAGTACCGCACGCCATAGTCACACCGCTGCCACGTTCCCATACACGCATCCTGATCTCGTTTGTCCCGGTCAGCTCAGCGAATTCCACATTGACTCCGCCCGGAATTAGCTTCACTTATTAATTTAGCAGCTATTTCATTAGCTAGCTTCTTAGTTAATTTATTATCAGTATGTGTTACAGAAACATTAATTAA
>JAFTCY010000084.1 GCA_017454465.1 Clostridia bacterium
CGCGAGGTGTAGGCGAGAGGAAGGGATAGCGAAATCGTAGCCTTACGAACAGAAACCCAATATCAAGGCGTATGCGGCGGATAAGTGGGCCGAACGTCACGAAGTCCAAAAGGCAACCGTAACCCGTATGCGTAGATTGGGAAGGTAGACGAGGAAAGACCGAGGACTTATCCCGTGAGATCTCACGAACGGAGAAATCCGCAGTAACAACGAATCGTGAGAAGTCAGCAAAGGCCGTAGTAGCAAGGAATCTTCATAATAGAGGCTGAATATGAAAGCAGGAAAAATCATCGGCCTTGCCGCTCTAGGTGACCTGGTCCTTTCCTTGATTCCTTACAAATTCACAAGGGATACAGAGACGGGCAAGCTTGTAGAAGTCAGGAGTCTGCTATGGGGATATAAGATAACGCCCGGAGGAAAAGATCAGGAGAAGGACCGTTTCAGCTTTGCGATGCCGGCATCAAAGCTGGACGAAGTGGATGCAAATAATGCTGGGCTATCGGGTGATCATATCTCTGAATAACAGTCTGGATCATAATATAAAAAGGTGAAGCGCTGCATAGCTTGTCACTGCGCTAAGCGATTCCCGTCAGAAAAAGAACTGTTTGATTCCTCGCATTATTTTGAGGTTTTGAGCAGTTCTTTGTATTTACAAACAAAGAAAACTGCTGTAAAATATGAAATGTAGGAAAAGTAAGAAAGGAGCTCAGTATTATTCATTTATGAAAGATCTAAAAGAAGACAGATTCATAGTCAGTGTGAAGGTCGGACCCAAAGGCCAGATAACCATACCGGTGGAAGCACGCAAGATGTTCGATATCAAAGAAGGTGATACGCTTATGGTCATGGGCGACAAAAAACGGGGCATCGCGCTGGTCAAGGACAACGCGTTTTACTCGATAATGAAGGGAGTGATACCTTTTGACAGCGATAAGAACGACTGACCTTACGAAAGTATATAAGGATACTGTAGCAGTTGACAGACTGAATCTGGAGATCGAAGAAGGGGAACTGTTCTCCCTTCTCGGTGTGAACGGAGCAGGAAAGACTACAACGATAAAAATGCTTTCTACTCTCACTAAGCCGAGCTTCGGTGACGCTGAGATCATGGGTCACAGCATACTTAGTGATCAGAAAAATATCAAAAAGCTGATAGATATTTCCATGCAGGAGACTGCCATCGCCAGAAAACTAACAGTAGAGGAAAATATCGAGTTTTACGCTAAACTGTCAGGTCAGACCAGAGATGAGGCAGAACAGACAAAAAAGACGGTATTCAGCGATTTCGGTCTTGATAAGGTCTCAAAGAAACAGGCAAGCAAACTATCGGGAGGCTGGCAGAGAAAACTGTCGATCGCGCTGGCTCTTGTTACAAATCCCAAGGTACTCTTCCTTGACGAGCCAACTCTCGGTCTGGATGTGATCGCCAGACGGGAATTGTGGAAAACTATCAGGCAGCTGAAGTCAAAGATGACTGTAATACTTACGACTCACTACATGGAGGAAGCGGAGGCTTTGTCGGACAGGATAGGAATCATGAAGGACGGCAGTCTGCTGTTCGTCGGAACCAAAGAGGAACTGTACGCTAAAACGGGAAAAACTGATGTTGAGAATGCTTTCATTTCAATTGTGTCAGGGGGTGAGCTGAATGACTAGGTCGTTTTCAAGAATACAGACGCTGACAAAGCGTAATATAAAGGAAATCATCAGAGACCCGCTGTCCCTGGTTTTCATGTTGGCGCTGCCGCTTTTCATGGAGATCCTGTTCTATTTAATTTTTCACAAACTGACCGCGCAGTTTGAAATGCGGTATCTCGCACCGGGTATCGTCGTTTTTTCACAGTCATTCCTGACTCTTTTCACCGGGCTGCTGATCTCAATGGACAGAAAGACATCGTTTCTGACAAGGCTGTACGTGTCCGAGGCAAAGCCGTCAGAGTTCATATTCGGATACGCGCTTTCGGTCATTCCGCTTGCGCTGATCCAGGCTGTACTGTTCTTTCTGGTCGGAGGGATCATCGACACTTCGCTTTTCGGAGCCGGTATAATACCGGCAATCCTTCTGAGTCTCGTCTCCTCCCTTTTCTTCATAGCCTCGGGAATCCTAATCGGTTCTTTATGCAACGAAAAGTCTATCGGAGGGGTCAGTTCGATAATCATAACAGGCCAGTCGGTGCTTTCGGGAATGTGGTTTCCTGTCGAGGGGCTCAGCCCGACTGTAACTACAGTAATGAAGGTACTGCCGTTCAAGAACGCCACCATGCTGATCCAGAACATGATCCTTGGTGTCAGTGATGTTTTCAGTGATTTTCTGGTTCCTTCGTTAATAGTGCTTGGCTATACGGTAATAATGTTCATACTGGCAATATTGGCGTTCAGGAGCAAAATGATCGAAAAATAATAAATCGTTTTAAACAAAAAAGATCCGCAATGGCAGCGGGTCTTTTTCGTTAATATAAATTATTCGACTGTAACCGATTTTGCCAGGTTTCTCGGCTTATCCACGTCAAATCCTCTCGCTACTCCGAGGTAATATCCCAGAAGCTGCATCGGAACGACGTCAAGGCTTCCTGTAAAATGGCTGTCGATATCAGGAATTAATTCGACAAGGTCAACATAAGCTGAGATATCTTCCCTGCTCTCAGGTGCGATGGCCATAAGGAACGCTCCTCTTGATTTGCATTCGACAAGGTTTGAAAGAGTCTTTTCAAAAAGCCCCGGCTGAGTAAGTATGCCTATTACAAGCGTACCGTCTTCTATAAGGCTTATGGTGCCGTGCTTGAGTTCGGCAGCCGCATAGGCTTCCGAATGGATGTATGACACTTCCTTCATTTTCAGGCTTCCTTCAAGCGCCATAGCGTAATCTATGCCTCTTCCGATGAAAAATACGTCATGCGCGTTGGAATATTTTGCTGCGAAATACTGTATCCTGTCTTTATTCCGGAGTATGGACTGTATTTTTTCAGGGATCGTCTGAAGTTCCGAGATCAGGCGAACGTATTCGTCCTCGTTTATCGTCCCGCGGACCTTTGCAAATTGAATTGAGAGAACGTAGCCTGCGGCGAGCTGGGCTGCGTATGCCTTTGTGGTCGCTACGGCGATCTCAGGTCCTGCCAGAGTATAGAACACGCTGTCCGCCTCTCTCGCGATGCTGGATCCGACCACGTTTACGATACCAAGAGTATTTACTCCCTGTTTTTTCGCTTCTCTAAGCGCTGCCAGGCTGTCCGCTGTCTCCCCTGACTGTGATATGACTATGAAGAGCTCATCACTGTCAAGAACAGGTTTCCTGTATCTGAACTCAGAGGCGAATTCCACCCTGACAGGGATCCTTGCAAGATCCTCCATGACATACTGGAGGTTTATGCCCACATGATATGCCGACCCGCAGGCTGCTATGGTTATCCGTGATATGTTCTTTATGTAACTGTCACTGATGCCCGCAGCTGAAAGATCGATGTACTTTCCGTTTTCTCCCTTTATTACGGAGTTCAGAGTATCATTGACGACCCTTGATTCCTCATGGATCTCCTTGATCATAAAATGCTCGAATCCGCCTTTTTCAGCAGAATCAGCGTCCCATGTTATATGCACCGGTTCTTTTTCTATCAGTTCACCGTCAATGTTGTAGAAAACAGCTTTTCCCGCTTCTATACATGCGATCTCAAGATTGCCGATGTAGTATACATCTCTCGTATATTTCAGGATTGCAGGCACGTCCGATGCTATGTAGCTTTCACCGTCAGCCGTTCCGATAATGATAGGACTGTCCTTTCTGGCTACCCAAATCCTGTCCGGTTCGTCTGAGAACATGAGAGCAAGGGCGTATGATCCTCTTATACGGACCATCGCCTTCGCGATGGCGTCTGCCGGTCCACCCCGGTATTTCATCAGGTAGTATTCGACAAGATCGATCGCAGTCTCGGTATCTGTATCACTGCGGAAGCTGAAGCCGTGCCTTGTAAGCTTTTCCCTTAGTTCCAGATAATTCTCGATTATTCCGTTGTGGACTCCGGTCACGGTCCCGCCGTATGAAGTATGGGGATGGGCATTGTACTCTGAGGGCTCTCCATGGGTCGCCCAGCGGGTGTGACCTATTCCGGAAGTGCCCTCGACACCGCCAGATGATGCTATTTTATCCTCAAGGGCCTTCAGCCTTCCCTTTGCCCTTACGACTTTTATGACACCGTCACTGTTTCTGACAGCTATTCCCGCTGAATCATATCCTCTGTATTCCAGCCTCGACAGCCCGTCAATCAGAACGTCGCACGCACTGCCTTCGCCTATGTAGCCTACTATTCCGCACATGTTTTATGTTCTCCTATTCTCTTACTACGATATCATTCATGGCTTTGACTATCATCCCTGACGGTATGACTCCCCTTACGGCAGTCATGGGATAGACCGAGGTGACTTTTCCGATGACCGTGCCGGGATTCAGAACGCATCCGCACCCTATATCTGCCCGGTCGCCGAGGAATGCTCCTATCTTTCTCAGTCCTGTCTCAAGATCCCTCTCACCGTGGATCACCACGGACTTGCCGTCGCTCTTAAGATTGGAGCATACCGCTCCGGCGCCCATATGAGCGTAGTTTCCCAGGATAGAGTCGCCGACATAATTGTAATGGGGCACCTGTACATGCTCAAGCAATATGCAGTTCTTCAGCTCCGTTGAGTTGCCGATCACGCAGTCGGGACCTGTAATTACGTTTCCCCTTATATACGCGCCGGGACGGACTTCCGTTCCGTGCCCCAGGATCACGTTTCCCTCGATGACGGCAGAATCAGCTATCCTTACGTTTTCGCCGACGAGCATATTGTCCCGGACCTTTGTGAAGCCTTTGATCCCTGTCTCAAGAAGCGCTGATATAAGGACCCTGATCTCGGGAAGGATGTCCCACGGATATTCATGGTCCACGAAAGCGCCTTTCAGGTATTCGATGCCGCAGTCAAAAAGTTCTTCTGTTTTTACGCAGCGGATGTTATCAGTCAAGTTCATAGCCCTTCCTCTTTATGACGTTGTATATCCTGTTTATGTACTTGTCGCAGAGCTCTTCCGTTTTTGCTTCAGCCATTATGCGGACCACAGGCTCGGTCCCGCTCCTGTGAAGAAGCACCCTGCCTTCATCACCGATCTTTTTATTGCACTCCCCCACAAGCTGGATCAGTTCGCTGTCTCCCATGACGGTATCCTTGCTCTGGACACGCACGTTTTTCATCTTCTGGGGATACAGTTTGACCGGGGCGGCCAGTGAAGACAGAGCCGCCTTTCTGTCAAGGAGCTCCTCTGTAAGTATTATCGCCGTCAGAAGCCCGTCGCCCGTGGTGGCGTATTTCTTTATGATAATGTGTCCTGAATTCTCACCGCCCAGCCTGTAGCCGTTCTTCTGCATGCACTCATACACGAAGCGGTCGCCGACTCTCGTCTGAACGTTTTCAATTCCCGCTTTCCTGAGGGCTTTTGTAAGGCCGCTGTTGGACATCACAGTGGTAACGACAGTGTCCTTGTCGAGCATTCCCTTGTCAAGAAGACGTTTGGCGAGAATGTAGATTATCTTGTCGCCGTCCACCACATCACCGTTCTCGTCTACCGCCAGACATCTGTCAGCGTCTCCGTCAAAAGCGAATCCGACGTCCAGATGGTTTGACCTTACCAGTTCTCTCAGCGCCTCGATGTGAGTGGATCCCACTCCGAGATTCACATTCACGCCATCCGGCGAGTTGCCGATGACATACGTTTTTGCTCCCAGGGCGTCGAAGATCGATTTTGCCAGGGACCATGAGGCTCCGTTGGCGCAGTCAAGGCCGATCCTTAGGTTCCTGTATGAATGGGAAGCCAGAGAGATCAGGTAGCCCACATATCTGTTCCGTCCCGCGAAGTAGTCTATTATGCATCCGACTCTTTCCCTTTTCGCGAAAGGCAGGTCGGGAGTGCCTACGTTCAGTTTCTCAAGGTCACCGTCAAGATAGGCTTCTATAAGGGCGGCTACGGAATCGTCAAGTTTTTCCCCAAACTTATTTATTATCTTGATACCGTTGTCATAAAAAGGATTATGGGATGCCGTGATCATGACCCCGCAGTCAAAATCGTCTGATCTTGTTATATATGAAACAGACGGCGTGGTCGTGACATGAAGGATGTTGGCGTCAGCCCCTGAGGACGCTATGCCGGCCGCTATGGCGTATTCCAGCATATAACTCGATCTTCGTGTGTCCTTGCCTATAACTATCCTTGGCCGGTAATTAGGCTTTGTGCAGCCTGACAGAGGGGACGCGTAATACCAACCCAGAAATCTTCCCACTTTGTACGCCTGATCGGAATTAAGGTCCACGTTTGCCTCGCCCCTGAATCCGTCGGTTCCGAAATACTTGTTGCCGTGCTCTCTCGCGTCATTGCTTTTCACTGACGGGGCGTCGCCGCCGATTATTATTTCTTTTCTGAGCATCTCGTCGGAACTTACGGAAAACAGATCGCAGAGCTGAATAAGCTTGTCGACCTGGGGCTGTGCCTGGTCAAGTTCCCACTTTGAGATCGACTGTCTTGACACATCAAGTCTTTCCGCCAGCTGTTCCTGTGACAGCTTTGCCTGGTTTCTCAGATACATTATCTTTTCGCCGATAGTCATTATGAATATCTCCTTCATCACATTTCCCGCCAATTATGCTACTTCCGCGGAGCTTTGTCCAGCAATTTTCGATGGAACTTTAAGCAACCTTTGGTTGCATCAGATATATTTTAGCATTATGCAACATTAATTACAACTTATAAACAGTGGCATACACAGTTTATGGGCGTATGGCAACAGCACGTTGACATGCTGTAACGAGAAAAAGAAAAAAACGCGGATGATATATCCGCGTCAATATGTCACAGCGTTTTATGCTCCGCAAACAGGCTCTAGGCGCAAATCTCTCTCAGACGCTCCCTTAATTCCAGAAGTTTCTCAAGATAGGGCGAATAATCTGTCTGTGATTTTGCTCTCAGGAGCTCAGTGATCTCGGTGGCAATATCGTACATGGGAGTGAGTGACAGATTTCCCAGTACGCCCTTAAGGGCATGCGCCGCTGAAAAAGCGGCATCCAGATCTCCGGAGTTCAGCGCGTCGCTGAGCAGGTCGAAGTTCTTTTCGTCCTTGGCCATGTTGACAAGACGAAGGTAGAGCGCTTCCATGCCCATGCATCTTTCAAGTCCGGAAGCAGTATCTGCTCCGAATGACCTGAGGTTTTCTAATGTCAGCATCATTTTCTCCTGGTTAAATGTTTTCCTGATATAATGTTACCATAAACTGACGAAACGCGCAAGACCCTTGTTCCGAAACAGAATTGACTTTAATACTGAAATGTGGGATAATTAACATGTAATTTTTGATACGGAGAAGACCATGGACAGGAAATACATCAAAGCCACAAAAGAACTCATAGATTTCATCAAAGACAGCCCGACGTCGTTCCAGGCCGCGGAATCCATGTCCCGGATCCTGGAAAAAGAGGGATTCAGGCGTCTTTATGAATTTGATGCTGACTGGGACCTTGCGGAAGGCGGGAAATACTATGTTGAGAGAAACCAGTCCTCCCTTATCGCTTTTTCTGTGCCGCTGGGATATGAAAGGTCTTTTATGCTCTGCGCAAGCCATTCCGACAGCCCCACATACCGGCTCAAGGCGGAGTCAGAGGATACCGCCTTCGGAAGATATATAAAGCTTGACACGGAAGGATACGGCGGAATGATCGCAAGCTCCTGGCTTGACAGGCCGCTTTCCATAGCGGGGCGGGCAGTCGTCAGGACAAAGACCGGCGTTGAATCAAGACTTGTGAAGGTAGACAGGGATCTTTTGCTCATTCCAAACGTTGACATACATCAGAACAGAAAACTCAACGACGGATTCGTATACAACCCGGCTGTAGACATGATGCCGCTTTTCGCGGAAGCCGGAAGAAAGGGAGTCCTGAAAAAGATAATAGCGGAAACCGCAGGGTGCGGCGAGGAAGATCTAGTATCCTTCGACATGTTCCTGTACAACAGGACTCCGGGAACGATCTGGGGGGCCGACAGCGAATTCTTCTCGTCACCGAGGATAGACAACCTGATGTGCGCCTACTCCTCTCTCATGGGTTTCATCGCGGCGGTCCGCAAGAAATCGGCTAAAGCCGTTCCTGTATACGCGTGCTTCGACAATGAGGAGACCGGCAACATGACAAAACAAGGCGCTGCCTCCACGTTCCTTTTCGACACCCTTTCCCGTATATGCGAGAAAACAGGGATGGATCTCAGGTCTTCTCTTCCCTCTTCGTTCATGCTGTCCTGCGACAACGGCCATGCCGTACATCCGAATCATCCGGAGCTGTCGGACAGGCTCAACGGACCGCACATAAACGGAGGAGTCGTGATCAAGTTCAATGCTGCCCAGAAATACGCGTCAGACGCCGTGTCCTGCGGGATCTTTTCAGAAATTTGCCGCAAGGCAGGGATCCCTGTCCAGAACCAGGCGAACAGGTCCGACCTTCCCGGAGGAGGGACCCTCGGAGCTGTGGCTACGACAAAAGTGACACTGAACACAGTTGATATCGGGATGGCGCAGATCGCCATGCACAGTTCTTATGAGACAGCGGGAACAAAGGATACGTATTATCTTACCGAAGCATGCAGGGCTTTCTACAGCACAGTGATCAGGTCAGGCTTCGACGGCAGTTTCGATATACTGTGATCTTCCGCCAAATATACAAATATATAAGATGCGGCCGCGTTTTCACGCGGCCGTTGTTTTATTCTTTTTGGCTTTCTTTTTGTGACGTTCGAACCAGAAGATTATAAGTGTTCCAAGGATACCGCACGCAATAATTTCGCCAAGTCCCACGGTACCTGCAAAATAGAAGTACTGGTTCCAGGTGCCGATATGCTGAAGTATCAGCACTACAGGGATTATGAGGGCGTTGGAGAGTATGGTGGGAACCGATGCGGCGTAGGGCCATCTTCTGATCACCCAGCAGAGAGCAGCGCCTATAAGGGTCGCGAGGGTGCCGACCGCTATATCGACGGCGCTTGCGCCGAAAAGGATGTTTGAGATAAGGCAGCCTATCGTCACCCCGGGTATCGCGGACGCAAAGTACACCGGGAGCACGCACAGCGCTTCGGATATCCTTACCTGTATTACCCCGGACGAAAGGCCGAAAGCGGCTGAAACAGCTGTAAGCGCCACATAGAGAGCCGCGATGACCGCCCCTCTCGTAAGACCACGGAGCTTTTTGTTCTTTATTTGGATCTTAACTATTCGTGATCAGTCAAGATGCGAAAGATACTCTCTGTTGAGAACATCGAAGAGCCCGCTTTCATCGATCAGGTGCAGAAGGAGCTGCATGTCAGCGCCGGTATAGCGTCCGTCGACGACCAGGGCATACATTCCGAGCCCCGTGTAATTGTCTATGACCCTGACCCCGAGCAGGTCAAGGAAGTCTTCTATATCCTCGGGATCAGCTCCTTCTTTGGGAGAGAGGATAACTGTTTTGTACAGGTTATAGTCAGTATAATCCGCCTTACCGATCCTCAGTGAGAGAACATCGCCTTCGGAGAACACGGTACCGTCAGTGAAATCGAAGTTGATGTCGACATGGCCGTTTCCGCGTCCGATCCAGAGATCGCCCTTTACTTTTTTGTCGTTGACATAGCATTCATGAAGATCGGCGTAGGCTTTTCTCATGGCGTCGGTATTCGTTCTGTCGTCGGTGTAGGACACGTCAGGAAGACCAAGCTTCAGCAGAGCGTTCACGGCGCTGATGAAGGAGCTCTTCAGGAATTCGGTGTCATCCTCAAAGAATGAAGGATAGAGCGAAACGTTGACGGACTTTCCGGTGGCGGCGATTATGATCCCGTTCGGAAGATCGTTCAGTATATTGAAGTTCGCTGCCCCGCCCTTGGGAGTCATTCCGAGATTTACGATCCTGACCGACAGGTTCCTGTATTCCGGTTCTATGACCTGTTCATTGTAGATGGCGCAGGATGCGCTCCATTCGATATCCTGTTCTTGGGGAGCATCGGGCTTTTCTTCAGGCGTCTGAGTATCCTGGGGCTTTCCGGCATTTTCCAGAGCGAGGCACTTTTCTTCGCTGGTCCTGAAGTAGGAACTGCGGTCGGCGTTGATATAGTTGACCAGGCCGAATCCGGTAAGTTCCCTGAAGTAGATAAGGGTCTCTCCGTTGATATTGAAGCCTTCCACCTCTTTGCCGTTGATATACGTCCTGATATCGGTATGAAGGATCTCGTGGACGGGGGTGCCTATCTTCTTCCCGGCTTCATTCATCTCGACTTCCGGGTAATTGTACGGATACTGTACTTTTCCGTCGGCTACAGGCCTTCTGATCACGAGCTTTCTCTCTTCCGGGTACCAGAGCACCCAGAAACCGTAGGCTCTCAGATCTTCCGCAACGATGGCCATTTTGTTGTTCACGTTATAGGATCTTATAAGATGTCCGTCGATGTACGCGTTTATGTCTGTCTCCAGCGAGTATCCTATCACGTCGCCGACTTTAACGGTTGACGACGGGATGATGAGACACGAAACGAGCATAACTGACGCGATGATGACACAGATAAGTTTTCTCATAATATTTCCTCCTCAGTTTTTAAGAGACTGCATCGGGGCGGGGATCCTTCCGCCTCTTTCTATGAATCTTTCAGAGCTCCTGTCGGTGTGGAGTTTCATTATCGGCCCGGATCCGAATAGACCGCCGAATTCAAGTTCTTCCCCGGCCACCCGGCCAATAGCGGGGATCACGCGCACGGCAGTGGTCTTGGAGTTGACCATTCCGATCGCGGCCTCATCGGCTATGATGGCTGATATGGTCGACGCGGGAGTGTCTCCCGGAATCACTATCATGTCAAGGCCCACAGAGCAAACGGCTGTCATGGCTTCCAGCTTCTCGATCGAAAGATCTCCGCTTCTCGCCGCCTCTATCATGCCGGCGTCTTCGGAAACGGGTATGAAAGCGCCTGACAGGCCTCCCACATGGGATGATGCCATGACTCCGCCTTTCTTTACGGCGTCGTTCAGGAGAGCCAGAGCGGCTGTGGTGCCGTGGGCTCCGCAGACCTCGATGCCCATCTCCTCTATTATATGGGCGACCGAGTCTCCCACAGCCGGTGTGGGAGCCAGTGAAAGGTCCACTATCCCGAAGGGGACTCCGAGTTTCTCTGAGGCGGCGTTTCCAACCAGCTGTCCCATTCTCGTGATCTTGAATGCCGTCTTCTTTATGACGTCGGCAACCTCGGTCAAGTTCCCGTAGGGACATTTATGAAGCGCGCTTCTTACAGCGCCGGGTCCTGAGACCCCGACATTGATCACGCAGTCCGGTTCTCCCGGGCCGTGGAAGGCGCCAGCCATGAAAGGGTTGTCCTCAGGCGCGTTGCAGAATACCACTATCTTCGCGGCGCCCATGCAGTTTTCATGCTGGGTCTGAATGGCCGAGTCAAGTATGACCTGTCCCATAAGGCCAACGGCGTCCATGTTTATGCCGGCTTTCGTTGAGCCTATGTTGACGGACGAGCAGACTCTTTCGGTGTGTGAGAGAGCTTCCGGTATGGATCTTATGAGAGCTTCGTCACCCTCTGCAAAGCCCTTCTGCACCAGGGCGGAATATCCTCCTATGAAATTCACGCCCACTGATTTTGCCGCTCTGTCCAGTACCTCAGCGTATTTTACCGGTTCGCCCCCGGATGAGGCAAGAAGCATTGAAACGGGAGTGACCGAGATCCTCTTGTTGATTATCGGGATACCGTAGGTCCTCTCTATCTCCTCTCCGGTGACGACCAGTTTTTCCGCTTTTCTGGTTATCTTGTCGTATATCTTGCGGCATGACGTGTCTATGTCCCCGTCCGCGCAGCTCATGAGAGAGATCCCCATGGTTATGGTCCTGATGTCAAGATTCTCGTCATCGATCATCCTGATTGTCTCGAGAATGTCCTTTGTATTAAGCATGGCAGACCTCAGATGTTGTGCATTGAATTGAAGATGTCTTCGTGCATGACATGTATCTTCATTCCGATCTTTTCACCGAATTCTCCCAGAGAATTCTGCAGATCCCGGAAGTCTGACGTGATGTCGGAGATGTCTATAAGCATCACCATCGTAAATAGATCCTGCATTACCGACTGGCTCACGTCGATTATGTTGGCGTTATGGGCGGCGCATTCTCCGCTGACTTTCGCGAGAATACCCACTGTATCCTTCCCTACAACTGTTACAACTGCTTTCATAATAACCTCTTCAATCTTTCACCGCTGTTCCTTCCAGCAGTTTCTTTATATAGTATGTTCCGTCGTTCCTTTTTATGATAAGGGCGAAATACTCGGGATAAACGATGCCGTCCCATTCGTCGGCAGCCACTGCCCTGAACCTTACCCTGTACGTTCTCTCGGTCTCCGATATGTAGATTATGTCAGCCTTGAGATTTGAGAATTCGGGCTGGAACATGGTGGTGTAGGCGTTGATCCTGGACAGGTACATGAACTTTTCCCTGTCCCGGTTTATGATCTTCACGTCTCCGCCGAAAAACCTGTACATGGTGTTTTCGTATTCCGACACAGGGATAAGGACTGTGATGCCCAGCTCCGGATACTGTTCCGCCGCCTTTTTCAGAAGCTCGGAGTTGCCTGAATACTTTGAGTATGAGTTCTCAAGCATGTATGTGAGCACTGAGTCGGAGTAATACTCGATGGCCTCCCCCATATTCTCAAAGGTCTTAAGGTAGCCGGACCCCGTTATAAGGACTCTGATCACGTCACGGCATATCCCGGCTTCTTCCCCTTCAGGTGACAGTACCGCGGTCACTTTCTCGTTGAGATAGTCATATGTGTCGTATCCCAGCTTTTCCGCCAGCTGGTCATACAGCGAGCACGACCCGAGGAAAATGACGAGATGGAACAGCAGAAGGGTCAGGCAGATGCATTTTTTTATTCTTTTCACTTTACGTCCTTTTCCGCTTTCAGTGTTTTTCTGACAGCTTTCTTTACATCGCTGTACATGTAGAGAGTTCCGAGGCAAACAAGAGGCCTTCCGTCTTTCTCTGATGTTCTTACGGCCTTTTCAACGCCTTCGCCGAGATCGCCGCACACAGAGACGCTGCGTATTTTCTTCTTCAGCATTTCAGCGAGCTTTCCGGCGTCAAGGGATCTCGGGTTGCAGGGCTTCACCGCGAAGGCTTTCTTTACATACGGGGCCAGCAGGCTGATCATTTCTGTATAATCCTTGTCGGCCATTACTCCCATAAGGACATTGACCTTACCGTCAGAAGTCAGGCCTGAAAGCTTTTTCTCTATTGACTCGCAGCATGCCGCCATCCCCTGGGGATTGTGCGAACCGTCGTATATAACGAGAGGTTCCCGGGAAAGAGTCTCGAATCTGGCCTTCCATTTTGTCTGAAGAAGGGCTCGCTTCAGGCTTCTGTCATCTATGCTGAATCCCAGCCCGCGGAGCGTCTCCGTGATCTCTATAACGCATGCCGCATTACGTGTCTGATAGAGAGCCGGGAGTCCCACCCTGTAGTCTCTATTTGCGTATGAGAACCCGATCCCTGTCTCCGATATGTCACGGACCCTGATCATGCCCTGCTGCACCGCGCAGATGCGGGAGCACATTTTTCCGGCTTCCTTTTCTATGACTTTCAGAGCGCCGCCGTCGACTTCTCCCACGACGACCGGGACACCGGGCTTGATTATTCCTGCCTTTTCCGAGGCTATAAGCTCGGTGGTGCCGCCGAGGAGCTGGGTGTGATCCAGCGCTATGCCGGTTATAACGGACAGGACGGGCGTTTTTATAACATTGGTGGAGTCGAGTCTTCCGCCCAGCCCGCACTCAAGCACGACGAAGTCGCAGCATGCTTTCTTAAAAAACATGAAGCCTATGGCAGTTATGAGCTCAAACTCCGTAGGACCGTCCGCCATCATGTCGGCTTCTTTTTTCACGGCCTCCGTGATCTCTGCCCGCTCGCTGTTTTTTATTGGTCTCCCGTTCAGCATTATCCTTTCGTTGAACCGTTCCACGTAAGGGGACGTGAACAGTCCCACTTTGCGGCCGGAGAACCTCAGCACATTGGCGGTCATGGCCGATACGGATCCTTTTCCGTTCGTTCCCGCAACATGTATGAACCTGAGTGAATCCTGAGGGTCCCCTAGCCTTCTGCAGAGCTCGGTGATCCTCGAAAGACCGGGCTTTGATCCGCGCCAGTCTGTGGAATGTATATATTCAAGTGCTTCTCTGTATGTCATATCATTATTTCAGCGGCGTCTTCAACGCCTTTTTCAATTTCTTTGTAATCTGTTCGATGACGGGTATCAGCACTACGGCAAGAGCGAACAGTATCACGCACTGGGGTATCCTTGTGATGAAATATCCCCAGTAGGTCTTTGTGCTGTAAAGCAAGCTGATGAAAAGAGTGTCAAGAAACAGTGCTACGATTAGATCCGAAAAAAACGACGGCAAAACGGATCTCAGGAAAAAATTCCTGAATCTCGTCATGCAGATCCCGAATGCGAATCCCTTAAGGGCGCAGGTAAGCGTGAAACCCGGGAAATACGCGCCTCTCGGAAACAGAACAGCGCCCAGAAGATCGGCCAGAGCCCATACCAACGCGGCGTCGGCAGGTCCGAAGAAGGACGCCGCCACCAGGACGGGAATTAACGCGAGGGATATCTTAATCGAATCGGTAAAAACGATGGGAACGAAGCGGTCGAGCACAAGAGCTACCGCCACAAGCATAGCGCATATGATCATGCGCCGGAGAAAAGTCTTTCCTTTTGACAAAACAAAAACCTCCCATAATCAGAATCGCGGAGGACTTCCGCCCGACAATTATGAGAGATCTCGTCTTTTCAGCGGGATGCGGCAATGAGACCGCAGCGTTAAGCTTTCGTCCCGCAAACAACTCCCCGTTTTGCGGGCACTTGACGCCTCATTGCCTACTCTGACAAATTGAAAGAACATTCTTCCGCTCTTAAATTATACCACACCGCCGCCGGTGTGTAAATACGGGAAAAGGATATACCGTTATTCGAATTCGGTGATGTTCGCGTTTTCCATCAGCCGTCTGTTGAATTCCTCTGCAGTGTTGTAACCCATTTTCTTCTGTCTCTGGTTCATCGCGGCGATCTCTATGACGACGGCAAGGTTACGGCCCGGTTTCACGGGGATGGTGGTCGTGGGGATCTTGATGCCCATTATATCCGTATACTGTGTCTCAAGGCCAAGGGTGGCGTAGCTCTTGTCGTCCTGCCAGGGTTCAAGATTGATTATCATGTCTATCTTCTCGGTCTCCTTGACGGCTCCCATGCCGAACAGCCTTCTGACGTCAACGACGCCTATACCCCGCAGCTCCACATAGTATCTTATGATCTCAGGCGCCTGTCCGACTATGGTCTTGTCGGAGACTTTCCTTAGCTCTACGGCATCGTCGGCGATCAGCCTGTGACCTCTTTTGACGAGTTCAATGGCTGTCTCCGATTTTCCGACCCCGCTGTCGCCCGTGATGTACACGCCTTCTCCGTAGACTTCGACAAACACTCCGTGCCTTGTGATGCACGGCGCCAGCTGGATGTGAAGGAAGGCGATAAGCGACGCCATCATGTCAGAGGTGTTCTCTTCCGATGTCAGGATCGGGACCTTGAAATATTCCGCTATCTCCACACCGTCGGTCAGGACATCGATACCGTGTGCAACGATGACGCATACAGGCTTCTTCTCGAAGAAATCGTACATTCTCTGCCTCATTTCCTCCCTGCCCATACGGCGGAGAAGAACGTCTTCGGCTTTTCCTATGATCTGTACCCTGAAAGTGTCGAAGTGCTCGAAAAAGCCTGTCAGCGCAAGGCCCGGCCTGTTGACCTCTGTGGATTCTATGAATATCTCAGAGGGATCTGCCGGAGTGTATTTCACCTGAAGGTTGAGATGCTCTATTATCTTTGAAAGGGATACTTTCTTTGTGTTTTCCATACCCGGATCTCCTGTAATTGATCTGTCTGGATTATATCATAATGTGAAGAAAAAGCAATATTTTGCCTGCTAATATTGAAGATTCCCGTGTATTGTGGCATAATGTAATATAGAATAATATGGAAATAAGGTAAAACCTATGAACAGAAAAACAAGAGCCGTCTGCGCTTTCGCGTCTGCGCTCCTCCTTGTCATATCGGCCTTCACGATGTTTTCCTGCAAGAAGGCTGAGGACTATCTCGACTCCACTGAGACCGATCTCGAGATCGTCATGAAAGCCGGAGAATTCGACGTTCCCTACGAGATCTACCGCTATGTCGCCGAATCCTACAGGAACCAGTACAGGGACGAATACGGCCCCGGCTTCCAGAACGGCGAAAGAGGCGAAGAACTTCTCCGCGCGTTCGAGGAAGATGTGGACAGCATGATAGTAAAGCTATATACCACCCTCCAGGTCTCAAAGGAATACGGTCTTGATCCCGATTCCGAAGTCATCATGACCCAGGTGCAGTATAACATGGATGATATATACGCCAGCTACGGCAACGACTACGGAAAGTATCTCGCGGATATAGAGGAATACAACATGAACGACTCCGTTTACAGATTTCTCAACAGGAACGACATTCTGGCCACGGAGCTTATGGAGATATTCATCAACCGCGGGATAATCAAGAACGGTGACGCTGATATCAGGGAGCTTTTCGGCACCGATGTGGTCGTAAGGGTAAAGAGCCTGCTGATCAGCGCCACAAACGGGAAGACCGATGAGGAGAACAGGAAACTTGCCGAGGATCTGAAATCAAGACTCGACGGAGGAGAGGACTTTGAAAGCCTTCTCAAGCAGTACGGCGAAGACCTCTATATGTTCAACAACCCTGACGGTTATTACATAGTCGGAGGAAACTTCATCGAGGAATTTGAAGACGCCGCCTATTCCCTGGGGATCGGCGAGACATCAGGCATCCTCGATACTTCCGCGGGCTACTGCATACTCAAGCGATACGAGAAGGAGCCCCAATACCTGGAGAACCATTTCGACGCTCTGAAGAACATGTACCTGACCGGAAAATACAACCTCATACTGGCAGAAGCGCAGAAAAACATGACTCTCGTCAAAACAGAAGAATTCCCGAAATACCAGATACTGAAACGGGCATCGGAATAATGATCCCGGAAAGGAAATGTTTTGAAATCCAGAAGATTCAGGAACAGGTCTTCACAGGGCTCGAAGACAGCCCGTAAGATCATTTTCAGGATACTTTACGTGCTGCTGGCCGCAGCCGTCATAACAGCTCTCACTGTCCTTCTGGGACACAGGCTTCTGGAAAAGGCCCGGGAAGCCGAGCAGTCCGATGAGACGGATACCCAGGCTCCCGGCATAACGCCCAAAAACCCGGAGTTTGACATCACTTGCACGAAGGCTCCTGCGGTGAAGGCTGTGCTCATCGATCCTGACAGCGCGGGAACCGCCGTGATCCAGCTCCCGCCGGATGTCGGCACGCCATCCGACGACGATGGAGACATTCCGTCAGCTTCCGGAGACGACCCGGTCCGCGACGTAATCAACAGAATGTCCACGTATTACGAGACAATGATACTTGATCTCAGGGGAGAGGACGGAAAGCTTTCCTATTCCCCGTCCTATGTCATGGAACTCTTCGGCATCGATGCCGGAACGAAGCAGGATGACCCTTCGCTGGCAGAGATAAAGGAGACTGCAGCATATATCAGTGCGGTAGTGGCGGGCCGCGGCCTTTACGAGACCACCGGGCTGCGCATCTGCGGCATAATACCCTCATATCTGGACACCGAACTGTCGGGCTCGGCCGACATTGCCGATCTGGCTGTCATAAAAGAACTCGCTGACATCGGGTTCGACGAAGTGATAATTGATATCAAGAGCATCGAAGACATCAATTACGAAAAAGCGGTCGAGATAAGGAAATACCTCACGAGCCTTACCGAAAAGCTGGAAGGAAAAGTATACATAGGAGTGCTCCTTCCCGATTCGGTATACATAAAGTCAGCCAACGCAAGGATCCTTCAGGTGTTTGCCGGATCCTGCGACTTCATATGCATGGATTTCGACTCCGCCGGATACTCAGGCCAGAAGGAAATCTTCACCTCCACGTCCCTGAAGCTGGAGTCGCTGCAGGGGATCATCGGGCTTTACAATATAAGGGCCGTTGTGAATGACAGCAGCATTCCCGTGTGCCAGGCTGAATTCACCGCGTGTGAATTCGCCGGGCTTGAGAACATAATGGTAATGAGAAGTCTTCTTCCCGAGGACCTGATATACGACGAAAACGAGCCCGATGAGACTGAAGACACGGAAGAGATTCCTCCGGAGGAGACTGCGGAGACAACTGAAGAGGACAATACCAATCCTTACGCCACGGTGGACACGGACGTGGAGCCCGCCGAAACAGACAGCGACGGCGAACCTGTGGAGACGGATCTGCCATGGTTCTGATTTTTTGATTTATGACTATTCTTGTTTTTTCAGATTCCCACGGACATTATTACAATCTTCAGAAGACCGTGAGGCTCCACCTCAACTGCGGCACATGCGACGCGGTATTCTTCCTTGGGGACGGGGTGCCTGACATCAAACAGCTGGAGAACGATTATCCAAATCTGCCGGTCTATTACGTATACGGGAACTGCGAGTGGACCTCTTCCCTTTCCGACGCCGTATACGAAAGAGTCGTCGAGCTTTTCGGAAAGAGGTTCCTCTTGATGCACGGCCATAAATACGGCGTAAAATCGGGAACAGACAAAGCTGCCATGAGAGGAATCGAGCTCGGGTGCGACTGCGTGCTTTTCGGTCACACCCACACGGCGGAGGATAGCGTCTATGAAAGTCCCTGGGGAGGTACAGTGAGACTTATAAATCCGGGTGCCCTCGGGCCTTCACCGGATCATTCCTACGCTTTGCTCAACATAGAGAACGGACATATTATCTGCGGTTTCGGCCGCGGCGACTGACGGAGGTATTCATGCCAAAAAAGTATTTTCTCGGACTCGAACTCGGATCCACGCGGATCAAAGCGGTGCTGATCGATGAAAATCACAGGCCGCTCAAATCCGGCGAGTACAACTGGAAGAGCACATACGAGAACGGCATCTGGACCTATGACCTGAAGGAGGCCTGGGAAGGCGTTATCACCGCACTTTCCGACCTTGGCGAGCTTCCGGAGATATCCTGCATGGGGATATCTGCCATGATGCACGGATACCTGGTATTCGACAGGGACTGGAACCTCCTCACGCCTTTCAGGACATGGCAGAATACCATAACAGGAAGAGCGGCTGAAGAGCTTACCGCCCTTCTCGAGTTCAATATTCCCCAGCGATGGTCCGCAGCCCATGTGTATCAGGCTGTCCTCAACAAAGAGGAGCACGTGCCGAGGATAGCTCATCTAACTACCCTTTCGGGATATATCCATTATATGCTGACAGGAGTTGACGCCGTCGGCCTGGGCGAGGCTTCGGGGATGTTCCCTGTGGATTCCGGAACCCAGTATTTCGACAGGGAGAAGCTTGACAGATTCAATAAAAGGGCGCACGAGCGCGGAGTCGAATGGAATCTTGAAGACATTCTGCCGGCCGTGCTTCCCGCGGGAGCCTGCGCGGGTACCATAGCCGAAGAAGGCTTCGGGCGCATCAGCAAACTGATCGCTGTCGGAACTCCACTGTGCCCGCCGGAGGGAGACGCCGGTACAGGAATGACCGCGACGAACTCAGTAAAGGCAGGGACCGGCAATATATCGGCAGGCACATCCATATTCTCCATGATCGTCCTTGACAAACAGCTGGAAAGCGTTCATGACGAGATAGACCTGGTAACTACGCCCCACGGCAATCCGGTCGCGATGGTACACGGAAACAACTGTACTTCCGATCTGAACGCCTGGGTCGGCATTTTAAAAGAAGCCGCTGAGCTGACGGGCGGGTCCACGGATGACATCTATACCAAACTGTTCAGGAAATCGCTTTCAGGCGCCACGGACTGCTCAGGCGTTACCATATGCAATTATCTCAGCGGTGAAAGCGTAGCGCATCTTGACGAGGGCAGGCCTATCGTTGCCCGGAAGCCGGGCTCCGATTTCAGCCTGGCTAACTTCATGCGGGCCCAGATCTATTCCACCATGGCGACCCTGAGACTGGGCATGGATCTTCTTACCCGGGAAGGCGTCAGGATCGAATCCCTAACCGGACACGGAGGACTGTTCAAGACACCGGGCGTGGCACAGAGATTCCTTGCAGCGGTGTGCAGAGCGCCCGTGAAATCAATGAAGACCTCAGGCGAGGGAGGCCCCTACGGAATGGCTCTTCTCGCGGCCTACAGCGCGAGAGACGACAAGTCGGAGTCTCTTGACGAGTATCTTGACAGGCATGTTTTCGCCGGAACGGAGTGCACAGTCGAGGACCCGAGAGAAGAAGACGTGCTCGGATTTGATGAATACATGAAGAATTTCGTATCGCTTCTTGATGTCGAGCGGATAGCGGTCAAGAAAATATAACGGAGGAAAACACCATGAGAAACACACAGCGCCGTGAATTCTGGTTCATAGTCGGATCGCAGTCCCTTTACGGAAACGAGGTCCTTGAGACCGTGGACAGACGCGCACGGGAAATGGCTGAAAAAATGTCAGAGAGACTTCCCTATCCTCTTGTATACAAGCTTACAGCAAAAAGCAGCAAGGAAGTGACCGATACAGTCAAAGAAGCCAATTATGACGACAGCTGCTGCGGCGTCATTACCTGGTGCCATACCTTCTCTCCCAGCAAGATGTGGACGAACGGCCTCAAGAACCTTCAGAAACCGTACTGTCACTTCGCGACGCAGTATAACCGGGAGATACCGAACGACGAGATAGACATGGATTTCATGAACCTCAACCAGGCGGCCCACGGAGACCGTGAGCACGGATTCATGGCCGCAAGGCTCAGGATGCCGAGGAAAGTGATCGCTGGATACTGGCAGGACGAAGGGCCCGTAAAAAGGCTCGGCGACTGGATGAGAGCCGCTGTGGGATGCGCCGTCTCAAAGGAACTCAAAGTAATGAGGTTCGGAGACAACATGAGGGAAGTCGCCGTTACGGAAGGCGACAAGGTCGAAGTTCAGGCAAAGCTCGGATGGCAGGTAAACACATGGGCCACGGGAGATCTTGTTATGGAAATGAACAGGGTCACCGAGGAAGAGATCGACTCCCTTGTTGAGAAATACCTTAATGAATATGAGAAGAACACGGACGACACCGGCGCCATAAGATACCAGGCAAAGGAAGAGATAGCCATCAGAAAGATGATGGACCGCGAAGGCTGCATAGCCTTCTCCAACACTTTCCAGGATCTTTACGGCATGGAACAGCTTCCCGGTCTCGCTTCCCAGCACCTGATGTCTGAAGGATACGGCTTCGGAGCGGAGGGAGACTGGAAGGTGGCGGCGATGACGGCCATCATGAAAGCGATGGGCAGAGACGGCAACGGGGCTTCCGCTTTCATTGAGGATTATACTTACCATCTCGAAAAAGGCAGAGAATACGCTCTGGGAGCCCACATGCTGGAAGTATGTCCCAGCGTGGCGGAGGGGAGACCGAAGATCGAGACCCACCATCTGGGCATAGGAATGAATGAAAAAGACCCTGCCCGCCTGGTATTCGAAGGCAAGGCCGGAGACGCGATTGTCGTGACCCTTGTGGACATGGGCGGACGTCTCAGGATGATCGTGCAGGATGTCGAATGCGTCAGGCCCATCATGCCCATGCCCAACCTCCCGGTCGCCAGAGTGATGTGGAGGCCGATGCCGGATCTTCAGAAAGGAATAGAATGCTGGATCACGGCGGGCGGAGCCCATCACTCCGTTCTGTCCTATGACGTTTCCGCGGAAATGATGAAAGACTGGGCAAGGATAATGGATATAGAGTTCGTGCATATCACAAAAGACACCACTCCCGACATGCTTGAGCGCGAACTGTTCCTGAACGATCTGGCCTGGAAGCTGAAATAGGTGACGACATGCTGGAAGAACTTAAAAAGATAGTATGCGAACGGAACCTGGAGCTGCCGGCCAGGGGACTTGTCACCTACACCTGGGGCAATGTCTCGGGGATCGACAGGGAGCGGGGGCTTGTTGTCATAAAGCCCAGCGGGGTCAGTTATGATACCATGAAGCCGGAAGATATGACAGTAGTGGACCTTATGACCGGCAAGACCGTGGAGGGAGATTACAGACCGAGCTCCGATACTCCCACACATCTTCTGCTGTACAGGGAATTC
>JAFTCY010000085.1 GCA_017454465.1 Clostridia bacterium
TAAGCACCTGCTTTTCGTTCTTCTCATTCATCTCCTGAATGCGAGCGAGAAGCTTCTTATCTACGAAAGGTCCTTTTTTGATTGACCTGCTCATTTATACTTTCTCCTTCCCGTAACAGCTTATTTAGCGTTTCTGCGTCTGACGATGTATTTATCAGACTGTTTCTTGGTCTTCCTGGTCTTTGCACCTAGTGTCGGCTTGCCCCATGGGGTCAGCGGGCCGGGATGTCCGACAGGAGCCTTTCCGTCGCCGCCTCCGTGAGGATGGTCAACAGGGTTCATGACCGAACCGCGGACCTTGGGCCTTCTTCCCAGATGACGGACCTTTCCGGCTTTGCCGTAGGATACGTTCTGGAAATCGAGGTTTCCGACCTGGCCGATCGTTGCCTTGGCGCTGACGGGGATTATCCTGACTTCGCCGGAGGGCAGCCTTACCTGAGCCTGATCGCCTTCCTTAGCCATAAGCTGTGCAGCCGCTCCTGCGGAACGGACGAGCTGAGCTCCCTTTCCGGGCACCATCTCGACGTTGTGTATCATCGTTCCTACGGGGATGCTGTTTATCGGCAGGCAGTTTCCGGGTCTGATGTCGGCACCTTCGCCGCTCATGACCTGGTCACCGACCTTGAGCCCTAAAGGAGCGAGTATGTATCTCTTGTCTCCGTCAGCATAGTGAAGGAGCGCGATGTTTGCAGTCCTGCCGGGATCGTATTCGATCGTAGCGACCTTTGCAGGGACGCCGTCCTTGTTCCTTCTGAAGTCGATCATCCTGATCTTGGACTTGTTTCCGCCGCCTCTGCGTCTTATCGTGATCTTGCCCTGGGCGTTCCTGCCGGCCGTATGCTTTTTGGATACGAGCAGTGCCTTATAGGGCTTGTTCGTCGTGATCTCTGAATAATCCAGTACGGACGCGTCTCTTCTTCCGGGAGAAGTGGGGTTATAGTTTTTGATAGCCATTTTTTATTCCTCCCTTACTGAACCATGCTCTCGAAGAACTCGATACCCTTCGAGTCTTTCTTAAGGATGACATAGGCTTTTTTCTTTCTTGAGGTATAACCTGCTGTCATTCCCTGTCTTCTGAACTTGCCTTTTACATTGACAACATTCACTTTTGCAACCTGGACGCCGAAGATCTCTTCAACGGCACTTTTGATCTCGGCTTTGCCCGCATTCACATCTACATAGAACACATATATCTTGTCGGCGATGCCGTCATATGCTTTCTCTGTAAGAACGGGAGCCTTTATGATGTCATGTGCATTTTTCATTATGCTTCGACCTCCTCGTCATAAGTGTATATATCCTCTATCTTCTTTACTGCGTCGACGGTGAAGACCATCTTCCTGCAGTTCAGTATGTCGTATACGTTTATCTCGCCGATATTGGTCGTCCTGACTGTCGGGATATTTCCCGAAGCTCTTAAGAACAGATCATCCTTTTCCGCCGTGACGAAAAGCGTCTTGCCTTCGAGCTTGAGATTTCCCATCATCTTTACGACTTCCTTGGTCTTGGGCTCGCTCAGCTCAACGTTCTCGAGGAGAACGAATTCATCTGCAGCGACCTTTGCGGAAAGCGCGCTTGCCATCGCGAGGTACTTGACTCTCTTGTTGACCTTCTTATTGTAGCTTCTCGGCTTCGGTGCGAATACGACGCCGCCGCCCTTCCACTGAGGAGCACGTATGGAGCCTTCACGGCCTCTGCCTGTGCCCTTCTGTCTCCAGGGCTTGATTCCTCCGCCTCTGACCTCTCCGCGGGTCTTGGCGCTCTGGGTGCCCTGACGGCGGTTTGCCAGCTGGGCTACAACTACCTCATGGATAACAGCTTCATTGACCTCGCATCCGAACAGGTCATCGTTTAACATCATCTGTCCGGCTTCGGTTCCGTCTGTCTTGTATATCGTAACATTAGGCATGTTGAATTCCTCCCTTAAGCTTTAACGCTTCTCTTCACTATCACGAGGCTCCCGTTCTTTCCGGGGATAGCACCCTTGACAAGGATGAGATTTCTTTCCATCATGATCCCGGCGATCTTCAGGTTCTGGATGGTGACGCGCTCATTTCCGAGGTGGCCGGCACGCCTTGTGCCTTTTCTGGTCTTCCCGGTCCTGGTTCCCATCGAGCCGCCCTTCCTGTGTGCTTTCGTGACACCGTGGGTCATGGGTCCTCTGTGGTGGTTCCAGCGCTTGATCGCTCCTGCGTAACCCTTTCCCTTGGAGGTACCGGTCACGTCCACGCTCTCGCCGTCCTTGAATATGTCTGCAAGGATCTCCTGTCCGACTTCAAATTCGTTTACATCGTCAGCAGCGACTTCCCTTAAGTAACGCTTAACGGGAACGCCCGCCTTCTTGAAAACTCCAGTCTCGGGCTTGTTTACCAGGTTCTCCCTGATCTCGCCGAATCCGAGCTGCACCGCGTTGTATCCGTCGCTTTCGACCGTCTTCTTCTGAACAACGACGCAGGGACCGGCTTCAACGACTGTTACGGGGATCATTTCGCCGTCTTCTCTGAAGATCTGCGTCATCCCGACTTTTCTTCCTAAAATCGCATTAAGCATCTTTTTCCTCCTCCAACGCCGTTATCAGAGCTTGATCTCGATATCGACACCTGCGGGGAGATCCAGCCTCATGAGTGCATCGGTGGTCTTTGCATTGGCATCGAGTATGTCGATAAGTCTCTTGTGTGTCCTTACTTCGAACTGTTCCCTCGAATCCTTGTATTTGTGCGTTGCACGAAGGATCGTGATTATCTCCTTCTGCGTGGGCAGGGGGATAGGTCCGGAAACATGTGCTCCAGTACGCTTGGCCGTTTCCACTATACGGGCAGACGACTGGTCGATCAGATTGTGATCATAAGCCTTCAGTTTGATTCTGATTCTCTGGCTTGCCATTATTTTTTATTCCTCCTTTATGACATTTATACACGCATCCGGGTGTGTCATATTTTTCTTTTTTCCGAAACCCGTGAGATCGGCTTCGGTTCACAGATGCGCGTGGGAGCGACCGTTCTCCGACGGTCTTCATGTGCAGAAACTACCCGATATGGCGACCGGCAACCTCCTGCACAGTACTCGTGCGCTCAGCGCATAGAGCGCGAACATAATGATTATACATAACAGTTTCGGTTTATGCAATATGTAAAAACAAAAATTTTTCAGGATTTTTCAGGCATTTTTCGGGCACTGCCGGGTATCCCCGGATGCCTTTTCCGCCGCCTCCACAAGGGA
>JAFTCY010000086.1 GCA_017454465.1 Clostridia bacterium
AGATCTTCAGCCGTCTGCCCTTGTCCGTGGGCGGCTGCACGCGCGCCTGCGCGTCGGCAAGCACGTCGTTGAGCATGCCGGTGGAGACCCGCATCTTGGACTGGAGATTTACGTAGTTTATCTGCTCAAAGAGCTTGTCGACCCTCTGGCCTGTCTTGGCGGATATGAACATAAGGGGAGCGTACTCCATATATGCAAGGTGGGTATAAACATCCTTGGTCATTTCGTTGGTAGTGGAATTGTCCTTCTCCAGCGCGTCCCACTTGTTAAGGCAGATGATGGATGCCTTCCCGGCCTCATGGGCGATCCCCGCGATCTTTTCGTCCTGCTCGGTTATTCCTTCCGAAGCGTCGATCATTATGAGACAGACATCAGCCCTGTCGACCGCCATCTTGGCTCTGAGTACGCTGACCTTTTCGATCCTGTCATCAACCCTTGAGCTTCTTCTTATTCCGGCGGTATCTATGAAGTTGTATTTCCCGTGGGAATTCTCAAAATATGTGTCTATCGCGTCCCTGGTTGTTCCCGGCATATCCGAGACGATGCATCTCTCGTCGCCCAGTATCCTGTTCACGAGAGAGGATTTGCCCGCGTTCGGCTTGCCTATCACGGCGACTGAGATCACGTCATCGTCCTTTTCCTCAGCCTCAAAATCGGGGAGAGCCTCGAGAACGGCGTCAAGCACGTCTCCGCTCCCGCTGCCGTGAAGGGAAGAGATGGCGATAGGCTCGATATCGAAGCCGAGCTGATAGAATTCGTAAAACTCAGGCGCCACGTCGCCTATCCTGTCAGCCTTGTTGATGACGGGAACGACCGGCTTTCCGCTCTTTTTGAGCATAAGGGCAATATCCATATCATCCGTCAGAAGACCGGTCCTGATGTCGCACATGAATATTATGACATCCGCCGTTTCGATGGCGATCTGTGCCTGCTGACGCATCTTTTTCAGTATTATGTCATCTGTCTTGGGCTCGATGCCTCCGGTATCTATGACCGTAAGGATCTTGCCCCTCCACTCGACCTCTCCGTAGAGCCTGTCTCTTGTGACACCGGGGGTATCCTCGACTATCGCTCTTCTTTCACCAATCAGCTTGTTGAAAAGCGTTGATTTGCCCACATTGGGCCTGCCGACTATCGCGACTACCGGTCTTGCCATTTATCATCACCCGCTTCTTTTTTCTAGATTCCGAGAATATTGTACAGAAAATCCGCTCCGTCATTGTCATTGAAAGCCACAGGGACGCCCAGTTCACTGGACAGTTCTCCGGGGGACATGTCGTCAAGAAAGAGATCGCCTTCCGCCCGCAGGGAAGTTCTGGGGAGGAACAGGGTCTCGCCGAGATCCTTTCCCTTCAGCTGCCTCTGTATGTCTCCTCCGGTAAGAAGTCCGGAGACCGTGACCTCTCCTCCGAAAAAGTCGTTCCTTACACTGTAGACCATGCACGTAAAACCGGGAAACTTTTTTTCGGCCTCGCCCGTCAGTTTTGAAATGAAGGCGAACGCGGCCTCCCCGGTAGCAACGGATACTTTTCTTTCTCCTGTAAACTCATCCGTCTCGATCCTGCCGAGGGCACCCATGAATTCGGTACCGAAGGAAGTGAGGAGCCCGACTCCGTTCTCGATCTGCGGATACTCGCCGTAGTATTCCTCATCAGGCAAATCCACGTTTCCCTTTACGTAAAATTCGTCGGAAGCGTAGAACATAGTGTTCCCGAACCTTTTGTTGAATTCCGCGACCTGGCTGATGACCTGCCTGCATTCTTCAGCGGAAAAGGGATCTATATGATACAGTCCCTCCCTGTGTCCGGTGAGCCCGCAGGGAACTATGGATACGCTGTCCATCACGGGATAATACCGTGAAAGGTCTGTCATCGTCCTCTCAAGCTCCGCGCCGTCGTTGATGCTCCTGCACAGTACTATCTGGCCCCGCATCAGCGTGCCGGCCTCATACAGCATGTCAAGGTATCCGAGTACCTCTCCAGATCTTTTGTTTTTCATCATCCTGACCCGCAGTTCCGGGTTCGTGGTGTGAACGGATATATTCACCGGTGAGATATGCATCTCTATGATCCGGTCTATGTCCTCCTTTTGAAGGTTCGTCAGCGTGATATAGTTTCCGTGTAGGAAAGAAAGCCTGCTGTCGTCGTCCTTGAAGTAGATCGTGTCCCGCATTCCTTTCGGATTCTGGTCGATGAAGCAGAATACGCAGGCGTTCTCGCACCTGTGCTTCCTGTCCATCAGAGGAGTGCCGAACTCAAGGCCTATATCGTCATACGTATCCTTGCGGATCTTTACTTCCAGTATTTCCGGTCCCCTGTGAAGCTTCAGAACGACAGTTTTCTCCGCCAGCCTGAATCTGTAGTCAAGCACGTCCCGGATGGGGTATGAGTTGATTTCGAGCAGGATATCCCCGGATCTGATTCCGGCTCTGTCCGCTCTGGAACGGGGAAGCACCCCGGTGATCTCTACCATCTCTGTCCTCTGTTTTTCACAAATTTCTCTGTTTATCATTATATAACAAAAAACGGGAATTATCAACAAGCCGTGAGCAAGGAGTCCCCCACTTCTGCAAGTGGGGGAGGAATTGCGTCCCGCACGGCGCTTTTTTCATTTTCAGGGTCGTAATACTGTTGATTTCCGGTAAATCATAGCGAAGAATTCTGTTGTGTTCATGA
>JAFTCY010000087.1 GCA_017454465.1 Clostridia bacterium
CCGGCGGGCTGTATTTTGAGATAGGCAGATACGGAATCGAAATGGCTGAAAAACTTAAGGATGTGTTCAGAAACCTTGGAATCAGGTTCTTCATAGATTCGCCCACGAACCAGCAGTTCGTGATAATGGAAAACAGCCTTATTGAGAAGATACGGGGATCGGTGGTATTCGAGACCTGGGAAAAGCTTGACGGGGACAGATCGGCGGTACGGTTCGTGACCAGCTGGTCCACGACAGATGAGGATATATCGCGGCTGAAAGACATTCTTGAGAATGCCTGAGAAAAGCAGCAAAATGAAAAAGCAGGATCCTGCAAAATAAACAAACGGGGACCCTGCTTTTTTTGTATTGTAACGTCAGTTTTCCGTGTCAGTGAAAGTTCCGATAAAGAAAGGGTTGCCGGTGCTGCAGTCAACGAGCATGTATATGAACGGCCTGGTGAGATAAATGTAAGTGATCTCTTCAGGCATGTAGGCGGAACCGTTCGTCATTTCGACTGCCGTGGCGGCTCCTGCCCGCGTTCCCTGCTCGTTTACAGCGATGAACGTTTTATGAATAACACGGTTTATCATTATATTTCCGTTTTCCGAAGTTCCGAGTCCTGAAAAATCCGCTTTTCCAAAGTCAAAGGCGTCTGTCATGCCCATTTCCTTTAAGATACTGCTCATTTCGGTTCCGTATGTTTTCTCAAATTTCGGAATAGCCGTATACGCGGTCCCGTGCCTGGGGTCAGCGAGAAGAGAGGTGATCTTCTCTCCTGTGAGCGTTGAGGCGTAATCGGAAATGCTTATCCCTTCGTTGGGGAGAAGGGCGACAAAGGCGTAATCTCCGCCCGCGTAGTATTTCATGAATCCCAGAGCCATTCCGTCGTCAAGATATGAGTGTTCGGATCCGTACATGAATTCCGCGGTCCGGCTTTCACCTCTCTCGGTGGTGAACGTGTCCTCCTTAACGGAATATTCAAGGTACTTGTTCATCCACTCCCCTTCGAAGGCCATGGCGTTCACGAGATACATTACGGCTTCTTTTGGTATGTCATTGAGTATCTGGGGGATCATGTCATGGGTCTTTTCCCGGACCCAGTCATTGATGTCACGGAGGGTGCTTCTGTTGAACGGCACCTTGTACGCACCGGCACCGTAATAGTCTGCGTTCATCTTGAGGAAGGACTCTTCGACCTTGAAGCCGGGGTCGTCGGTGAACCAGACAGAGTTTGCAAGATCAAGTCTTGCCTTGCCGTTTTCCGGCAGGGAGGACATATAGCTGTACAGATATGCGTTGAGTTCGGAAACGGGAAAGCCAAGGACCTGCTCCATCTGCCTCAGAGTCTCTCCCTTCGCGCCGTTGGCCGTCATGGCCAGGGCGCTGATAACGGACAGGGGCGAGATCAGAACGCTTTTTTCAGAGCCTTCCGCGTCAAGGCACTCCCTGAAAAGCCTTACTGCAAAATCGGCAGCCTTCGAACTGCCCGCAGGATCAGGTTCAGAGAGAGAAGGATGTGAGGGCGCGATGCCTTCCATCAGGTCATTTGTGTCAGCCCTGACAGCGCATCCGGTCAGGTTGAACAGAATGGAGAACAGCAGCACCAGCGCCGCTGTGCAGAAGGAGAAATGACTTATTTTCATATGTTGTCTCCTTATTCATACATTTTATCGGGATCAGGGATAGAACTCCACTCTTCAGAAGACATAAGGATGTTTTCGATATCCAGACATGCTCTGAGAAATGCCTTGTCCGGCTCGCTGGCGGTAGGGTTCACGTCATTCAGCATCATTTCGGTCGTATACGGGGGTATGTTCCTGATGGTCACCGTTTTGTACAGATCAGCGGTCCTGACTGTCAGCACGATCATTCCTGACGGCTCGCTGAAGTAGTTTTCGCCGTAGGGGTAAATGATGTCCGGA
>JAFTCY010000088.1 GCA_017454465.1 Clostridia bacterium
ACACGGAAGAGATCGTAAGGGGAAAGAAATAAGGCAGGACCGGAATCACGGGGCTGTCAGGCTGTCAACTCAGCCTGACAGCCTTATTTTTGTCTGATTGTCGTCTCTGATATTTATTTCCGGCGGCGTTTGTGATATAATGAGATTTGTGGAAGTATGTGATCACATCAAAAAAGACACCAGAGAAAGGTTTTACATATATGTGCGGTTTCGTAGGTTTTACCGGTATAATAGACAAACGTGAAGACGCCATAAGGAAGATGGCCGACAGGATAATCCACAGGGGCCCAGACTCGGACGGATACCACATCAGCGGCACCGCGGAAGAAGACGCCGTCACCCTTGGATTCAGGCGCCTTTCCATCATAGACCTGGAAGACGGTTCCCAGCCCATGTACAACGAAACGGGCGACACCGTCCTGGTGTACAACGGCGAGATATACAACTTCATGGACCTGAGAGAAGAACTCAGGGAAAAGGGCCACGTATTCAAAACGAGATGCGACTCGGAGGTCCTGGTCCACGGCTATGAGGAATGGGGAGAAGGCCTGGCGGAAAGGCTGAGGGGCATGTTCGCCTTCATCATATGGGACTCGAAGAACCGCACCATCTACGGAGCGAGAGATCCCTTCGGCATAAAGCCTTTCTACTATTACAGGGCGGAAAGCGGGCATTACCTCTTCGGCTCGGAGATCAAGAGCTTTCTTGACCACCCCGAGTTCATACCGGAAGTGAACGCGAGGGCTCTGAGGCCGTACCTGACCTTCCAGTATTCCTCCATGCCGGAGACTTTCTTCAAAAACACGTACAAGCTCCCCGCCGCCCACTATTTCACGCTGAAAAACGGCGAGATGAGAACGGTGAGATACTGGGACGTCGACTTTTCCGAGAAGACTTCCCTGTCCTATGAAGAATGCGCCGACCAGATCGACCGGAGAGTGCACGAATCAGTGAACGCCCACAGGATCGCCGACGTGAAAGTCGGTTCCTTCCTGTCCGGAGGCGTGGACTCGTCGTACATCACGGCGACACTGATGCCCGACAACACCTTCTCCGTGGGCTTCGACGAGAAAAAGTTCGACGAGACCTCGGAGGCGAAGGAACTGTCCGAAAGGCTGAAAATAAACAACTATCTGAAGCATATCACCGCCGAGGAATGTTTCGAAGCGTTCCCCGACATACAGTATCACATGGACGAGCCCCAGTCCAATCCCTCGTCGGTCCCGCTGTATTTTCTGGCAAAACTGGCTTCGGAACACGTAACTGTCGTGCTTTCCGGAGAGGGCGCCGATGAGATCTACGCGGGCTACGAATGGTATGACGAGCCTCAGGCCATGAGAAAATACAAAAAGCTTCCGGGCGGGCTCAGGAGAGGCCTGGCATCCCTGGCGTCGAAGCTCCCGTATTTCAAGGGCCACGATTTCATCATCAAGGGCAGCGGGATACCTGAAAGATACTTCATCGGGCAGGCCCTCGTTTTCCCGGAGAATGAAGTGGACTCCGTCCTTAAGGAGAAATACAGGTGCGGCCCTCTCGCCAGTGAGGTGGCAGCGGATGTGTACGCGAGGACGGAGGGCCTTACGGAACTGGAGAAAAAGCAGTATCTTGACATGAACCTGTGGCTCCCGGGGGACATCCTCCTGAAGGCCGACAAAATGAGCATGGCCCACTCCCTTGAACTGAGAGTGCCGTACCTGGACAAGGTCGTGATGGCGGAAGCCCAGCAGCTTCCGGCCGGCTACAAGATAGACGGGAAAGACACAAAGGCCGTTCTGAGGACAGCCGCCAACAAGACTCTTCCTGACGAATGGGCCCACCGGCCGAAAAAAGGATTCCCCGTGCCCATCCGCAAATGGCTCAGGGAGGACAGATACTATGAACTGGTCAGGAATTACTTCACCTCGGAAGCCGCTGAGGAATTCTTCGACACGGAAAAGCTGGTGAAGCTTCTTGACGATCACAAAAACGGCACTGCAAACAACCAGAGAAAGATCTGGACCGTGTACACGTTCCTGGTCTGGTACGAGCAGTTCTTCGGAGGTGTAAGGAAAAATGGCTGACAGAGAGATCGTTCCCGTGCTCCTGGGCGCGGACCTTAACTGCTATAACGTGGCAAGGGCTTTCCACATGAAATACGGTGTCTGCTCGGAGGCTTTCGGCAGATACGCAGTCTCCGCCACGAAGTATTCAAGGATCGTGAATTTTCACGCCGTGAAGGACATCGACAGCGACGAGGTGATGCTGAAGCAGCTGACCGGGTTGGCGGAAGCACGCAGGGGATCAAAGCTCGTTCTCTTCGGATGTACCGATGACTACGCTGCGATGATAATCCGCAACAAGGAAGCGCTGAAAGACTATATCACGCCCTATCCTTCCGTCAGGATCCTTGACTCCATATCAAAAAAAGCGGAATTCTATGAGTTCTGCGAGAAAAAAGGAATCCCCTACCCCGCCACCGTGGTCATCTCGGAAAAAGCGGAAGCCGGTGACCTTCAGCCTGACAGGCTGGGGTTCGGCTATCCCCTTATCATAAAGCCCTCGTCCAGCGTGATATACTGGAAGCATCCCTTCGACGGAATGAAAAAAGTGTATGTGGCAAAGGATCCCGGGGACGCGGAGCGCATAATCAGCGAGATCTATTCGTCCGGATATGACGACAGGATCATAATCCAGGAATTCATAGCCGGCGGTGACTCCCAGATGAGGGTGCTGACCACCTTCTCGGACAAAAAAGGCCGGGTAAGAGCCATGTGGCTCGGGCACACGATGCTGGAGGAGCACACCCCCAAGGGTCTCGGCAACCATGCCGCGATCATAGTCGAGCCGGTCTCGGATCTTCCGGTCGCCGGAAAGATCAGGGAGATGCTGGAGGAATCCGGATATACGGGATTCGCGAACTTTGACATAAAGCTTAGAAAAGGCACGAAGGACGATTTCAGGGTCTTCGAGATCAATCTCCGCCAGGGCAGAAGCAATTTCTATCTCACCTCCAGCGGCCTGAACGTGGCTGAACTTGCCTGTGAGGTCTACGAGTCCGAAGGCAGCGACTGCAGGATGAGCAGTGAAAACTTTTTCTGGCATCATATTCCGAAAAGCGTGGCGTACACCTACACCGAGGACAGGAAACTGGTGGAGCTGGCAAAAAAACTCGACCGGGACGGAAAAAGCTCCTCTTCCCTGTGGTACAAGCCGGATCTTATCTCCCCCCTGCGTTTCGCGTGCGTGTCCGAACAGATGAGAAGACAGAACGAAAAATACAAAAAGTACTATCCGAAAACAGATTCGGAAGACTGAGACTGGATATAATATGGCAAAGAAGAGAAAACTGCTTGGCATACTCGGGGGCCTGGGGCCTCTTTCCAGCGCGTATTTCTACGAGCTGATAACCGAGCATACCCTGGCTGAACGCGACCAGGATCACATAGACATAATACTTTCCAGCCGGGCCACGACTCCTGACAGGACCGACTATATCCTGGGGAGATCTGACGCATCCCCCCTGGACTATATGATCTCAGACGCAAAGTCCCTGGAGGTCTACGGCGCCACAGCCATCGTGATCCCCTGCAATACCGCCCATTATTTCATAGACCAGGTCAGGGCCAGCGTCAGCGTTCCGGTCCCCAGCATCATAACCGAGACTGCCAGGACTGTAAGGGAATGCGGTTTCAGGAAGCCGGCCATACTGGCCACCGAAGGCACAGTTCTTTCCGGAAGCTATCAGCGCGAATTCGAATCCATGGGTATGGAATACGGGATCCCCGACAAAGATACCCAGGACAGGATCTCGCATCTTATCTACGGAAAAGTCAAGGCGGGCTCCGTTCCCGAGCCGGAGGAACTGTACGAAGCGGCAGGACATATGCTTGACAGGGACTGCGACTGCGCCATTCTCGGGTGCACGGAGCTTTCCCTGATAGGCAGGAAAATGAAAGACAACGAAAAATACATAGACTCGCTCACCGTGCTCGCTGACACCTCTATCAGGCTCATGGGTCACAGGACGGTCGGGATGCCTTCATACTGCGGGAAATGACAGGAAAGGTTTGCCATGAGACTTGAGGAACTGCTGAAGGAAGAAAAGCACGGAGTCTCGGGGTCCGCATCAGACCGTGAGATCTCCGACATCACCTTCGACTCCCGGAAAGCCGGGAGCTCATCCCTGTTTTTCTGTCTGCGGGGCGCAAAAGCGGACGGCCACGCCTTCGCGGGCAGCGCCTATGATTCAGGATGCAGGGCTTTTGTCTGCGACCATGTCCTCGGCCTTCCCCCGGACGCGGTACAGATCCTGGTAGCCGACACAAGACGCAGTCTTTCATCGGTCGCCGCCGCGTTTTACGGCAGGCCCTCGGAAAAGCTGAAAGTGATAGGCATCACGGGCACCAAGGGAAAGACCTCCACAGCAGCATACATTTGCGGCATTCTCAACGGATCCGGAAGAAAATGCGGCTACATCGGCACCCTTGGGGTGTGGATAGGCGACAAGAGATATGTCACGAAAAACTCCACCCCAGAAAGCTGCGACATTCAGAGATACCTTGCGGAGATGGATGATGACGGCTTCGGATATGCCGTCATGGAAGTCTCTTCCCAGGCCCTGGTCACCCACAGGGTCGATGATGTGAATTTTCATACCGTGATGTTCACCAACCTGTCACCGGATCACATAAGTCCGGTCGAACACGCCACATTTGAGGATTACAGGGACGCAAAAAAGAAGCTTTTCAGCTCCTTCTGCTCCGAACGCATGATCTTCAACGCCGATGACCCCGCGTCAGGCTATATGACGGAGGGATACTCCGGGGAACTGATCCCCGTGACGCTGAAAGGCAGCAGATCCGGATATTCGGCCAGCGGCATACTTCCCTTCAGGGACGATTCGTCACTGGGTGTGGAATTCAAACTTACAGGGAACGGCCTTACGGAGACCGTCCGCATAAAAAGCCCGGGAGAATTCAGCGCTTACAACGGAATGTCAGCGATAGCCGCCTGCGTCGGCTGCGGCGTACCTTTCAGAGAAGCGGTCCGGCTGATAGGAAACATATCCGTGCCGGGAAGATTTGAGATCGCGGCGTCCCTCGCGGGAGCGCTTTTCATCGTGGATTACGCTCATAACGGCACAAGCCTGGCCCACGCCCTGGGAGCGCTCAGGGCATATTCTCCGAAAAGACTGGTATGTCTGTTCGGATGCATAGGCGGACGCGCTTTCACCCGCCGCGGCGATATGGCCCGGATATCGGACGAAATGGCCGATATGACTGTCATAACATCCGACAACCCGGATTCCGAATCCCCGGAAGAGATAATAAAGGACGTGGAAGACAGATATCCGAGGAAAAAGCCTTACCTTGTGATCACGGACAGAGAGACGGCTGTGAGGGCCGCTGTCGGTCTGGCGGAAAAGGGCGACATAATACTTTTCGCCGGCAAGGGGCACGAGGACTACCAGCTTGTCATGGGGGAAAAAATACCGTTTTCAGAAAAAAAGATAATCCTCGACGAGATCTCAAAACTATCGAAATAACGGTTACGATCTTCGATTTCTCAAAGAAGGCCGCGGAATGGATCCGCGGCCTCTTCTTATGCCTTTTGTATCTGATATCATTTAAGCACGTCATATGCTCTGTACACTATGAGTATCGCCTGCTCGACTGTAAGGTCTCCCCCCGGATTGAACTTGTTTCCCCCGACACCCAGGATTATTCCGTTGTATACCGACCATCCAAGCTCGGGATCCGCCCAGGCGTAATTATCAGTAATATCGGTGAAGCCATGGGTATAGCCCTCTGTCGAGTGCCCCATGACTCCCGCGATCCTGTTGATCACGGCAGTGATCTGGGCTCTTTTGAGATTTCCGTCAGGCGTGAACCTGCCGCCTCCGGTCCCCTTGATAATGCCCAGAGCGTTTGCAGCCAGAACATCCGTGTCAGCCGTGTCGGTGAACACGCTGTCCCCGACAGAGGCCCCTTTTGCTGCCATTATCTCATATACTGTTTTTCCGGACGCCTTCTCGAGAAGATTTATGAACAGTTTAGCCACCTGTCCCCTTTTGACGGGAGAAGTATAGTTCTTCTGCAGTTCCGCCGGGACCAGGCCCGCGTCTATAGCTGCTTTCACCTCGTCCTTTGCCCAGGAAGACGCTCCCTCAAGCTCAGCACCCGGATCTGTACCCTGGCTCCCCTGCTCCGGATCAGTCACGATGACTTCGGTCTGACCCTTGCCCAGTTTAGGAACGATGACAAAGCCGCAGTCCGTGCATACCTGAGGCGATTCCTCTGTGGCTGCGGGTCCTGGGTTATGGGGCACGATATCGGAAAGGCTGCCGCAGGAAGCGCATATCCGTGCATGGCCGTTCTCATCGCAATAATCCCACGCGCCGGACCAGCTGTGTACGTGACTGTAGCTGAGCATGTCACTCGTCACTGTGAATTCTTCAGAATAAACCCTGTCCGTATCTGACGTGCCGGTGCTGTAATCAAGGAAAATACAGTATATCGACTTATTTTCACCGGCGTTGGCCGGCTCTGTCAGATATATCCAGTAGTTCCCGTCGTCGGTCTGGTCCGGTGTCCGGTAATCGATGCCGTCCATACTGGACCAGTGATCCCTGTTCACATCTTTGTTCAGGCTCCAGGTTTGCAGCATATCAGGGTAATTGAAATTGAATATGATCCTGCAGGGCTCGCTTCCCGTGGCGGGAACCACCGCGGGCCCCACGGTGAAGGCATAATCCGGCGTATCGACCCACCGGATCTCATACGGTTCGGAATCCGCCCGGATGTTTCCGAATCTGGCTGTCACCCGGACGGTCTCAGTGCCCCCGGACGTCCTGCCAGGGATATATGCCCAGTAATCCCAGGTGCTTCCGGCAGGCATCTTATAGTAGTCGGATCCTTCAAGCCTTGTCCAGGCCTGGATCTCCTGGCCGCCGCGGATGGTGGTCACCAGATGCTGTACCTCGACATTATCCGGTGCCTTGTTGTAATTGAGGTAGATGTTCACGGAACGGCCCGTCAGGAGCTCCGGCCTTTCGAGCTCCGCTCCTGTCAGGTACGGAGCGCTCTCAATGGTGATGTCGTGCGGCAGGCCTATGTCCTCAAAGTCGGTGTTCCGGGGGTCCACAGGCGTTCCGTCTATGTACATCTTCGCATTCTCAGGCAGAATCATGTCCACCGGAAGGTCTTTGCTTTTCGGATCCAGCTCCCAGTTCTCGTTTATCCCGTTCCAGTAAGAATAGATAGTGGAACAGAACATTATACCGCCTTTGTAAGTCCCGCCGTTCAGGACGGGAAACGGCACCGTGTCCGGGTTGCCGGCTCCGAAGGAATAGTAGAAGACCGAATATGCGTCGCCGTCGAAATCCCCTCCGTTGATGTTCAGATTGTCCGCGGCAGTGAAATCTCCGAGCCCGACCGATGCAACATATTTTCTGCAGTGATTGTCGAATATATTGTCATTGCAGTAGCATTTTGCGGTGAAATGCCCCCTGTTGATCACCGGGCTGCACCCCGTGAACCCTATGGCAGAGCGGGTGTACGGGCTCCTCGCATCCCAGAAAAGATCGCCGTTGGAGTCAAGGGCCTGCATACTGCCCTGCAGGACGTCGGTAACAACATAATTCCTGCTTTCCGTGTACATATAGTAGGTTCCGCCGTCGATTATGACTTTCGGAATGGCATCCCTGTACGTGACCCGTTCTCCCGGTATGTTGGCAAGATCGCGTATGTATGTGGCGTTTATGCTGACTGCATTGGCGGGGCCGTCGCAGTACTGCCCCGAATTGAGTGAGACTCCGCCTCCGCCGGCCAGATCCGTGATCCGGAAGGTGAATTCCCTGACTGCGCCGTATTGCAGATTGATGTTCAGGGTGGACCATGTCCTGTTTAACTCGTCGTCCATGGCCATGATGGTCCCGTTTATCTGGTGGCCGTTCAGGTCGAGGGTCGTGGTGGTGCCGGCCCATGCATAGATCAGGGCAGGCTCCTTCCCGACCTCGGAGTTACCCACGCTTATGTCCGCCGTGAGCCTGATGAAGCATGGCTGGGGACGGTAGTCATTCTCCCACCATTTGTGTTTTTCCAGAGCGGCGATCAGTTCCTTCCTGCTCGAAACCTCGATATAGTCCCACCCGGTCGGTACAGCCATGTCTCCGGCCCTGTACGTGTCGCTGCTGTTCCCCGCTGCGGCTGTGAGCACGGCTGATGAGATCAGCCCTGCGAGCATCGCGATGCAGAGCAGCAGAGTGATTATTCTCTTTTTCATGGATTCCTCCTGCATTTGATCTGAAACAGGACATCTGACGTCCCGTGTGATATTTTTCGTATCGCACCGTTATCCCGCGCGCTCCACCATCCTGACGATGCCGTCGACGCTTCTCCATGTGTCCCCGGGCACCTGAGTCGTCTGGATCTCTATCCCGAATTCGTCCTCAAGCCGGGTGATCAGGTTTATGAAGGCCAGGGAGTCAAGGATATCTTCCTCTATAAGGTCAGTCTCCGGCGCGTTCCTGAGTTCGCCGTATTCCGTAAGCTCTATTATTATGTCGATTATCTTTTCTCTCATGGATCCATATGCATCAGCGCCCTGATGTCCGCCTTTCCGTTTCCGTCGAGTGGTATCTCCCTTACTATCTTCACAACAGGGACCATGTAGCCGGGCAGATACCTGCCGGCGTAACGCCTCAGGCACGCCGCAGTAACATCCTGCTCCCGGTCCCGGGAAAGCTTTACGTATGCGATGATCTTTTCCGCCTTTCCGTCGCTGTCTTTTGCCGCCGCCACAGCGGATCTCTCCACGGCCTCATGACCGTCAAGGACCGTTTCTATCTCGGCAGGCTCGATCCTGTATCCCCTGAGTTTTACCTGGCGGTCCTTTCTTCCGACGTAATATATTTTTCCGTTTTTCCTGTAAGCAAGGTCCCCGGTAAGATAGGCTCTTACGCCGCCCCAGTCCGTAAATCCGCCCCGGCCGTCGAGATATCCCTTTCCGACGCTGTCGCCGGTTATCAGGATCTCTCCCGTCATGCCGCCGTCAACATCTTTCATGTCTTCGCCGACGATGTGGATCTCCACTCCAGGCTTCGGGTCTCCGATGGAGATCTCTTCTCCGGGAAAGACTTCCGCCCCGGTCACGGCAAAGGTGCATTCCGTGGGGCCGTAGCAGTTGATGATGCTGATCCCGCCGAACCTTTCGTACAGTCTCGCCACTGTTTTTTCCGTGAGCTTTTCTCCGCAGAACAGGATCTTTTTCAGCTCGGGCATCAAATCCCTGCCGAACGTCCTGTCCGCCATCAGGTAATCAGCGAAGGAAGGCGTCATCACCGCAAGCCCCGCCCCGCTGCGCCGGAGCTCCCCAAAGAGCGCGGGAAAGTCCCTCTGGGTGCCGCTCTCGATTATATAGTGCCTGCTCCTTGTAAGAAGAGGCAGATAGATATCCGCCACCGACAGGTCAAAGGAATAGCTTGCCTGGTTCAGCACCGTGTCACAGCTGATCCCGCACAGTTCAGTCAGCCATTCCATGCAGCTTCTGAGATTGCCGTACGTGATCTGCACCCCTTTGGGCTCTCCTGTGGTCCCCGATGTGAAAATGATATACGCGGTGTCATCTTCCGATATCCGGATATCCGAAAAGTCCTCGGAATCCTCCCCGTCCATGACATCCTCTATCGAGCTGTCGATGATCAGAGCGGGGGCCGATCCGTTTATGATCTTTTTCCGTCTCTCTTCCGGTACCGAGATGTCCACCGGTATATACGCAATTCCCGAGAACAGGCACGCGAGGAATGAGGCGATCATGTATATTTCCTTATGCCCGGTTACGACTACCCGGTCACCCTTTCCGCAGTGCCTGTCAAGGTAACTGCGGATATTGCAGACATACCTGTAAAGCTCCCTGTTGGTGTACTGCTTTTCCCTGATCTGGTAGCATACGTCGCCCGGATGCTCTTTCAGTCCGCTCAGTATTTTTCTAAGCATCGCTTTTTTCCCTTATCTGGTCTTTCGGGATCAGTTCGTAGTCGTAAAGGACCTCCGAGTGATTGTCCAGGATGAGTTCCCGTGCCTTCTCCTCTTTGGAGGTTTTGTCCGTTATCACTCTGTAGACCTTGCTGTTTCTGTAAAACTTCCCATCGTCTTCCCTGGCGTAATGGCTGTCTTCCTCCACCAGCCTGTATCTGTCGGGAAGGTCAACTGTGCCCCTTATCTCTCCGTACAGGAAAGTGTCATCCAGCCATACCCTTATCTGCACCGGGTACTCAGTGGTGTTTCTGAACCGGTAGTCGATGGCCTTGTACGCTATGGAGGTGCCTGTTCCGAAGGGTGCTCTTCTCTTCTCATCCGGGAACAGGGCGTCAGAGTGGTGATGCAGCTCCGTTACGGTCAGCGGAGTGTGAAGCACGAGCCAGTGGATCATGTTCGCCATCTGGCACATCCCTCCGCCGATATCCTGCATCATCCTGCCGTTGCTGATCACCAGCCCTTCGAGATATCCTTTCTTCTTTGTGGTGGCACCAACCAGATTCCAGAACGAGAACTCCTCGCCCGGCCGTATAATGATACCGTCTATCCTGTCCGCCGCCAGCTTCAGGTTGACGACCTTGTTTCTCTGGAGCTGCATGTCCACACCGTGGAGTTTCCTTATCAGTATCTTGCTGTCGCCTTTCCAGATAAAAGGGAAGTTTTCCGGACTTCTCTCCACGGCGAATCTTCTGTGCGCGAAGAGATCCCGGAGTTCTTTCAGCCGGGCTTCCTTGAACAGTGATATCTTATATGCGGCCGGCCCCAATTCACAAAACAGTTTTCTTTTCATCTGTAAGTCCTGATATACCGGTCCGTTCACCTTCTCAGGTACGCCGACGAGCCCGGAAAATCAAAATATGTATCCGGGTACGGTTCTTCCCTGAGGCAGAAATGCCACCATTCACAGTCGATGGGCGCGAATCCGTTTCTCAACATCGCGTTCTGAAGGAACATCCTGTTCTCGTACTGCTCATCCGTCACAGCCCCGGAATCAGGGTGGGACACCTCGCTGAACAGATCGAAGGGGCTCCCCATGTCGACTTCTTTCCCTGTGCTCATGTCAAAGAGAGTAAGATCCACCGCACTGCCCCTGCTGTGGCTGGACCGGCTGGCTATATATCCCTGCTTGAACAGTTCCTGCTTTTCAAGCTCCGGATAGAAAAAGGGTTTCATGCGCAGGTCAAGATCGTCTACTCCCCAGAGCACGAAGTGTTTAACGGATCTTACCGGCCTGTAGGCGTCAAAGACTTTCAGCCTGTACCCCTGGGCGTTCATTTCCCCGCTGACCGACCTGAGAGCTCTTGCGGCCTCGGCTGTGAGCAGGGCGCAGGGCTCGTCATACCCGTCTATGCGCTCGCCTACAAAATTATACGTTGAGTAGTACCTGATCTCCTGTATGATTCCCGGGATGGCGTCTGCAAGAAGCACGAATCCGGAGGGATCCATAGTCACAGTCTTTATGTAATCCATTCGGTCCCCTTTCACTCGTTCCCGGCGCCGTCCGGAGCTTTTCTCATGTTCTCTCTTGTTTCCAGGATCTCTTTTATGCTGAAACTGTACTTTTTACCGCAGAAGCTGCACACGGCCTCCACCGGTTCTTCCTTTTCCGAAAGTCCCTTTATGTCTGAGTCGCTGAGCCCGGCTATGGATCTGAGATATTTTTCCCTTGTGCATCCGCAGTGATAATCGGTATCGAATTCGTCAAAGAACTCATACCCTATCCCGTCAAACAGCCCGGCGGCTATGTCCTCAAGAGACATTTTGTCCGCGATCAGCCGTGATATGGATCCCGTCTTTTTCACGTTTTCCTCAAGTATATCAACGATAGACTCGTCATACCCCGGCATCAGCTGGATCAGATATCCTCCCGCCGCATAGCACATGTTGTCCCTGTCCACCCTGACACCGAGACTGCACACAGTGGGGGTCTGCTCGCTCTGGGCGTAATACTCCGTTATATCCTCGGCTATCTCGCCGGAAACTATGGGGGAAACGCCGATGTAGGGCTCGGCCATCCCCAGATCCTTTATGACGTACATGCTGCCCCTGCCTACGGCTCCCCCGACATCGAGCTTGCCCTGGGAGTTGGGGGGAAGCTCCACTGTCATGTCATCGCAGTAGCCTTTGACATTTCCCTTGTAGTCGCCTACGCACACTATGCTTCCGCAGGGTCCGTTGCCCCTGAACTGAAGCGTTATGGTGTTGTCTCTGTCCTTCAGCAGGGATCCCATAAGGGATGTGGCTGTAAGGGCTCTGCCCAAGACAGCCGTCATGGTCTTTGACATTCCGTGTATGTCACATGCCTTTTTCACTATATCCGTGCTGTCCGTGATTATGAGGCGGGCGGATCCGTCTTTCGTTATCGCTCTTTTTATTACGCCGGGCATATTGTTCAGTTACCTCCGTGTTTCTGGTCATACATGGCAGCCAGCCCTCCGTGGCTGGTCTCCCGGTATTTCTCGCTCATATCCTTGCCTGTCTGGTACATCGTGGCAACCACCTCGTCGAAGGAGACCTTTCTGGTCTCGGTCAGGAAATGAGCCAGGTTGACGCAGCTGAACGCCCTCATGGCGGCAACGGAATTTCTCTCTATGCACGGTATCTGGACAAGCCCCTTTACCGGGTCGCATGTCAGTCCCAGGTTGTGTTCCATTGCAACTTCAGCCGCGTATTCTATCTGTTCCAGGTTCATATGCAGGAGCGACGCGTATCCGCCGGCAGCCATCGAGCACGCGGACCCGATCTCCGCCTGGCAGCCGCACTCCGCCCCCGAAATGCTGGCGTTGGTCCTGATCACGTTGCCTATGAGACCTGCCACGGCAAGGGCGTCGATTATCTCTTCATCCGGAATGCCGCGGTCTCTCGAAAGGTAGTACATCACTGCAGGGATGACGCCGCAGCTTCCGCAGGTGGGCGCTGTCACAACCACCCGCTCAGAGGCGTTTTCCTCGCTGACAGCGAAGGCGTAAGCGGACATGAGCCTGTTCTGGGTAATGATCGCATCCTCGTTGTAGCACCGCTTTTCGTACAGAAGCTTTGCCTTCCTGCTGACACCCAGGCCTCCCGGCAGGATGCCGGTGGCCGCCAGCCCGTTCTGAACCGACCTCTGCATCGCTTCCCAGATCTCTCTGAGATATGTTTTGAGGGAATCCCCCTCCATACGGTAAATGAAGTCTATGAGCCTGAGACCGTCTGCCCGGCATTTCTCCAGCATATCGGTAAAGTTGGTCTGGGGATAGACCTCCCGCTCATCGTCTGACACCTCCCCTTCGATCCTGATGGAGCCTCCGCCGATGCTGAATATCCGGGCGGATCCGATGACAGAGCCGTCCTTCAGGGCTCTGAAATCCATCGTGTTGGGATGCGGGAGATCCTCGCTCTCCATCCTGAAAAGGATCTCGGCCTCCGGCAGGACGTTCCGGATGGCCTTGCCCGTGCCGTGCCCCTCGCCGGTATACGCCAGAGATCCGTAAAGTGTGACGGAAAAACCGTCCGCATCCGGATATCTCTTTCTGAACAGCTTTGCCGCGTTGTACGGTCCGACAGTATGCGAGCTTGACGGGCCGTTGCCTATCTTATATACGCTACGTATGCTTTTCATATCTCTCTCCGCAAAATCAAAAGTGCGTTCATCTTATGAAATGTGTCGGCTGCCAGGGCTCTTTTTCCGGAAGCCCGTATCTCTCTATTCCCAGGGCGATGGATCTCATCAGAAATGTCATGTTCCTGGCAAGGACCCTCATGGTCTGCAGACCTTCCAGATCCTGTTCTGCCTGCCCCGCTTCCCTGCCGTATACACTGTTCCAGTACTGGCTCGATGCCACGGGCATGCCGCTGATGGTAAAGTATTTGTTCAGCTCGTCGAAGGTCGCCGAGCACCCGCCTCTCCTTGCCACCGCCACACTGGCGCCCACCTTCATGGTCTTGTCAAAATCCGTGCTGTGGAAAAGCCGGTCAAGGCACGCAATAAGGGTGGCGTTGGCAGAAGCATAGTATACAGGGGAAGCCACCACCATCCCGTCCGCTTCCTTCAGCTTTTCCGCGAGCTCATTCACCACGTCATTGAATACGCACCGTCCTGTCTTTTTGCAGTTTCCGCATGCGATGCATCCCCTGACGTCCAGGCTGCCCACCCGGACCGTGTCGGTCTCTATTCCTTCTGCGTGAAACACGCGGCACATCTCCTCAAGGGCAATGGAAGTGTTGCCCTGCGGCCTGGGGCTTCCGTTGATAATAAGAACTTTCATTCAGCTCACCTCTTTCTGTAATTCTGAAAGGCCTTTCCCGTGCGGGCGCGTGACCTGTTCCTGAGTATTTCCGAGCATTCAGCATGTCCGCAGGATGTCAGGCCATGCTGTTATCTCTTCTCCTGCCTGCGGCAGGCCTCTTTCTTCGCTTCGCTCGCTTCTTCGTCCCACACCGTCCTTTCGGGGCCGAGGGTCCCGTACATGGCGTTCTGGAACGAATATGCTATCCTGCCTGTCCTGATCAGATCTTCGTCGTGCTCATCGCTGCCGGACGCCCCGAGACGGCTGTATATCTCTTTCGTTATCTCATAGTCATACTGTTCCCGGCCTTCGCGGCTGGTTTTCATTATCTCAGCAAAGTACCTGTCCGTTTCGGGATCATAGTACGCTGTCCAGTTACCTGAGGCCGGGCGCGCTCTGCCCCGTGTCAGTTTCATTATACTTATTATGTGCAGAATATCAAGTGAAAACAGCAACATCTTTGGGCAGGGGCTGAGAAAATCCCGCGCCCGGCGGGAGGGAAAAAGCGTCCGGGAACGCTCTTCTCCGGTGCCCGGGCAGCCTCTCTTTTTGTTGACTTTGGCCCTGCCGTGTGGTATCATCATCACATAAGAAGACCGGAGGAAAAACAAATGGAAAAACTGCTTAGAGGAGCTGCCGTAGTGGGTCAGTCCGGAGGACCGACCGCAGCAATAAACGCGTCCCTGGCCGGGGTCATCAAAGGCGCTATAGAAAACAAGGAGGCAATATCCGTACTGTATGGAATGAGAAACGGGATCGAAGGTTTTCTGGCCGAGAGACTGTGCAACCTTTCCGAGATGTTTTCCACTGTCGGAGGCGATCCGGACCTGGAAAAGCTGGATCTGCTGAGCGCCACTCCCGCCTCCGCGCTGGGTTCATGCAGGAAAAAGCTTCCCAAGACGGACGACAGGGATTTTTATGAAAACCTGATTTCTCTGTTCAGGAAATACGATATAAGATATTTCTTCTATATCGGCGGCAACGACTCCATGGACACTGTGGCGAAACTGTCGAAGTATATTGAAGGATCGGATTACGAAATGAGGGTCGTGGGGGTGCCCAAGACCATCGACAACGACCTTGACGGAACGGACCACACACCCGGATTCGGATCGGCCGCAAAATACATCGCCACCGTATCCCAGGAGATCGTGACGGACTGCTCCGTATATACCACGAAGGCCGTCACCATAGTGGAATTCATGGGCAGGGACGCCGGATGGCTCACTGCGGCTTCCGCCCTTCCGAGGCTGACGTCCGGGCTCGCACCGGATTATGTATATCTTCCCGAGACCGACTTTTCCATGGAGCTGTTCTTTGAGGATATTGAAGAAGCCTGGAAAAAGCACCCGAACATCGTTATAGCCGTGTCGGAGGGCCTCAGGTTTGCTGACGGACATTACGTTGGAGAGGGTACCCAGAGCGGCGCGACCGACGTTTTCGGGCACAGGTATCTTGAGGGTACCGGCAAGGCCCTGGAGATCGCGGTCAAGGAAAAGTTCGGATGCAAGGTCAGGTCCATCGAGATCAACCTGCCCCAGAGATGCGCGTCCCACATCCGTTCAGCCACGGATATAAGCGAATCCCTGTCCTGCGGGAGAGCCGCGGTCAGGTGCGCGGTGGAGGGACAGAGCGGAAAGATGATCGCCATGCTGAGGGAAGCCGGCGAGGAATACAGGATCCTCTATGTTTCAAAAGACGTATCTGATATAGCAAACGCGGTGAGATCCGTGCCCAGGGATTTCATAAACGGCCGCGGGAACAACGTGACTGACGAATGCCTTGAGTACATCCTGCCCCTGATCCAGGGCGAGATCGACACGGTATACGAAAAAGGAATGCCGAAATATCTTAAGATCTGATGAAGAAAATATTAGGAGCGATAAAGAAAGAACCGATGCTTGTTGTGTCGGTTCTTGCTGCTGTAATATCGCTGTTCATAACCCCGCCCTCCGCGGAACTTCTCAGGGACATCGACTGGAGGACCCTCGGGACGCTGTTTTTGATGCTTACGGTCCTTGAGGGATTCAAAAGCGAGAATATATTCAATCCGGTGCTCCGGCTGGCCGGAAAAATGAAGAGCGTCACCGCTCTGTCGTTCTTTCTGGTCTTTTCGGTATTCTTCTCTTCCATGTTCGTGACCAACGACGTGTCCCTCATCATCTTCGTGCCCCTTACGATGATCCTTTTCCGCGCAGCCGGAAAGGAACAGTTCATTCTTCCTCTCCTGGCGATGGAAAACATCGCAGCTGTAAGAGGTTCCCTTCTGACGCCGTTCGGAAGCCCCCAGAACCTTTTCATATACGGCCAGAGCGGAGTCGGCGCCGCAAGATTCATCTGGTACATGTTCCCGGCGTGGATCATTTCGGCGGCCCTGCTCTGCGTCTTCATTCTGGCGCTCAACAGGAAAGACCTGAGAGGTAAGCCTGAGATCCCGGATGACCGGTTTCCCGGGAGCCTTCCCCCGGAACGCAGGTGGAGACGGATCGTTTACCTGATCCTGTTCGCCTGCGTGCTGGTAATGATAGTCACAAGGACCTCCGTCTGGATGTACATAGTGCTCGCGGTGGCGCTGTTCATGCTGTTCTTTGACAGAAAGATCCTTTTAAAGACCGATTACGTCCTGATCCTTACCTTTTTCTGCTTCTTTGTATTCTCATCTTCACTGGCGAGAAACGAGAAGATCGCTGAGTTTCTGAGCCGGGCTGTCGCGGGACGGGAGTATTTCGGAAGCATTATCGTGAGCCAGGTCATCTCCAACGTGCCTGCGGCGATAGTGCTTTATCCCTTCGCGGAAAACAAGGGAGCCCTTCTGTACGGTCTTGACACTGCAGGACTCTGTACCATCATAGGCTCCCTGGCTTCGGTTATAAACTACAGGATATATGTACGGGAATATCCGGGAAAAGGCAGGCAGTTTCTGAAATATTTCATGATCATAAGCCTGATCTTCTTCGCCCTGGTCGCGGTCCCGGGCTACTTCATAAGCCGGGCCGGCCTTTAGTTCTCCTGTCGGGGCTGCACGTCTTCGGGACGTTCAGCCTTTTTTTCTTTCTCCCGGCTGTAATCGCTCAGGCCGACAGAGCGCTCGATGGGCAGTGAAAAAGCTATTCCCTGTCCCGCGCTGCCCAGGCCCGCTTCGGTGTAAATGGCTCTCAGCACATCGTCCTTCACGTCCTCGGATACCACCAGCATGACGATCTCCTTCTCAGGCTGCACCGTTATCTTGAACAGTTCCTCAGCCTCACGGGGCGCGGCTCCGCGGCCTTTGAACACTGTGCCTCCGCCGGCGCCGGCCTTTCTTGCCGCGGACATAACGGCATCCGAGAATCCCGCGTTGATTATGCAGAATATGGCTTCATATCTTTTATCCATTTGCTTCCCCTCCCTTTGCCAGTCTCCGGTCATTGCTCAGGAACCCGTAACTCAGCTTCCCTATCATGCTCGTAAGAGGGATCGCGAAGGAGATCCCGGTCTTGCCGTTGACTGTATAAAACCTGCTCTCCAGCGCATCCATTATGGCATCCAGCCTGTCCTCGCTGACTATGCTGAAAATTATAGTTCTGTTTTTCTCGTTGAGTCCGAGAAATTCCGCCGCGTCTGCCCTGGCGGTTCCCCTTCCGACCACGCATACCTGAAGATTGGCGTCAAAGGTCTGAAGGAAATCAGCAAAGAAAGTTCCCTTTCCCTTCTGGACAACCGTGACCAGCATCATGAGTCTTGACGGCGCTACGTTTTCGGCGCCTGTTTTTATTTCTCCGCTGTATTCAGCCATCACGCGAATCTCCTTTCACCGTTTTCTGAAATATATGATCTGGGCGTCATCCTCTGACAGGATCCGCCGCACCGCCGCTTTCCTGCTCAGATATTTCTTGGCGACCGCCTTGAATCCCAGGAACTGAATGGTGATGAGCGGAGTCATGGCGACCAGGGCAACGACGCCGAAGGCGTAGTCAAGCACTGAGTCCGCTCCTCTCAGAGCAACGCATGCCCCGATGGTGATCGGCAGGATGAAACTGCTGGTCAGCGGGCCGCTGGCGACTCCGCCGGAGTCGAAGGCAATTGCAGTGTATATCTTCGGCACGAAGAATGAAAGTCCGAGAGAGATAAGATAACCCGGGATCAGATAGTATAGCAGCGAGAACCCGGCAATAAGGCGCAGCACAGACAAGCCTATGGAGATCCCTACCCCGATGGACAAAGCGACCATCATCTGGCGTTTGGTGACTTCACCGCCGGTCACCTCCTCCACCTGCTGGTTAAGCACGTGCACCGCAGGCTCCGCAAGCACCACTATGGTGCCGATCACGAAAGCGAATACCTGAAGCGCGGGGGTGCTGGCGCGTGCCATGCTGTATCCCAGCTTATACCCGACGGGCATGAACCCGACCGCGGCAGCGGTAAGGAAGACCACCAGGCCGGCAAAGGCCAGGCCGAGGCCGGCCGCTATCTGCAGCAGTCTCTGCTTCGGCAGATGAAGCGTGGCAAACTGAAGTATCAGGAAGAACCCGAACATCAGCAGAACCGATTTCGCCACATCCCAGGCCGTTTCTCCCAGCAGACTGAAGAATCCGGGCCCGAGAGAGCCTTCAATGGAATAATCCGGAAGCGGATAGCTTATATCCCCGCCGCCTGAGGCCAGGGAAAGGATTAGGACCGCAAGGACGGGACCCGCGGAACAGAGGGCTATCAGTCCGAAGCTGTTCTGCTCGGCGTTCTTTCCGCCCAGGGTCTGGGCGATCCCCAGCCCGAGAGCCATTATGAAGGGCACAGTTATAGGACCGGTGGTGACGCCGCCGGAGTCAAAAGCCAAAGGCAGGAACGACTGTTTCCCGGAAGATATCAGTATCGCGGCGAACGCGAAAAGAAGCATGTAGAAAAACAGCAGCAGTGCCGTAAGATCAGTCTTTGTTATGATTCGGACCACCGCAAGAAGAAGGAACAGGCCTACGCCGACCCCTACGGTAATGATAAGGAGTGGCTGTGATATGACGGCGCTGATCTGTTCAGCCAGCACCGAAAGGTCCGGTTCCGCCACGGTTATGAGCACTCCCATAAGGAAGCATACGAAAACAAGCATGCCTATTCTGCCCGACTTGGTGAGCCCGTCTCCTATGTGGCGGCCGATAGGTGTCATGGCCAGGTCGGAGCCAAGGTTGAACAGGCCTATCCCCAGCACAAGGAACAGAGCCGACACCAGGAATATCCCCCGTTCCAGCCAGGTCAGCGGAGCCAGAGGAGTAAATGAAAGTATAAGGACGAGGGCCATCACCGGCAGTACCGATATGAGCGCCTCCCAAAGTTTGCTGAGCAGTGATTTTCTCAAGGTATCCCTCCGACTGAATGACTGTTTCTCCTGTACAATAATATATCGCAGTTTTACTATTTTTTCAACCCGCTGACGCAAATTCCGCCCATCCTTTCACCGCTTCTCCCCTAACTGATCCGGCGAAAGCCAAAAAGGCCGCCGGGGCGGATGAATATATGCCTGGCGGCTGCTCACTTGCGTCATTCGAGGGATATCACGATCTCCGCGTCCTCATTTCCAAGGATGTCACGGAGATCCCCCTCAGAGTATCCTTCAATTTTACCCAGTTTGGTGTACTCCCAGGTGTTGGAACCGTAGAAGATAACGATATTGCTGGAACTGTACAGGACAATGTCTCCGGGGGAAGTAGTCATCCTGACGTCCGAGGACGCAATGGACTTTCCTATACTCCCCACCTGCTCGAATCCCCCGTACCTGGACATGCTGATAACGACACTGCCCCTGCCTGCCAGTTCCCTCAGCGCTCTTGCTGAGGCATTCGATTCCCATTTCACTTTGACCGGCGAGCCGTTGATATACAGCCTGAGCGTCATGTCCGTATCATCCCCTTTCCCGGGATCTTCCTGTTGCGCGGTTTCCGTATCATGGACCGTTCCGTCCCCGGTCCCGCGGGGTTCATAGGCTTCAGTGTCCGCCGCGGCCGCCTCAGCCGCAGTCATTTCCGGTCCTCTGAGCCACTCCTCCACGGCGTAATATGATGTTCCGGCGGCGAATCTCCTGCCGTCTTCCCATTTTCCTCCCTCCGCGCAGGCTCTGAGATTGACAGCGCTTGTGCCTATGGGGCTGCTGCCCGAAGTGCAGAAAGGAATGATCACGGCATCACCCAGGTCTACGGATTCGACAAACGTATACATGATCTTCGGAGCCTGTCCCCACCATATGGGATATCCGATGAAGATGCGCCTGTACCCCGAAACATCAGGCAGCCCGCTTATCCCGGGCCTGGCGGACGGGTCGTTCTGCTCTCTGGTCGCTCTTGTGCCGCTGTCCGAATAGTTGAGATCCTCTCCGGTATACGGTATCTCCGGCAAGATCTCAAAAATGTCGGCGCCGAGTATCTCCGCTATATATCCGGCCACAGGTCTGGTGTGGCCCGTCGCGGAAAAATAGACAACGAGAACGTCATTTTTGGGCTGTGGCGTCTCACCGGAACCGCCTTTCAGCATGTCATATCTCCATATCACCGACGCCACGACCGCGCGGGCGGCAGCGGATCCCGGTGAAAAAACGTATCCGTCCGACTCCGAGACTATTCCGCATGAAAGAGCCCACGCCACGGCATTTACGGCGTAGCCGGAGGTGCCTTCAGGCGCTTCCGTCCCGGATGAGACTTCCGGCTCCCCTTCCAGCCTGTAGAGAAGAGCCAGCAGCTGTTCCTGAGTGACAGGATCCCCTGTACCGAACTTCCCGTTGCCGTAGCCTTTCACGATCCCGTTTTCAGATGCCCACAGGACAGCTGAAGAATACCACATCCCGCTGTCCGTGTCATAGAACCCGTCGTCTCCTGATACCCCGGGCTCACCGGCAAGACGGTAGATCACGGTCGCCATCTGCGCTCTGGTGAATGTGCTGTCCGGTGAGAACCTGTCGGATGAGGTCCCCACCATAAGGCCTCTCCCCCTCACGTAATCCACCGCCTCCGCAAAAGCGGAGTCCCCGGGCACGTCCGAAAAAGCCGCTGCGGCCGGTAACGCCGCTGACAATAAGGTAAATACCAGGACAAATGCCGTGATAATGATGAATGGTGCTGCTTTTCTAGTCATATCCTGTCCCTCACTTGAGATTTTCCCTGAAGAATGCTTCAAGCTTTCCGAAGGGAATATAGTTTTTGTTACCCCCGTCGTAAAGATCGGTATGGACCGCGTCCGGTATTATATACAGTTCCTTGTTGCCCGCGTATCTGCTGTTCCCCGTCATGTCAGCGAAAGCGTCCCTGCTGAAATAGCAGGAATGTGCCTTTTCACCATGGATCATCAGCACCGCACTGCGTATCTCGGAAGAATACATGAGGATAGGCTGGTTCATGAATGATTCGCACCCTGTCACGTTCCACCCGCCGTTTGAGTTGAGGGACCTTTTGTGATACCCTCTCTCCGTCTTATAGTAGTCGTAATAATCCCTGACAAAGGACGGCGCGTCAGCGGGAAGCGGGTCGGCCACTCCTCCCGCTCTTTTGTACCCGCCTGTCCTGAAATCGGCTGTCCTCTGGGCGTTCATTGCCGCCTTCTTCTGATACCTCTGCTCCTCGGAATCCTCCTGGTCAAAGTACCCCTTGGCGTTCACCCTTGCCTAGTCATACATGGTGGAGGCAACGGTGGCCTTCACCCTCGTGTCCAGAGCCGCCGCGTTCAGAGCGAGGCCGCCCCATCTGCATATACCGATGATGCCTATCCTTCCGGGATCCACATCGTCACGGACGGAAAGGAAATCAACCGCCGCCATGAAGTCCTCGGTGTTTATGTCCGGGCTTGCCATGTATCTGGGATCTCCACCGCTCTCGCCGCAGAAAGAGGGGTCAAATGCCAGGGTGAGGAATCCTCTCTCGGCCATCTTCTGGGCGTAAAGCCCCGAACACTGCTCCTTTACAGCGCCGAAAGGCCCGCATACGGCGATAGCCGGCATTTTCCCCCGGGCGTTTTTCGGCGTGTACATATCAGCCGCCAGGGTGATCCCGTATCTGTTGCGGAAAGTCACTTTCACGTGATCCGCAAGCGCGCTTTCCGGGAATGTCTTGTCCCACTTTTCCTCAAGGGTGTATTGTCTGTCATTGAAGTTTTCCTCCGCTTTCTTTTTTCATTTTCCATATGAGGCCGTCTATGAGATCGAGCTGTCTCTGTTTTTTGTGCAGTTCCTCTATCCGGGAGCACCTGCACGCCCTGAGGCAGCTGATAAGCCCTTCTCCCGCCCCGGCGTTCCAGAATCTCCCTGCCTCGCTGATTTCGTTTGCCGTGCATCCGGCAGCTTCCATGTTCTCTTTGATGCTTTGCCAGTTTTCCATTCCGGTACCCGTCCTTTTTCTGTTTCCATTATATCACCCTTGACAAATCATCGCCAATTGTTATAATTCATATCATGATATAAAAAAAAGGAATAGCTGAAAAATGGAGATACGCAATCTGAAATACTTTCTCGCCGCTGCCCGGGAGGAGAACATGACGAGAGCCGCTGAGATCCTTCACCTTTCGCAGCCGACCCTTTCCAAAGCTATCAGGCAGCTGGAGGACGAGCTGGGAAAGAAACTGTTCACACGCCACAGTTTCAGGATCGAGCTGACGGAAGAGGGCATGCTCCTGCGCAACAGGGCCGAGGACCTGGTCAGCATGGCTGACAAGATAGAAAGGGAGTTTCTCTCTTTTGACGATATAACCGGAGGAGATCTGTATCTCGGACTGGCCGAATCCTATCAGATCCGTTACCTGGCCCGGGAGATAGCGAAAATGAAGCGGACGTATCCCGGTCTCCGCTATCACATCACCAGCGGTGACACAGAGCAGGTGACTGAGAAACTGGACAAAGGGCTCCTGGACTTCGCGGTCATATGCGAGGCCCCGGATCCCGTCAAATACGGATCCCTGCCTTTCAAAAACACCGACAGGTTCGGAGCGGTATTCCCTTCCGGCTCGGTCCTGGCCGAAAAGGACCGTCTCACGGCCGGGGACATCGCGGATTTCCCGCTATTCTGCTCGGAGCAGAGCTGGCGGAACGACATCGCCCCCTGGGCGGGAGAACGTTTTTCCGATCTTCACCTGGAGGGCTCCTTCAGGCTTTCATACAACGGCGCGCTGTTCGCCAGCGAAGGGCTGGGCGTCCTCCTTACCCTCGAGCACCTTGTGGACACCATGGAAGAACTTGAATTCAGGCCTCTTTTCCCGCCGCTTGAGCTGAGGTTCTACCTGATCTGGAACAAATTCAGGGCCAGGACCACGATAGCGGAAAGATTCCTCAGCCAGGTACGTGATTCTTTTTCTGCCGGAGACCGGTGACAGGACAGTATGCATTCTTGACATTGTTTCCGTCACTGTGATATAATGTGCAGGCATTGGGGTATCGTCAAGTGGTAAGACACAGCACTTTGACTGCTGCATTCGTAGGTTCAAATCCTGCTACCCCAGTTTAAGCCGGGCCAGTCCCGGCTTTTCTTTTTTTCAGTATTGCTTTTTTGCCTCAAAAATGCTTAAATGGAAAGGCAGGGAAACGGAGGTAACAATATGGCTCTTCAGACACTCAGATTAGGAACCGCATACCACGGAAACCGCATGCTGCACCATGCCCGTGAGGATCTGCGGGACATCATGAACAACGGAATGGACATAGTGGTCCACATGCTGTCCCACACTGACTGGGACAGGCATCTTCAGAGGATAAAGGACATGGTGGAGCTGTCCTCAGAGATAGGACTGGAGTCCTGGATCGACAACTGGGGCCTCGGAGGGCCTCCCGGGGACAAATCCTTCTTCCTGGCGTACCACCCGGAAGCTCACCAGGTAATGTCCGACGGAAAAACGGACCCGGTCAGGGCATGTCTGAATGCGGACAGTTTCCGGGCTTTTACCAGGGAATGGATAGACGCGGTCGCGTATATAGGAGGCAGGACTATTTTCTGGGACGAGCCCCATATACCCGTGAAGCCTGACGGCACATACTCCTGCGCCTGCCCGGTATGCAGGAAAAAGTTCTCCGAGATGTACGGATACGAGATGCCCGGAAAAATAAACGAAGACGTGAAAAAATTCCGTATGGAGACTCTGCGGTCATATTTCACGGAAGTAACTGACTACAGCGCGTCAAAAGGCATAAGAAACACGGTATGCGTGGCTCCCGATCCGGTCACGGGATTCGATCCGGCCCCCCTTTCCAGCATATGCGGGGCGGAAAACCTCCAGAACATCGGCAGCGATCCGTACTGGATAGGCTACAAGGATGTTGACCCGTACGGATTCGTGTATGAGAACACGAAAAAGAGCCTGGAGCTCTCGGAGCATTTCGGCAAGGACCATAATATCTGGATACAGGCTTACGGGATTCCGCTGGGACGCGAGGACGAGATCATAGAGGCCTGCGAGGCGGCTTACGACGCCGGCGCCAGGACCATCCTCGCCTGGGGATACTACGGCAGCGAGTCCAACGACTACGCGGCAAGGAACCCGGAAAAGACCTGGAACCGGGTCTGCGAGGGATTCAGGAGGATCAGGGAACTGGAACACGACAGGATACTCTCTGAAAAACGGGCGCTCTACAGGAAATGACCCGATGATAAGACCCTTCCCGGCCGGGAAGGGTCTTTCGTTTATCTGTTTTTATCTGATTTGTCCGGAGTTTTTCAGTGCTGACTGGATCTTCAGCTTTATCATGTCGAAGGCCACGTCGTTCTTGCCGCTGTTGATAACGATATCAGCGATTGCTTTTGTCGGCTCGACGTAAATGTAATGCATGGGCTTGACTGTCGTAAGGTACTGCTTCGCTATGCCTTCAACGTCCCTGCCCCTTTCCTTCACGTCCCGGATCACCCGTCTGAGGATCCTTTCATCCGCGTCCGCCTCAACATATATCTTGATATCCAGCAGCTTCCTCAGTTCCTCGTTCTGGAGCACCATTATCCCTTCCACGATGACGACCTCGGCGGGATTCACGGTGATCGTCCTGTCCGTCCTGTTGTGTATGGAGTAGTCATACACCGGGCACTGTATCGGCTTACCGCTCTTCAGCTGCTTCAGATGCTCTATGAACAGCTCAGTCTCAAAAGCGTCCGGGTGATCATAATTGATCTCTTTCCTCTTCTCAAACGGAAGATCGTCGTGAGCCCTGTAGTAATTGTCGTAATATACCACAGAGACCCTGTCGCCGAACTCATCCTTTATCCTGTTGGTAAATGTGGATTTGCCTGACCCGGTGCCGCCGGCCACGCCTATTATGATGCAACCCATTTAAGCCACAGCCTCCTGATTCTGTTGAAAAACTGGTCTTCTGCCCCGATTATACTCCCCGCGCGACGAAATGGCAACAGGCGTCACTCGGCGAGCCCGAGTTTCGCTTTTGTCTCTTCCGGATATTTCAGCGGATACCTGACTACCACAGGTTCCTTTACGAATCCGAGTTTCTTTATCTGTGCAAGAGACCTCGATGTCTTCTCCCCTGCGGGATAGAGAACGAAAGACGTGGTCTTCCGGTCAAAATCATACCTTGCCAGCAGCGCGTTCACCGGAGTGGACAGCCTGTCGTTCCATACGGGGGATCCGATGACCACGGTGTCTCCTTTCTCAGGCACGTATCCGGGGTCTTTGATCCTGGCCTTTTTTCCGGTCATGGCCTGCCCGCCGTATTTCAGGATCGTGAGCAGGCCCGTCTTCCTGATCGGTTTTTCCATCTCGATCTTTATGGTGCGGTAGCCCGCTGCCTTATACAGTCCGGAGATGAAATCCCCGTTTCCCGTCGCGCTGTAGTATATGAAATATTTTCCCATGCCATGCCTCCGCAAGTACTGTTTTTTTGTTCCATTATACACAAAAAAGCTCTTCCGGGCAAGGCGGGTGGCAGACGCGGTATATAATATTTTGGAGGAAAATACAAGATTTTTACCTTCACAACTTGAAAATGACACCCCGCGGTGATAGAATAGTCGGGTAATGAGAAAACGCTGTGAGAAAGAGTGCCTGAAGTACTGATCTGCATCCAGAGAACAGGGACGGCCGCTGAGAGTCCCTCTGCCGATCATTCCGGCTTTCGCTTTCGAGAGGATCATTCCTCAAGCGGGCGCGGTGAACCGCAAGTAGCCGCGCACGTCGGGCGCGTTAAGCCTGAAGAGTGCCGCGTTAAAGCGCGGAATTTGGGTGGTACCGCGGTTCTCACCGTCCCTTGTCCGAGGGTTTTTTTTATTTACCAAAAAGCAAAACGTGACCGAAAGGATCTAGAATTATGAGAGAAATACTTGAAAAGATCAGATCCGAGGCTCTCAGGGCGCTGTCCGAAAGCGACGCCCAGATAGAGGACCTGAGGATCAAATATCTGGGAAAGAAAGGAGAGCTCACGGCAGTCCTGAGAGGAATGGGCGCCCTTTCTTCCGAGGAACGTCCCGTGATCGGGCAGCTGGCAAATGAAGTCAGGTCAGCCATAGAGAAGAAGATCGACGAGCTGTCCCAGTACGCGAAGAAAAAAGAACTGGAGGAAAGGCTGAGATCCGAAAAACTTGACGTTACCCTTCCCGGCTCCAGAGTGCCCGTGGGGCACGCTCATCCCCTTTCTCTGGTGCAGAAACAGCTGGAGGACATCTTCCTCGGCATGGGATATACGATAGTCGACGGTCCGGAAGTCGAGTACGACTACTACAACTTCCAGGCTCTGAACATCCCCAAGGACCATCCGGCAAGAGATACCCAGGACACCTTCTATATCACTGACAACATACTGCTCAGGTCCCAGACTTCCCCGGTGCAGGCCAGGGTCATGGAAAAGACGCAGCCTCCGATCAGGATAATCTCTCCCGGACGGGTCTACAGATCCGACGCGGTGGACGCCACCCACTCCCCGCTGTTCCATCAGCTGGAGGGACTGGTCATAGACAGGAACATAACCATGGGAGACCTTAAGGGCACTCTTGAGCTGTTCGCGAAGAGGCTCTTCGGCAGTGACACGAGGCTCCGTTTCCGTCCCCACCACTTTCCCTTCACGGAACCTTCCGCGGAAGTCGACGTCTCATGCTTCATGTGCGGCGGCGAGGGATGCAGGTTCTGCAAGAACGAGGGCTGGATCGAGATCCTGGGCGCGGGCATGGTGCATCCCAACGTGCTGAGAAACTGCGGCATAGACCCTGAGATCTACAGCGGGTTTGCCTTCGGCCTCGGCATCGAAAGGATAGCCGTCCTCAAGTACCATATCGATGATATGCGCCTGCTTTACGAAAACGACATCCGTTTCCTCAATCAGTTCTGATCCGAAGGGAGAGATCATAGAATGAAACTGTCAATGAACTGGCTCGCTGACTACACTGATGTCAGCGACATAAAGATAAAAGACTACTGCGACGCCATGACGATGTCCGGGTCAAAAGTCGAGGAATACGACATTCTTGACGGAGACGTTTCCGGTGTCGTATGCGGAAGGATACTGTCCGTTGCCCGGCATCCAAACGCGGAGCGTCTGGTAATATGCCAGGTGGACGCGGGGAAAGAGGCTCCGATACAGATCATAACAGCCGCCACAAACGTCTTCGAAGGAGCTCTGGTACCGGTCGCTCTGGACGGGGCCCGTCTTCACGGAGACATAAAGATAAAGAAAAGCAAGCTGAGAGGCGAAGAGTCCGACGGCATGTTCTGTTCCATAGCGGAGCTGGGCCTGACGCTGCACGACATGCCCGGAGCAGTTGAAGACGGCATACTGATCCTTGGCGACGTTGGTCTCGGAGACACTCTGCCGGGAGCCGACATGAGAAAAGTCCTCGGGCTCGGGGATACGGTGGTGGATTTTGAGATCACCTCAAACCGTCCTGACTGCCTGTCTGTCATAGGACTGGCCCGTGAATCGGCAGTGACTTTCGGAAAGAGATTCGGTTTTACGCCTGCCGGGGAGCCCAAGCCCTCACCTGACCCCGACACCATAGGCAATTATCTCTCTGTCAGGATCTCCAACCCTGACAAATGCTACAGGTATTCCGCAAGAGTAATAAAGAACGTCAGGATCGCGCCCTCTCCCCTCTGGATGAGGATGAGACTGAGAGCCTCGGGCGTGAGACCGATCAACAACATCGTGGACATCACGAACTACGTGATGCTCGAATACGGACAGCCCATGCACGCCTTCGACTACAAATGCCTGGGCGGATCCTCGATCAACGTAAGATCCGCTGAAGAAGGCGAGACCTTTGTCTCCCTTGACGGCATAAGCCATACTCTTGACTCCTCAATGCTGGTGATCGCGGACGCGGGAAAGGCCGTTGCCCTGGCCGGGGTCATGGGAGGCGAGAACAGTGAAATAACGGACGGAACACAGACTGTGGTATTCGAGTCCGCCACCTTCCATCCCGGAAACGTAAGAGTTTCCGCGAAGAAGCTCGGAATGAGGACAGAATCCTCATCCAGGTTCGAGAAGGGGCTGGATTCGGAAAACACCATGCCGGCCCTGAACAGAGCCTGCGAACTGGTACAGCTGCTCGGAGCGGGCGAAGTGGTGAACGGGACCATCGACGTGTATCCGAAAAAGAAGGAAACGGTCACTCTTCCCCTGGACGCTGATGTGATCAATTCATTCCTGGGCATCAGCCTGACACAGTCCGAGATGGCAGGCATCATGAGAAAACTGGAATTCGGCGTTTCCGAAGACGAAAAGACCATCACCGTTCCCTCTTTCAGAGATGATGTGAGATGCATGAACGACGTAGCCGAGGAAGTCCTCAGGATGTACGGCTATGACAAGATAGCGTCGACCCTGACCTCGTCATCGTCTCCCACGGTAGGGACCCGGACCGAGCGTCAGAATTTTGATCTTACGCTCCGCTCCATGCTGGAAGGCATGGGCATCAACGAGATACAGACATTCTCGTTCATCAGCCCGTCATGGTATGACCGGATCAGGCTGTCGCCGGACGACCCGAGAAGGCAGAGCGTCGTGATCACGAATCCTCTCGGTGAGGATACATCGGTCATGCGCACCACCATGATCCCTTCAATGCTGAAGGTCCTTTCCGAC
>JAFTCY010000089.1 GCA_017454465.1 Clostridia bacterium
GGGCGCAGACCGCCGCTTCTCCCGTCCCGTACCGTTTTTTTGCGCCTTTGATCTCAATGAACATTTTTCTGTCCCTGTTATCTGCCGAACAGACCCTTCTTTTTGTATTCACCGGTCGAAACCGAAACGAAAGTGTAACCCGTGTCGCTGATTGCTTTTTTCAGTTTTTCTTCATCGATTTCTCCGTCATATAAAAACGTTGCTTCGCCGTTTTTCCTCGACGCTGACACCTTTTTCGCTCCAGGGAAGGCTCTTCTTATAGTGTCGCAGATATGAGCCTCGCACATCCCGCACATCATGCCGCCGATCTTAACCGTGATAGTATTCATATTGTCCTCCTTTAGGTTAGCATATGCTAACCAATGCTTCAGAAAATAAAGAGCAAAGCTCTTTTCAAAAATTATATATAAGCTCATATTAGTTAGCAACCGCTTACTAATTTATCATACAGCCTGACATTTGTCAACGTATTCATCAAAAAAACACGCTGAAAATTTAAGTTAACATCCATCCGCCGCCTCTTCAGACGTCTGCAGCCGGCAGGGAAATCTGGAGACAAATGTCAGAAGAGGGATCATCACCGTACCCGGCGGAAGGGGACTGCCGCCACTGAGACAGAGATATGCCGAGATATCTTTGATACAGCGCAAGCCGGCATACCAATAGAAATACCGGTGTGACCCTGTCGGATCACACCGTTCCGTTTCGCAGCCGTGCTTTAACTTTAAATCACCGGCGAATTAATTCGGTTTTATACTATTTGAGTCTGTTCTCGAGATCACTGAGTTCCTTTTTCAGTTCTTCCGGCACTCTGTCTCCGATGAATCCGTAGAATTCCTTTATGTTCTCGATATCATCCAGCCAGCTTCCGCGGTCCACGGAAAGAAGCTCCCTTACAGTATCCGCGGTAACGCTGTCAAGTCCTTCAGTATCTATATCCTCCGGTTTCGGAACGTATCCGATAGGAGTCTCATCGGCATCTGCCTTTCCTTCGCATCTTGCGAGTATCCAGAGAAGTACCCTGAAATTGTCTCCGAATCCGGGCCATATGAAATCACCGTTCCCGTCGGTCCTGAACCAGTTGACATGGAAGATCTTCGGAGGATTCTTGATGACTTTTCCCATTTCGATCCAGTGCCTGAAATAGTCGCCCATGTCATATCCGACGAAAGGCCTCATTGCCATGGGATCCCTTCTGACCACACCGACGGCGCCCGATGCGGCCGCGGTGGTCTCGGATGCCATTATCGAACCTACGAAAGTCCCGTTCTGCCAGGAAGTGGACTGGTAAACCAGAGGAGCCGTGCGGGCTCTCCTGCCGCCGAAGATGATTGCAGAGATCGGAACGCCTTTCGGATTGTTGAATTCTTTGGAAAGGCAGGGGCAGTTCGATGATTTCGCCGTAAATCTTGAGTTCGGGTGTGCGCCCGATGTGCCGACCTTGTCAGCTTTATCATATTTCCTGTAATCCCAGGGCTCTCCGCGCCAGTTCTCGGCGTTCACCGGAGGATCGTTGTTAAGACCTTCCCACCACACTGTATTGTTGTCAAGATCGTGACACACGTTCGTGAAGATGGTATCTTTCATACAGGTGTGAAGGGCGTTCGGGTTGGACTTCTCATTTGTTCCGGGGGCCACTCCGAAGAAACCGTTCTCCGGGTTAACAGCCCAGAGCCTGCCGTCATCCCCGACCCTCAGCCAAGCGATATCATCACCGACACACCAGCACTTATATCCCATCTTCCTGTACCTCTCAGGCGGGATTATCATGGCGAGATTCGTTTTGCCGCAGGCGGAAGGGAAGGCTCCTGTCACGTACTTTACTTCACCGTTGGGGTACTGTATGCCCAGGATCAGCATGTGCTCGGCCATCCAGCCTTCTTTTCTGCCCAGATATGAAGCTATCCTCAGCGCAAAGCACTTTTTGCCTAAAAGCACGTTTCCTCCATATCCGGAGTTAACGGACCAGATCGTATTGTCTTCCGGGAAATGACATATGTATCTGTTGCTCTCGTCAAGATCCGCCTTTGAATGGAGTCCCTTGATAAAGTCTCCGCTGGATCCCAGAGCTTCAAGCACGTCATTTCCAACTCTGGTCATTATAAGCATATTGAGTACGACGTAGATGGAGTCAGTGAGTTCGATCCCGTATTTCGCGAATTCAGATCCCACGATCCCCCTGGAGTAGGGAATCACGTACATGGTCCGTCCCTGCATGGAACCCGTGAACAGCCTTGTCAGTCTGGCGTAGCACTCCTTCGGCTCCATCCAGTTGTTGACGTTGCCGCAGTCTTCTTTTGTCCTTGTGCATATGAAGGTCCTGCCTTCCACACGCGCCACGTCGTTTACCGCAGTCCTGTGCAGGTAGCATCCCGGAAGGATCTCCTGGTTCAGCTTGATGAGTTCTCCCGTCGAGCATGCCTGGTTCCTCAGTTCCTGAGCCTGTTTTTCAGAGCCGTCTATCCAGATCACCCTGTCCGGCTTCGTCATCGCCGCCATTTCGGTTATCCATGACGACAAATACTTGTTTTCGGTGAATGCCATATCGAAGCTCCTTGTATTTTTGCAAGTCAATATGCTGATTTATGCAAATTTGATGTTTCTATTATATCCTTCCGATGCTATTTTATCAATACCGAAATGAAAGAACAATGCAAGAAGTATCGTCATTATATACCGGTTTCTTTGTAAATTTAGTACAAAATACAGAAATCCGCCCCCTGAACGGTTTGTTTTCCGTTTCCGGCGGCGGGTATTCATTTATGTGCCAAAATGAATTTGAATACATTAAATTATTCAAATTGCAGGTCAGTTGGCTTCCGGTACCTTTACCAGCTCGCAGGTTCCTTTCTCAGCGTCCACTTCGTAATAGTCGGCTCCGAGGTTGTCAGCCATCAGCTTGCAGCTGACGAGATTCTCAAGCAGGAACCTGGCAACTTCCTCCCGGCTGACTGTCTTGCTTTCGGTATCGAATATCCTTGCGGCGATCTCAGTTTCCTTGAAAAGCTTCTTCCTGAGTTCCTCATCCTCCGCAAACTTCGCATAGTCTTCCAGCTTCGTCAGATCTATAGTGCCGGGCTCCACCGAGACTCCGAATTCAAGTCCGTCCGCTTTCTCTGCTATCAGCTTATTGACATACTCGTTCATCTTTCCGAACAGGTCGCTTTCCCTGAACTGTCTCCTCTTTTCCATGGCCTCGGCCAGCTGTGTGTTGGCCTGGCTCTGTCCCGCCGGCATAAAGCACGCTGTCAGCGGAAGAATGAGCATAATGACGCATACGGCTGCTGCAATTATCTTTTTCATATCTGTTCAAACCTTTCTCAGTAATTTGATTCTTTATTTGACGCCTGAACCGTATACCTGTCCAGGATATCATGGTCATATTCGATCCCGGACGCCTGGCTGTCCAGGATATCCGTGAATCTGTTCTTTTTCCTGTCTTCCGGATATGTCTTGAAGAAATCGGAAAGGGAAGCGTCCTCCCAGGGCTTTTCGTCCATCTCAAGCCTCATGACGTAGCTGGTGCCGTACTCCGACTCCACCTTATTCCAGCTTCCCGGCTCAAGGCCGAAGGCGCAGTCGATGACTTCCTTTATGAAATCGGAATTCTTTGTCAGGTAATAACCCCTGTCATACAGCCTGTCTTCGGAATACTTTTCGTATACTTCATGGAAATCCGTTCCCGCCCCGAGAAGCCCGTCTATTTCGGATATCACGGTATCCTTCGCCGCCTTGTCCGCGGCGTTCATCGGTACTGTCTTCCAGTTACCGGAGGAGTCATAGACATGATATCCCGCGTCGTCTGTTTCGTATTCATAAGCGTTGTTTATGTAGATGTGCATGAACCTAACGTAGTTCTGCTCCAGATACGACTGGAGATAGGCGTCGTCTGTCTTCAGCCTGCCTGTGGAATCCAGGTTCCGGTACACCGGAAAGACCTTCTCGTCCCTGAGCATGAGCTCATATACCTCATCTCTCGTCAGTCCGTACTTTGAGATGTCCTTCTCGAGGGAGCTGCCTTCCGCCCTGAGAAAACTGTCACGCTCGTCAAGGGCGGCGTTTATTTCCTCACCGGTGCCCGCCGGCAGCGTGAACCCGCCTGATGAGAACATGTAGTCGGCGACAAGAAGCCTTGACACGTTCGTCACGACCTCCTCGAAGAGCCTTTCCTCTGCGGTCCTGTACCCTATCTTGGAGTTATAAAACTCCTGCGTGTCCGAAAAATCGCTGTATGTGACTCCGAACTGGTACTTGTATCTTGCCAGATAAAGCCTGAACTCGCCCTCCGTGATCGACTTTCCCCTGTATGTCATCACCGGATCCCGGAGATATGCGGTCCCGTTTCCGCCTGAGCAGGAAAGAAGCGCGGCGCACAGCGCGGCAAGCAGGACAGGGACCGCTGCCCGGAGGATCCTTTTTAATGTTCTCATCACGGCTCTCCTTTCCCTGAACTGTCTGTGACTTCGTCACTGCAGTATTTCCCGTACTCCCTCAGAAGGTCAAGAAGGAACTCGGTGTTCCTGATGTTTGATCTGTACTTGACCGATATGAAGGGATCCTGTCCGAGGCTGACCCTGAATCCGAGGGCAGGGTATTTGCGGTTCAGAGCCTGTATTGCCCTCGCGTTTATGTTTTTTGTATGGAAATGGAAGTATCCGTCATTCTGGGAGATCTTTTTAATTCCCAGCTGTCTGCCGAGAGCCCTTATTCTGGCTATCCTGCACAGGTTAACCGCCTGGGAATCCGGTTCGCCGTATCTGTCGCACATCTCTTCGATAAGGTCGTCATAGTCCTCTTCGGTCTCGATCAGAGCTATCCTTTTGTACATATCCATCCTCTGAGGCGACGACGCTATGTACGACTTCGTAAGGTAAGCGTCGCACCTGATGTCCACGGTACAGTCCTCAGGACGCTTTTTCAGCGGCTCACCCTTTTCCTCTATGACGGCTTCCTCAAGAAGCTTCATGTAAAGGTCGTATCCTACCGCGTTCATATGCCCGTGCTGCTCGGCTCCGAGGAGATTGCCTGCTCCCCTTATCTCAAGGTCACGCAGCGCTATCCTGAATCCCGCACCGAACTCCGCGTATTCGCGGAGGGCTGAAAGCCTCTTCTGGGCTATCTCCGATATTTCCTTGCCTTTTTTATAAGTAAAATACGCAAATGCCCTGACAGAAGACCTGCCGACACGCCCTCTTATCTGGTGGAGCTGCGCAAGGCCGTACCTGTCGGCATCCTCGATTATAAGCGTGTTGGCGGTGGGTACGTCAACGCCGGTTTCTATGATGGTCGTGCACACGAGAATGTCTATCTCCTGCCTCAGCAGCATGCTCCAGACTTCCTCTATGTCATCCTTGTCCATCCTTCCGTGGGCAACGGCGATCCTGGCTTCGGGTATGTCGTTCTTCAGCCTGTCGGCTATATGGTATATCTCCTCGATGCGGTTGTACATGTAGAATACCTGGCCGCCCCGCCTGAGTTCGCGCCGTATGGCCTCGTTGATGACCATTTCGTCGTATTCCATCACATATGTCTGGACCGGGGATCGGAGACCGGGCGCGTCCTCAAGTATGCTCATGTCGACGATCCCGCCCATGGACATGTTCAGGGTCCTCGGTATCGGCGTGGCCGTAAGCGTGAGCACGTCAGCGTTCACCGCGAGCTTCTTCAGCTTTTCCTTCTGAGCGACCCCGAACCGCTGTTCCTCGTCTATTATTATCAGGCCCAGATCCTTGAACTCGATGTCCTTCGATATTATTCTGTGGGTGCCGATTATGATGTCCGTTTCTCCTCTGGAAAGCTTTCTCAGCGAAAGCTGCTGCTCTTTGCTGCTTCTGAAGCGCGAAAGCATGTCCACTCTCACGGGGAAGGAGCGCATGCGGCTCTGGAACGTCTGCAGATGCTGGTACGCCAGTATCGTGGTGGGGACCAGGACGGCGACCTGTTTGCCACTCATGACCGCCTTGAACGCGGCTCTTATGGCCACTTCGGTCTTTCCGTATCCCACGTCGCCGCACAGGAGCCTGTCCATGGGATACGGTCTTTCCATATCCCTGCGGATTTCCTCGATGGCCTGGAGCTGTCCGTCTGTCTCGTCATACTCGAATTCTGAGGCAAAGTCCCTCATCATCGCATCATCCGGCTCGAAAGCTATCCCCTGGGTGCGCCTCCGCCGTGCGTACAGTTCTATAAGTTCCTTCGCCATTTCCTTTGTGGACGCCTTGGCCTTGCTCTTGGCTCTCTGCCACTCGGCTCCGCCCATCTTTGACAGCTTGATATTTTCAGTGTCCGCGCTGCCTATGTATTTGGAAACGTGATCCAGCTGGTCTACGGGAATGAACAGCTTGTCGGTGCCCGCGTACTTGATCGACACGTAGTCACGGGTGCTTCCCGCCACTGTCAGGGTCTCAAGCCCCATGTACTGTCCCACGCCGTAGGCGTCGTGCACCACTATGTCACCGACGTTGAGATCGGCGTATGACATAATGGCCTCAGTGGCTTTCAGCCGTTTCTTTTTTCTTATGACCGGGACCTTGTTTCTCTGTGGCCTGCTGCTCTGGGCGGAAAAATTCATAAGAACGAATTTCGGCTTCGCTATCTCATATCCCGCGCAGAATCCGCCTACCGAGAACACCACCGGAAGCCTGCCGTTTTCCGGCTTCACTGACTTCAGTTCCAGGGAAGTGTCGGAAATAACGGAAAGCCTCATGTCCGCCAGCGACTGCATAAGACCGTTCTTTTCGGTCTCTGTGGCACAGATGACCTGGCAAAGATACCTGTTCTCGGTATATCTGAGTATGTCTTCGGCCAGTCTCGGGAAATTACCGTCGTATGAGGAAACGTGCCTGATGTTCCATGTATATGAGTTCTCCGGCCGGAGGCCCGGCAGGTTTCTCTGGAAGGTATCCACAAAGACGGTCGGTCCCGACTGCCTCGTATAAACCTCCTCATAGTCACGGAGGTAACGGGATCCCTTCTGGGGAGGAAGGACCATGGATTCCGCCTCGTCCCCGATGCTCTGAAGAACGAGCTTCATGGAAGCCTCCGCCTTTTCGCGGCATCCGCCGGAATCGCAGATCACGAGGGGCCCGCTGATGTAATCGTGAAGAGACGGCGCTTCGGGGTATATGGTCGGAAGGTATTTGTCGCCGAAATTGATCTCCGACATGCTTTGAAGGTCGTCGATCTCTTCATCGAGAGTGTGAAGCGCGAAGTCTGTCATCCCGTCCGCGGATCCGCGCCCGATCTTTTTCATGTGTCTTTCGATAAGCGATATGATCTCTGATCTCTTTTCCTGCGAAAGGATGATCTCCCGTACAGGCGATATGGTGACAGGTCCTTCGATCATATCGGTGAACCTCTGGGTGTCTGTGTCAAAATGGCCTATCCTGTCTATCTCGTCGCCGAACAGCTCGATCCTTATGCTCCCGGATTCCGGGGGATAAACATCTATTATCCCGCCTCTCCTGGCAAACTGGCCGACAGATTCCACAAGCTCCACCCTGGAGTAGCCTGCCGCCACAAGAAGTGATGTGAACTGTTCGGTGTCAATGACGGTATTAGCGTCGATCCTGACAGCTGAACCTTTGAGAAACTCCGGCGGAGGAGTTATCTGGAGCATGGCATCGGGAGTAGTGCATATGACCCTGGGCTTTTTATCCGTAAGGCCGCTCAGGGACGTGAGTATCTCGAGCCTTATCCCCTCGTAGTCATGGGAAGAGACTATATTGCTGAAACAGTAATCACGGACCGGATAAAAGGCTGACGCGATCCCCAGCGACTTGAGAAGGCCGTTGAAATCCATAGCCTCCTTCTGGTCGGAAAAGACCACTGTGACAGGTTCGCCGTCAGCAGAACAATCCTCACACAGACATGTGAGGAAAATGTATTCAGCCCCTTCGCTTATGCCGTTTGCGGATATGGGGTACCTTTTCCCGAACTGCGGCGTAAGCAGGGAAGATCTCAGGGAACGGTACTCGCCCGTTGCCTTGAAGACATCGCATAAAAATCTGTAATTCATCAGAATACCCGCGTCAGAATGACATGCCGTTGAATTTTCCCATGGCTTCGTCAGCCCTGCCTTCTATGATCATGCCCACGGCCTCATCACAGCAGACGGCTATCTTTTCGATTTTTTCAACATCCTCCGGTGACAGTTTTCCCAGGACCCAGTCCTTGAGATCATAGCCCTCGGGTTTCTGCCCTATACCTATCCTTATCCTGGGGAAAGCTTCCGAATCAAGCATCTCTATAATGCTCTCAAGGCCGTTGTGGCCGCCGGGAGACCCGCTTTTCCTTATTCTCATCCTGCCGGGAGCGAGATTGATATCGTCCGACAGAACGATCACATGCTCCGGCGGTATCTTATAGAACGATGCCGCTTTTCCGACAGCGTTTCCCGACAGGTTCATGTAAGTCATCGGCTTCATCATAAGGACCCTTTTGCCTGAGAACTCTGCCTCGCAGGTCAGAGCGTCGAATTTTGAGTAACAGATCCTTGCGCCGTGGAGCTCCGCGATCCGGTCTATGGCGATAAATCCGCAGTTGTGCCTGGTGTTCGCGTATTTGTCACCGGGGTTCCCGAGTCCGGCAAGAATATATTCGATCCTGCCTCTCTGTTCCGTGTTTGATATCTTTCTGAATAGGTCAAAAATGCTAGGCATATGAAAATCTCCGTTCTGTCAGATAACAGCCAAAAAGCCTTCCTTATCTGAAGGGAAGGTCATTGTATATTCTCGGTGTCGCCGGGCCTCATGGGGATGATCCTGTCCCTGTAGGGAAGCGATACAGGGTCTGACATGAAGTCCGTTATGATCCTGTCCGGTCCGAACAGATGCATGGGCACCGCGTGCTGTATCCTGAAGTTGGTCATGTAATAATTGAAAGCGAGCCACGAATAGGTTCCGAGCCTGGTGTCCAGCGGAAGGAAAGCGGTGTGTATAACGAATCCCTTCAGCCTTTTGGTAAACTCCCTGAACGCCGCCGTCATGCTGTACGCTTCGGATTCGTTCATGGTTTCCCAGAGCCACAGGTTAAGGTCCCCTGCGTGGAAGATGTTCTTTTCGTCAGCCGAGACGAGATAGGCGACACCGGCATCGGTGGAGGGAAGAGTCCTGAATTTCAGCCTTGTGTCCAGGGAGCAGGGCTTGTCCGGATATGCCGTGACAGCGTCCTTTACGCCGAAGGACTCCAGAACAGATCCGGGAATGTCGTAGGACAGCACATAGCGGACTTCCGGGTACAGATCCCTGAGTTTGAATATGTCGCAGTTGAAGTGGTCATAGTGGGAATGGGAAACGAATACGGTTATCTTCTTTCCTTCCGGTATCTCAGGCAGACTGCCTGTGTAGTAATCGAAGATGAGAAAATTGTTCTCCGATTCCACGGTGAACCCGCTGTGGCCGGTAAAGTTTATGATCAGCATTTGATCCTCCGGCACTTTTTCTGTGATTCTACCATTTTACGAGATCAAAGTCAATAATACCGCCGGCCTGACCTCTTAAGAGAAACTGAAAAAATCATAACTGCATGACTTCATTATTAACAATATATCGGAGGGATGGGTTGATTTTCCCCCGTTTGTGTAGTACAATAGCTTGAATTATTGTGTACGCCACAATCGATCAAAAAACACATACGGAGGATCCCTTAAAGGGACGCGTCTAAATCATGAATAATGAATTCAGCGAAGTGCTCAACGCTTTCGGACTTGAGCTTGAAGTAAAGGATTACGGCAACGGCCATATAAACGACACATACGTTGTTCAGTGCCAGGAAAGAGTCATCCTTCAGAGGATAAACAAAAACGTCTTCAAGCAGCCTGAGCTTGTCATGGACAATATCCTGAAAGTCACGGAGTACCTCAAAGACATAATAAGAAAAGAAGGCGGGGATCCCGAAGTGGAGACCCTCAACGTCATCACGACTGTGGAAGGAAAGCCCTATTACAGGTCTTCCAGAGGGGACTATTACAGGGTGTACAAGTTCATAAGAGGCATATCATACGACGAGATTACAGACGTATCGCAGCTCTATCACGCGGCTAAAGCATTCGGGAAGTTCACCAACATGCTGGCTGAATACCCGGCGGACACGCTTCACGAAGTCATACCGAAATTCCACGACACTGTGAACAGGTACAGGAACTTCAAGGATTCCGTGGCGAGAAACGCCTCAGGCAGGGCTGACAGCTGCCGGGAGGAGATACAGTTCGTTCTTGACCGGGAGTCTGACGCCGGCGTAGTAGTCAACGGACTTGCAGACGGATCGATCCCCCTCAGGGTGACCCACAACGACACTAAACTGAACAACGTGCTCCTTGACCCGGACAACGGCGAGGGAGTCTGCGTCATCGACCTTGACACCGTAATGCCGGGGTCTCTGCTTTACGACTACGGCGACGCCCTCAGATTCGGCGGTTCTTCAGGGGCGGAAGACGAAAAGGACCTTTCAAAGATTCACTTCGTCGTTGACAATTTCAGGGCATTCACGGAAGGATATATCGAATCCATGCCTTCAATCACGGCACGCGAGCTTGAGCTTCTTCCTTTTTCCATCAAACTGATGACCCTGGAGTGCGGACTCAGGTTCCTTGCCGACTATATCGACGGCGACGTGTATTTCAAGACGGCGTACCCGGAACACAACCTTGTAAGGGCCCGCACACAGTTCAAGCTCATACGGGACATCGAGTCGATGATGCCTGAGCTCAACGGCATAGTCAAAGAGATAGCTCAGAAGCACGGGCACTGACAAAAATACTGCAGGGCACGGAGCACAGCCGGATGGAAAGGATACTCAAACTGTGGAACAATGTCCCGGGACATGAAAATGATCCCCGGGTAATGGAATACTGGCCGGCGTGCGTGAAAAAGACCGAAGCATGCGCTGTGATATTTCCGGGCGGCGGATACACGCATCACGCCGAGCACGAGGGGAAAGGCTACGCCGCATATATGAACTCCCTCGGCATGGACGCTTTCGTTGTATATTACAGCCTGTACCCGAACCGTTTTCCCAAACCTCTGCTTGACGCCAGAAGGGCGGTCCGCTACATCAGGCGTTACAGTACCGACTTCGGAGTGGATCCCGGAAGGATAGCAGTTATGGGATCCAGCGCGGGAGGCCACCTGGCAGCCCTGCTGTCGGCGTATGAGGAAAAGATCGAAGGAGAAGACGCCGACGACATCGACATGATCAGTCCGAGACCTGACGCCACCATACTGTGCTATCCCCTCATCTGCTCTCCCGACACCGGCATAGGCAACCGCCGGTGTTTCGAGTATCTTACGGACAAGGAAGATGAATACGGCCTGCTTTCGGCCGAAAAACATGTCAGCGTCAATACTCCCCCCGCCTTCATTTTCCAGACTTCGGCCGATTCGGTGGTGGATGTCAGAAACAGCTACGCCTACGCCTGCGGACTGAAGCGGTACGGCATACCCTTTGAACTTCATATTTTCGGAAGAGGCCGCCATGGGCTCGGGACCTCCGCAGAGGATCCGTACGTGGCGCAGTGGACCGGTCTTCTCAGAAACTGGCTCGGGAAGAAAAAATGGCTCCCGTCCAGATAGCATCATGCCGGAAAACCGGCTTTTGTTTGGAGCAGCATTATGAAAAGAACACTTAAACTCTGGAACCAGGCAGAATCGCCGACGCTTATGGAGTATTATCCTGCGCCGGAAAAGAAAACAGAAGCCTGTGCCGTCATATTCCCCGGCGGAGCGTACGCATTTCACGCCGACCACGAGGGAAGAGGATACGCGGAATACCTGAACTCCCTTGGCATGGACGCGTTCGTTGTATACTACCGGGTGGCTCCTGAACATTTCCCGAAACCGCTTCTTGACGCCAGACGCGCCGTCAGGTACGTAAGGCGCTTTTGTGTCGATTTCGGCGTCGATCCAAAAAGGATAGCCGTTATGGGATCCAGCGCAGGGGGACACCTTGCGTCTCTGGTATCCACATACAGCCTTCCCATCGAGGGTGAGAGAACCGACTACATCGACAGCTTCCCCTGCAGGCCCGACGCGACGATCCTCTGCTATCCCGTGATCCAGGCTCCGGAATTCGGACCGGCCCACAGTACCAGTTTTGAGAATCTGTGCGGTGACGTTATCCCCTTCGCCTCCGTTTCCACTGACAGGCTCGTGGGCCCGGACACGCCTCCGGCCTTCCTGTTCCATACATCTACGGACAACGGGGTTGATGTGCGCAACAGCTATGCTTACGCGGAAGCGCTCAAAAGAAACGGCATCCCCAACGAGGTGCACATATTCGCGAGAGGCGGCCACGGCGGAGGCACTTTCGCCTCTGATCCGTATCTGAATCAGTGGACCGCGCTTCTCAAGAACTGGTTCATCAGCAAAAAGTGGCTGCCCGGAGAATAAAGGGAGGACGGAATATGGAAACATACAGGATGTGGGACAAAACACCTCTTCTTGACGGTGAAGAACCCGTTATCGAATATTATCCGGCTGAAAACAGGAAGACCGACTGCGCCTTCGTCATTTTCCCGGGAGGCGGATACTGCTTCAGGACCCCATACGAGGGCGACGGCTACGCCAGATTCCTGAATTCCCACGGCATTGACGCGTTCGTATGCGAGTACAGGCTCTGCCCGTACAGGTTTCCCGTCCAGCTTCTGGACGCCAGAAGGGCCGTGCGGTTCGTAAGAAAGAACGCGGACAGGTTCGGCATTTCAAAAAACAAGATAGTGGCCATGGGCTCAAGCGCCGGCGGGCATCTCGTGTCGCTTCTGGCTAACTTCCGCGGACCCGTTGCGGGAGAAGGCACGGACGAGACTGACAGGGAAGACTTCATGCCGGACGGAACAGTCCTGTGCTATGCAGTAACAGACTGTGAGCTTGCACCGGACGACAAAGACGTTTACGGCTGCCTCATGGCTCTGTGCGACGGAAAGGATATGGAAAAACTCTATACCGACCGTCTGGTCGGCGAACACACTCCGCCCGCCTTCATCTGGGCAACATATGAGGATTCAATCGTGAACTGCGTCAATTCTATCGCATACGCGTCCGCGCTGGCGGAATACGGGATCCCTCACGAGCTGCATATACTTGAGGGGACAGACCACGGAGCGGGGCTTGCGCCTGAAAACGCGCACGTGCATCAGTGGGCGGAACTGATGATAGAATGGCTGAAAACTAGAGATTTTCTCTGATCGGAGATAAATGTACTCAGAAACAGACAGAGAATACCGGCTGGGGGCGCTGATACCGCGTATTCTCAGATTCACCGCTCCCCTGATGCTGACCGGCATACTTCAGCTGCTTTACAACGCAGCGGACAGCATTGTGGTGGGAAACACTGAAGGCCCCCATGCCCTGGCGGCCGTGACCTCGGTCAACGCGCTTATAAACCTGATCCTCAACGCTTTCATGGGATTTGCCGTCGGAACGGCGGTCTGCGTAGCACACGATTACGGCGCCAAGGACTACGAGGGCGTCCACAGGGACATCCACACTTCAATACTTATAAGCATAGCCGCCGGCATATTCGTCGGAGCTTTCGGCTTTATATTTTCCGGCACCTTTCTCCAGTGGATGGGCTCCCCGGAAGACGTTATCGATCTTTCGGAGATCTATCTCAAGATATACTTTCTAGGTACGCCCGCCAATATGGTATACAACTTCGGCGCTTCCGTGCTGAGGTCCCTGGGTGAGACCAAAAGGCCTCTGTTCTACCTGGCCGGCGCCGGCGCCCTCAATGTGATCCTCAACCTGATCCTTGTACTTGTGTTCCATCTCGGAGTCATCGGAGTCGCCGTCGGCACCATCGTCGCCCAGTACATCTCCGCTGTCCTTGTGATCGGGTACCTCATAAAACGCAAAGACTTCGCGCATTTCGATTTCCGGAAGCTCAGGATCTACGGAGAAAAGCTCAAGAAGATATTCCTTGTCGGATTTCCGGCGGGTCTTCAGGGCATCGCCTTTTCGATATCCAATGTCATGATCCAGTCATCCGTCAACACCTTCGGGAGCTACGCCGTGGCTGGAAACGGGGCCGCGGCTTCAATCGAAGGTTTCACGTATGTTTCCATGAACTCCGTGCACCACGCGGCGCTTACGTTCATAGGGCAGAACGTGGGAGCGAAACGGCTTGACAGGGTAAAGAAGATATTTCTCACATGCCTTGTTACCGTCACCGTGCTGGGATTGGCCTTCGGTCTCACTTCATATCTTCTCGGCCGCCCGCTTCTTTCTCTCTTTATGGACAAGAGCGCCGAAGGGATAGGCGAAGCCACGGAATACGGAATGATAAGACTGGCAATCATCGAGCTGACATATTTCCTCTGCGGGATCATGGATGTTCTCGTTGGCGCCCAGAGAGGCCTCGGGATGTCTTTCATACCGATGCTTAACGCGCTTATCGGCACATGCCTCCTGAGAGTGGTATGGATACTTCTGGTGTTCGGATCCGTGAGAACACTGGAATCGGTATATATCTCGTATCCCATATCGTGGATAATCACCTCGGCCGCTCACCTCATATTCTTCTTCATAAGGCTGAAAAAGATGCGGAAGGCCATGGACTCGCCCGTCCGGCAGGACAGCGGAACTATCGCCGGCGGTTAACGTCAAATTCACAAAGCAGGTTTAACTTAACTATGAAAAAATACAAAGCCGTCATATTTGACATGGACGGCACCATTCTTGACACGCTCGGCGATCTAACCAGCGCCGTAAATGTGATGCTCACTCATTTCGGGTATCCGGAGTGCATGCCGGACAAGGTCAGACAGTCGACCGGAAACGGAGTCATAAAACTGATGGACGGCGTGATCCCGGGAGGAGAGGACAATCCCCGTTTCCGGGAAATGACGGAATACTATGTCGAGTACTACTCAGCCCACGCCCTTGACAGGACGGCTCCGTATGAAGGCATCTCTCCGCTTTTTTACGAACTGAAGAAAAACGGGATTAAATGCGCCGTGGTTTCAAACAAGATGCACCGGGCGGTGGTGGAACTTACAAAGATCTTTTTCCCTGACGCGGATTATTCCTGCGGCGAGCGGGAGGAAGACGGGATCCGCAGGAAGCCATTTCCCGACATGGTGTTCGACTGTCTCAGAGCTGTGGGCGTTAGCCCGGAGGACGCGGTATACGTCGGAGACTCGGAAGTGGACGTTGCCACCGCGAAAAACTCAGGACTTGACTGCATATCTGTCCTTTGGGGCTTCAGGGATGAAAATGAGCTCCGGGAATGCGGGGCGCGCACATTCGCTAAAACTACTAAAGAACTATCCGATCTGCTTATCGGCTGATCTTTAAACAACGAAGAGGAGCCTTCTGATGGTCTTTTCCCATCTTCTTTTCATCTACATTTTTCTGCCGCTCCTTCTTGCGGTGTACTTCATTATAAAAAACGACCTGTACAGGCGTATCGTGCTGGTAGTCTTCTCACTGGTATTCTATGCCTGGGGAGAGCCGATCTATGTCTTCCTCATGATCGGTCTTGTCCTGCTGGATTACCTGTTCGGCAGACTGGTGGCCAAAGACGGCAGGGCAAAGAAGCTCTGGCTGGTCCTGGCAATAATCGCCAATCTGTCCGCCCTGTTCGTGTTCAAATACCTGGGCTTCTTCATCGGAATAATCAATGATGTCTTTAAAGCCGGAATAGTGTTCAGCCCGCTGACGATGCCTATAGGCATCAGCTTCTTCACCTTCCAGGCGATGTCATACGTCATAGACGTTTACAGAAAAGACTCCCAGTGCCAGAGGAATCCGCTGAACCTTCTGCTTTACGTTTCATTCTTCCCGCAGCTCATAGCCGGCCCCATAGTACGGTACAAGGACATCGAGGCTCAGCTACAGTCCAGGTCGGTGCAGCTTGCGGACTTCAACGAAGGATTCTACAGATTCTCCATAGGTCTTGCGAAAAAAGTCCTCATAGCGGACAGTTGCGCTGTCGCAGTGAACGCCTTCTACGGCCTTACCTCCGTGACGGTCGCTTCAAGATGGCTCGGCGCAGTGTTCTTCACGCTGCAGATATACTTCGACTTCTCCGGTTATTCTGATATGGCCATAGGGCTGGGGCGCATGTTCGGGTTCAGCTTCAACGAAAACTTCAACTATCCTCTCACATCTTCCAGCGCCACGGAATTCTGGAGGAGATGGCATATTTCGCTGGGGACCTTCTTCAGGGATTACGTTTACATACCGCTGGGCGGGAACAGAAAGTACCAGTACAGGAACATACTGATCGTCTGGTTCCTGACCGGATTCTGGCACGGAGCGTCATGGAATTTCATCATATGGGGCATGTATTACGCGGTGTTCCTTGTGATAGAAAAGACTTTCCTTTTGAAACTGCTGAAAAAGATCCCGAAGATACCTTCAGCGATAATCGGCCACACCTATACGGTCCTGATAACCGTATTCGGGTTCGCCATATTCTATTTTGAAAAAGACACGTTCAGAAATCTCGGATACCTATTCGGGGCCGGAACGTCCGGATTCACCGATCTGTTCACGAACTCAATTCTGAGCAGCAATCTCTTCGTCCTCATTGCCGGGGTCCTGTTCTCGATACCCGTGCTCAAAAAGCTTTCATCTCTGGTCCAAAAGAACGGAAAGCTTCCGTACGCGGTGTACAGGATAGCGAAGACATGTATCGTGATAGCTCTGTTCGCGCTGTGTACCATAAGGCTGGTAGGCAACACCTACAGTCCGTTCCTGTATTTCAGATTCTAGGGGGAATTAAAGATGAACAACAAAAAGCTCGTTGATATAATATGCGCGGTACTTGTCATAGTGCTTTTCGCTGCAGTCGTGGTACTTAATGTTGTACAGGCGGACAGACCCACCGTCTCGGAACTTGAAAAGAGACAGCTGGCGCAGATGCCCTCGTTCTCGTTCAAATCCCTTACGGACGGTACGTTCTTCTCAGGCATCTCCTCATTCATTTCCGACACTTTCGTGGGCAGGGACAAACTGGTGGAACTGTCCAAGCAGATGGATACCCTGAAGGGAATAGACTATTCAGTCAGCAACGATAACACTCTGGTAATTCTTAATCCGGGACAGTCCGAGCAGGACACGACAGACCTTACAGACAAGATCAATGACGCCCTGAACCAGTTCGGATCCGATGAAACAGATCCGGACACCCAGGCCCCTCCGGACACCTCTGATACCGAAGGCACAGGCGATACGGATGACACCGTCAGACCGCCTGAAACGGATGACACCTCTCTTCCTTTCGAAACAGATCCCATAGAGACTGATCCCGCAGATACAGAGACAGAGGGATCAGAAACCGTGGAAACGCCGGATACCACACCTGAACCCCAGGTGATATCGCAGCAGCTGGCAAACGGAGACGTTGAGGAATACACTGGTTTTCCATATGAGGGAAATACGGTCACGTCCATCACGCTTGACAAAGACTATCTGAAGCTCACTCCCGGCACCGGATCCCCGGTCACCGCGTCGGTTGCCACCGCATCCGCCGGCGGCGCAAAAGTCACCTGGTCTGTTTCAGACAGAAATGTAGCTGAGATATCTCCTTCCGGCACGGGCGGCATCGTCGTAAAGGCCGTATCCCCCGGAACGTGCACTCTGACATGCAGAAGCGATGACGGCACTTCCTCATATATAAATGTGGAAGTCGAGAAACTTTACGTCTCTCCCGAAGACCAGAAGGGAGCGACCGCGGACTTTCTTCCCAACGGACTGTTCATCTACGGCGACGCCGTTTACACTCCTGCATACTACAATGATCCGGCAGCAAGGAGCTACGCCACCACGATGCTTTACTACAAGCGTCTCTTCGGCAGCAACGTCAGAGTTGACGTGGTAATAGCGCCCGTCTCCTCAATGGTCATAGACGATCCCGCAGTCGTTTCGATGGTCCAGGACCAGAAGGGAATATTGGATTCCATGAAGGCACTGATGGATCCTTCGATCAATTTCGTGGATACCTATACCGAAATGTATGAGCACAGGAACGAATACCTGTTCTTCAAGAGCGACCACCACTGGACGGCAAGAGGCGCCTACTACGCGTACGCCGCTCTTGCCAAATCCCTTGGATTCACTCCGACTCCCATAGAGAACTTCGGTTACAAGATCCTCAGCGACTACTATGTAGGATCCATGTACCAGTTCACCTATGATGAAAGGGTAAAAGCGTTCTATGATTACGTTGAGGCTTTCATTCCCACAAAAGCCCATACGATGACCATAACCGACCAGAACGGCTATGTATACACATATGATTCGAGCATCGTTGAAAGCTTCGGCAATTACCTCTCATTCATCTCCGGCGACCATCCGTATACGGTCATCAATGTCCCGGACAACCCGCAGGACCGCAACTGCATCGTCCTGAAGGACTCTTTCGGAAATGCCTTTGTGCCTTTCCTCTGTGAGCATTTCGGCAATATCTTCGTCGTTGACGTAAGACACACCAACATGAATGTTTTCGATTCTCTTTCACAGTACAATATCACAGATGTGATATTCATGAACAACATCCAGGCAGCAAACAACGCCACATGGGCAGAGATGTTCATGAACGCCGTGGGAGTATCCCTCTACTGATAAAATATTTCCGGAAATAGCTTTCTTGCCTGTGCAGAAAAGCTATTTTCATTGTAAAACACAAAACCCGGAGGTTAAGATGAACAGAAAGATCCTTATCGCGACGGTCCTGCTGCTGGCTTTCGTATTGCTGCTGAGTTCATGCGGATCCGGGCAGACTGCTGTACCGGATGAGTCAAAGGAAACCGAGCCGGCAGACACACAGCTTGCCCCAGACACCGAAACGTCTCCCTCGTCGCCTCTGGACACAGAGCCTGACACTGTGGAAACTGAAGAGCAGACTCCCAGGGATGTCATCAGTGTCGGCATCTACGACTGTATCTACGAGGATTACTATGAAGAGAGATACGGACTGGTCAGAACCCTTTATGACGACATGTCAAGAGGGATCGATCTTTGCGTGGTAGGTATTTTCCTTTCGCAGGAGGATGTGGTATCAGGGCCAAAATTCCAGGATATCTGGCGGGACTGTGCTTCAAAGGCGGGGACCGATGTCACAGCCTACCGGACGGGATTCCTCATGGAATTCGCGACCGCTGACGGCAGCTCCTTCAGCAGGCTTATAATGAGGCCGGAGGACATTACCCAGGACGAGAGCTGGGAATATGTCGAGACATATACGTACGATGACATAGCCAATGAATTCGCCGGATGGTACTATCATCTTACACCCGATACGTTCGACGAGAATTCCCTCATGACCTCTTTCAAGGTAACGGCGGGAAGCAGGATAAAGGAAGTCGGTGAGATACATCTCACGGTTTTCCTTTACACCCGTGACGAAATGGACAGCATATACGGGAACAGGGAACTTATCAGGGAACTGAATTCATATTCCGCAGTTATAATTCCCTCTGAAAACAGATAAAGGTATTGACATTGAAGCGGGTTTGTGCTACTATATCCCGGAACGGGCAAATTTAGCACAGGCCCGTCTCTCTGCCGTTGATATCAGGTCAACGGCCGAAAGTCCATAGGGAGGTAAATTATGGAGAAAATTCTGAATTCTTATGAGACCCTCTTCATAACCGATCCGGATCTCACAGAGGAAGCCAACAAGGCTCTCATCGAAAAGTTTACTTCACTGATCAGCGCAAACGGCGAGATCGAGGAAGTGAACGAATGGGGCAAGAGAAAGCTCGCTTATCCCATTAATGACAAACCGGAAGGCTACTATGTTCTTGTCAACTTCAAGAGCGAAGGCGCTTTCCCCAGCGAACTCGAGAGGATCTTCGGTATTTCCGAAGGTATCATGCGTTCGATCGTGATCCGTCACGAAGAAACAAAGGCACCAAAGGAAAAGAAAACTGCTGAACCAAAAGCCGAAGAAAACTGATTACTGAAAGAAGAGGATAATAATGGCTAACTTTAATCTCAACAAGGTTATACTGGGCGGCCGCCTCACAACAGAACCGGAACTGAAATCTACGACATCCGGCGTATCAGTGATCACTTTTACCGTAGCGGTAAACAGACGATTCGGCAACAAAGACGGTGAGAACCAGGCAGACTTCATCAGAGTCACAGCCTGGAGGCAGACCGCTGAATTCGTTTCGAAGTTTTTCCACAAGGGCTCGTCGATCTGTGTAGTTGGTTCCATCCAGACAAGAAGCTGGACGGATAACAACGGGCAGAAGAGATATGAGACCGAGGTCGTTGCCGACGAGGCTTATTTCGTGGATTCAAAATCCGATTCTTCCGCGCAGGCGCAGAAGAGCAGCGGATATGTTCCCGAAAGCTACGGCAATATCGGCGGAAGCACTGAAGGAAATTTCCAGAACGAAGCAGCTGAAAAGCTGGAACAACAGTACGAAGACGATGAACTGCCGTTCTGACGGCACAACAAATTTACGGAGGTTTAACATTAATGGATAACGAAAACAATGAAGTTGTTGTAGAAAACATCAACGAAGCAGCAGAAGTTGCTGAAGAAGTGGCAGAGACAGTTGCTGAAACAGCTGAGGCTGTTGCAGAAGCTCCTGCAGAAAATACCGCGGCTCCCTCAGAATCCGCTCCCAGAACGGATGACAGAGGGGACAGATACCAGAGGAATCCGGCTCAGCAGCGCCAGCTCAGACAGAGAAGAAAGAAAGTCTGCATGTTCTGCACTGACGGTATCGATCACATCGACTATAAAGATACCGTAAGACTCAGAAAGTGCATCTCCGAAAGAGCAAAGATCCTTCCGAGAAGAGTATCCGGCACATGCGCGAGACATCAGAGACAGCTCCAGGTAGCTGTCAAACGCGCCCGTCACGTTGCGCTTCTTCCTTACATTTCCGACTGATTGCCGCAGTAAACCGAAAAAACTGCCGAAATACAAAATGACACCGGATTTCCGGTGTTTTTTGTTATGCTTTCCAAGTAAAAGTTGGGTAAAATCCCTTGTATATTATCCGCAAATAGAGTAAAATAATCTGGTGGTGGGGTCATTGAGACCTCACATTGACAAGCATAATTTTTATGGAGGATATAAAAATGTCAGTAAGAGTTGCCATTAACGGTTTCGGACGCATCGGCCGTCTTGCATTCCGTCAGATGTTCGGCGCAGAGGGATATGAAGTAGTTGCCATCAAC
>JAFTCY010000090.1 GCA_017454465.1 Clostridia bacterium
ACCCCATGATGCAGCGCCATTTACGGCAGTAATGTCGTGGAATGTGGGAGGCTGAAAAGCCGAAATATGCGTTATCCTATAATGCATCTACCACAGGGCAGCTGCAAGCCCCCGCCTCTACAGGCGGCGGGTAGTTGACGCCCTTCGACGCGGATATTGTAGAACTGTTAATGTCTTGTTTACGTCTTGCAGCAATGATATTTATTATAAAACAACAAATATGTATTGACAAAATCGAAAAGCCGGAGTACAATGAAGTCGCACAAAGAGAGGAGTGTGAAATTATGGGGCAGAAAACACTTTCAAAATGGCTTAAAGCGGTTATTATCGGAGTGGGCTTGTGCGGCCTGGCAGTGTTCTTTTTCATCATACCATATTTCGGTCAGTCATTGGTTGAACAGAATCCGGAATTCACCGGATGGTTCTGGCCGTGGCTTATATTTATCTGGGTGTGCGGGGTACCGTGCTACGCAGTGCTTGTCCTTATCTGGAAGATAGCAACTAAGATCTCAAAAAACAAATCGTTCTCGATGGAGAACGCCGCTTATCTGAAATGGATATCATGGATAGCTGCCATAGACACCGCGCTCTTCTTTGCTGGAAATGTGGTAATGATGCTGCTGAACATGAGTCACCCGGGCGTCCTTATCGGAATGTTCATACTTTCAATTTTCGGTATCGCGATAACGGTTGCTGCCGCATTGCTGTCACATCTGGTAAGGAAGGCAGCGGCACTTCAGGAAGAAAGCGATCTGACGATTTGAGGAGGGTATATGGAGAGTAAAATTATATTCAACATAGATGTTATGCTCGCAAAGAGAAAGATGGGAGTTACGGAACTGGCAGAAAAGGTCGGTATAACCCTGGCCAACATTTCCATTTTGAAAAACGGAAGGGCAAAGGCGATCAGGGTTTCAACGCTCCGCAAGATATGCGAAGCTCTTGACTGTCAGCCGGGTGATATCCTTGAATTCCGAAAAGGCGATGAATGATGAATAAAATACAAAAGAGGATCTGCCGATTGAACGGGCAGATCCTTTTTCCTAACAGTTGCTGCTATTTTTTCCCCGCATTCAGTTTCGCCTGGGCTCTCGGAGAGATCGGCTTTTCCGGTATCTCGCCGGCTTTTTCCAGAGCGATCCTCGTCATCAGCGGGCCGGCAAGCTCATAAACAAGGACGGCAAACAGAGCGACGTTTCTGACAATTATGCCGGCTTCTCCCAGTTCAAGCGCCTGCATCGACATTCCAAGCGCAACGCCGGCCTGCGGGAGCAGGGTGATCCCCAGGTGCCTGCATATCTGCGGATCGCATTTTGCAGCGCGGGACGATATATTTGCTCCGAGGAATTTTCCTGCTGAACGGGCAATTATGTATACTATGCCTGCTATTATTACGACCCAGTCGCCGAAAACACTGAATTCGAGTTCGGAGCCTGACAGCACGAAGAAGAGCACCATTACCGGTGCGGTCCATCTGTCAAGTCTGTCCATGAGTTCTTCAGAGAAACTGCACAGGTTGCAGAAAACGGTGCCCAGCATCATGCATACAAGCAGCGACGAGAATCCTATCCTTACCGGTCCTATGTGGAACTCCATCATGGAAACAGCGACGGCGAGGAAAACAAAGGTCACGGAGATGGAAAGCCTTTTGCTTCTTGAATGGAAGAACTGTTCAATGAAGTGGAAAAGCAGCCCGAAGACAGCTCCGACTGCAAGAGAGGTAATGATCTCTATTACAGGATTGATCAGAAGCGAGAAAATGTCGACCTCACCGTTTCCAAGCGCTTTTGCTATGCCGAATGAGACAGCAAAGACCATGAGACCCACGACGTCGTCAAGGGCGACTACCGGCAAAAGCATCCGGGTCAGCGGGCCATCAGCCTTGTACTGTTTTACAACCATAAGGGTCGCAGCTGGTGCGGTGGCAGCCGCTACGGCTCCGAGGGTAATCGCGCATGACAGCGGCAGCTTGTCAGGGAAGGCGAAATGGAGTCCTACAAGGGCGGCGTCAACCAGTATGGTGGCGGCCAAAGCCTGAAATACCGCGACGAAAACCGCCTGTTTCCCGATTTTCTTCAGGCTGGAGACCCTGAATTCATTGCCCATCGAAAGCGCGATGAATCCGAGCGCCACCTGGGATATTATAGAATATGATGACACATCTGCATGTGAGATGAAACCCAGCCCTGGTATGCCAAGTCTGCCTAGACAGTAGGGGCCTATCAGGATCCCTGCTACGAGATATGCCGTTACCGCGGGAAGGTTCCATATCTTTGTGAGCCTTGACATGAGCAGACCCGCAAACAGGGCTACTGTCAGAGAAAGTAATATTTGCATCTTATTTGCCTCTTTAGTTCAAACATCAGGCCGCTTGTCCGGGTCAGGGTCAAACGGCCTTAATCTATGTTATTTACTTTTTTTCTTTAAGAAGTTTTTCCACTGTTGCAAGCTTGATGCATGAGCAGAGGATATCGGTGGCCTGCTTTAGCTCGTCCATCTCGGGGAAGGTGGGTGCTATCCTCAGGTTGCTGTCCTGCGGGTCTCGGCCGTAAGGATATGTGGAACCTGCAGGTGTAAGGGTGACGCCTACGGATCTGGCCAGCTGGTATACTCTGCGGGCGCATCCGGGCTCGACGTAGAGACTTATGAAGTACCCGCCTCTCGGTTTGCTCCAGCGGGCAATGTCATACCCCTCGAGCTTCCTTTCAAAAACATCCTCGACCAGCTCGAACTTCGGCCTCAGGATTTCGGCATGTTTTTTCATGTGTGCTCTTATACCGTCTGTGTTCTTGAAGAACTTCACATGTCTCATCTGGTTGATCTTATCGTAGCCTATGGTCTGTGTCGCGATTATAGGCCGGATCTGCTCCAGATTTTTTTCGCTTGCGGCCATGATAGCCAGCCCGGATCCCGGGAAGGTGATCTTGGATGTTGAAGCAAAGTAGAAAATGTTGTCCTCGGTGCCATATTCTTTTGCGTAATCGAATATGTTGGCAAGGTGTGTGTTTTCGTCATAAAGCTCATGGACTGCGTAAGCGTTGTCCCAGAAGATCCTGAAGTCGGGCGCGGCGGGCTTCATTGCAGCAAGTTTGTCGACGATCTCGTCGGAATATGTTATTCCCTCTGGATTGGAGAACTTCGGAACGCACCAGATGCCTTTGACAGAAGGATCAGAGCAGGCGATGTTGTAGACTTCATCCATATCGGGTCCGTCTTCGTTCAGCTTTACCGGGACCATCTCGATGCCCAGTGTGCGGCATATGGTGAAGTGCCTGTCGTAGCCGGGGGAGGGACATACGAATTTGATGCGCCCCTGACGGGACCAGGGTTCGTAGCCTCCGGAAACGCCGAAGAGCATCGCGCGGACCATTGTGTCGTACATAACATTGAGGGACGAATTGCCGAGTACCAGAATACTGTCTGCGGGGAGTCCCAGAAGATCCCCGAAGAGTTTCTTGGTTTCCGGAAGGCCGTCAAGGATACCGTAGTTACGGCAGTCAAGACCGCTCTCGCTGAAGCAGTCTCCGCGGTCAGCAATTATACTAAGCATTCCGGATGAAAGATCCAGCTGTGCCTGACTGGGCTTGCCTCTAGTAAGGTCAAGGGTCAGGTTCATTTCTCCCCATCTGTCCAGTTTTGCCTGATGCTTCTCCCTGACAGCCAGAAGTTCTTCCTTTGACTGGAGGGCATATGGGGTCCGTTCGTTGTCCATAATAAATGAATCCTTATTCTCGCGAATTTTTGCATATTATATATCATATAAATTCAAAATTCAACATCAAAATGGACAAAAATAGGCGAAAATTGAAGATTATGGACTAAAATCCTTCATTTTCGTACAAATTATACTGTGATGTGCATTTATAGAGCAAAAAAAAGCAGAGAAGCTGCGCCGACAGTTCTCTGCAGAAAGGAAACTATGATGCTTAACCTTATTCTTCCGGTTGAAAAGCGTCTTTCGATTCGCTGCATACCGGGCAGACAAAATCGTCCGGAATATCTTCCCATTTGGTTCCGGGTTCGATCCCGTTGGCGGGATCTCCCTCATCTTCATCATAAATGTAGCCGCATACAGAACAAATATACTTCATTCTCATTACCTCCTCGGAGAATTTGTTCACAGAGATTATATCAGATAGATTCCTCTTGTCAATATTCTTTTTGAAATAATGGGGTATGAAGCGTGAAAAGCCTTCCCTGATATGTGTTCCGTTTGAAAAGCTCCTTGTCGATATTGTTGGTCACCTGTGTTTTTCTTCTGCACCAAAGAGGGGATACAAGCAGCTCGTCAGGTGCATCTCCGGTTATCCTGGCAATGCACGTCTCAGGCGGAAGGACTTCAAGCTGGCCGCAGGTCGTGTCAACGTACTCCTCGGGTGTGAGGGGCGCGTAGTCACCGGAAAGATACATCTTTTCAAGTTCGGTCCCCTTGAGAACATGAAGAAGATGGATCTTTACCATATCGGGCATGAGCTCCGCCACGTCAAGGGCAGTCTGCATCATGGTCTCTCTGCTTTCTCCGGGCAGTCCGTTTATTATGTGTATGCAGATCGTGAACCTCCTGAAGAGGAACCCGTTCGGTTTATTTGAAGGACAGCCGCTGTTGACCGCATCAGCTGTTCTTTTTAGCCCGGCCCACCCGTCGACGAATTCATGAAATGTATGTCCTCTGTTTATCCTTTCCGCAGTGAGGTCGTTTGATGACTGAAGTCCCAGTTCGACGGTAAGCGGTATTTTTGTTGACAGTTCTGCAAGCTCATCCAGGACCTCCCCGTTCAGGCAGTCAGCTCTGGTAGCTATGTCAAGCATCATGGCTCCGGGCATAGAAGCGGCTTCGTTCCAGATCTTTCTCAGTTCTTGTATTTCTCCGTATGTGTTGGTATTTGCCTGGAGATAGGGAATGAAACCCGAGGGGACCCATTTGCGGGATGCGGTCCTGACCCCCTGTTCATACTGGTCCGTGAGACTCATGAGACCGCCGCGAGCGCTTGTGCTGCCTGCCAGGCAGAAAACACATCCGCCTGTACCGCATGTGCCGTCCTTGTTAGGACATGTGAGCCCGGCGTCCAGTGGCACTTTGGCGATCTTTCCGCCGAATCTGGCTTTCATGTACCAGTCATAGGTCATATACCTTTTATTGCTGTCTGAATATCTGTACGGATTCGTGTCCTTCTGAGCCATTTCTGCCTCCGCTGCCACGCCTGTGAAAGGCGGGTTTTCAGTGCTGTATTGTCTAATTTTCGTCTTTATGATATAATATGTATGAAAGGCGGAAGGCCCATGGCCCTGTACCTGCCTTTTATATGAGAAAAAAACTTGAGTTTTCGCCCGCACGGGATCCGGGATCCCGGGGCAGAAAGGTGATAAATCTTGAAAAAGAACGACAGGGAAAAACAGGGAAAAAAGGCGATAGAAACAGAGAGAGCCGGGGACATCCCGGTCGAAGAGATCGAGGATTATGATCCTGAAGTATATGTCCTTACCGATGAAGAAGGCAAGGAAATGAATTTTGTCCTTCTCGGGACCCTTGAGGAACAGGGGGAAACGTACCGTGCGTTTGCTCCGCTTGAAGACGATGAGGGACAGTACGTTATACTGAAGGAGATGCCCGACGGTGATCTTGAGACCATCGAGGATGACGAGGAATTCGAGAGGATCGCGGATATATTCGACGATGAGATGTTCGATGTCCTGTACGACGACGAGGAACCCGGTAAATAAGTCTTTGTCGGATGAACAAATGTCCTGCGGGACGCGAGATAGAAGCGAGTATTAAAACCCTCAAAGAGTAAAAAGGAGCCCGGGCTTCCGATGCGGGGATGCAGACCTCCCTCCAATGCCGTGAGACGCATTCCGCGCCGCCGCATTGACAGGACGCTGGGAGCAACGAAACACCGGAGAGGGCACCGTCCTTGCGTGAGCAGGGTTTCTGAATCCTCGTTTTGAAACGCTCCTGCGGGACTATTTTTGAGAACGGAGTGATCGAAGATGCTTGATGTTTGCCTTCCCGGCACCGGGGGAACTGTGCCCAGACTGGACAGGTTTCTCAGCTGCTGCTATCTGAGATATGAGGGGACAGGCCTGCTGATAGACTGCGGGGAAGGGACCCAGCTTGCTGTCAAGAAGGCAGGCTTTTCACTGGGAAAAATCAATACGATACTGCTTACCCACTTTCACGCCGACCACTGTAGCGGCCTGCCGGGGCTGCTTCTGTCGATGGGAAACGAGGGGCATACGGAACCCGTGACGGTCATGGGGCCCAGAGGAGTGGATGAGATCGTGAAAAATCTGACATCCATCGCGCCGGAACTGCCGTTCAGGATAAAAACGCAGACGATGGGGGATCTTTCGTCTTTCTCAGCGGGCAGATTCGATATCACATCGTTTGAACTGAGACATTCGTGCCTGTGCCTGGGATACGACATAAGGATCCGCAGGAACGGGAGATTTGACGTGGAGAAAGCGAGAGCGAACGGTGTTCCCGTCAGACTCTGGAACAGGCTCCAGAAGGGCGAGGAGGCGGAGGGATTTACTCCTTCGATGGTACTCGGGGAATCAAGGCGGGGCATCCATGTCGTTTTTGCCACGGACACGCGTCCGTGTGATATAATCCCGACCATGGCGGCAGAAGCGGATCTTTTGATCTGCGAGGGGATGTTTGAAAAGGACAAGATCGACAGGGCAAAGGCGTCTGCCCATATGACCATGGAGGAAGCGGCAGTACTGGCAAAAGAGAGCGGATGCAGCGAGCTTTGGCTGACCCATTACAGCCCGGCACTGCCGGATCCGTCAGTGTGCTTCGGTGAGGCGCTTGAGGTCTTTCCGAATACCGTTCTTTCGGAAGACGGCCAGTCAAAGACCATAAGATTCACAGATGACTGATATGGATATAAAACTCAGATTCCTGCCGGTGCATCCCGAAGACCCGGATTCCGTCAAAAAACTGTCAGGCCTTGCATCGTCTATCGTAAAGGAACACTATGACCCCATACTCGGGCCGGAACAGAATGATTACATGATCGAAAGATTCCAGTCCGTTCCCGCCATTCTCGGACAGCTTGGGCACGGCTACAAATACTATCTTGTGGCTGACAGCAGCTCGGAATGCGGATTCATTGCTTTTTACATAAAAAAGGACTATCTTTACCTGAGCAAATTCTACCTTAAGAAAGGATCCAGGGGACTTGGTTATTCACATCTCATGCTGGATTTTCTGAAGGAAAAGGCGGCTTCTGCAGGGGCATGCCGGATAGAGCTGAATGTTAACCGCTTTAATGACGCGGTATATGTATATGAGAAACTGGGATTCAGAAGGATCAGGGAGGAAAAGAACGATATCGGTCACGGATATTATATGGACGATTACGTCTATTCCCTCGACCTTGTCTGAATACCCTTGCGGAAGAATGTTATCATATTTTTTTTGTTTCTTCAAGATTTTTGTACCCTAAGGATGGTATACACTTTATGAGAATAGTTGTTGCCGGATGCGGCTATATCGGCCAGAAACTTATCGCCAATCTTGTCGAGGAAGGCCACGACGTGGTCGTGCTCGATTCATCAAAAGACGTTATCTCGGAAATAACCGGCATATACGACGTTATGGGCGTATGCGGGAACGCCGGGGACTATGAGACCCTTTCAAGCACTGGTGTTGCCCAGGCCGACCTGTTCATCGCTTCGACCACCTCCGACGAGATGAACATGCTGTCATGCTTTATTGCCAAGAGGATAGGAGCCCAGTACACTGTGGCAAGGATAAGGAACCCCGAGTACAATGATGATTCTCTGGGTTTCATGAAACGCGAACTCGGTCTTGCGATGGCGATCAATCCGGAGGCGCTTGCGGCGCGCGAACTATTTGACATTCTCAAGATGCCTTCCGCAGCAAAGATCGAGACATTCAGCGGCAGGGCATTCGAGATAGTTGAACTTAAGCTAAAGGAAGATTCCCAGCTTTCCGGCATGACGCTGAAGGAACTGAGGATGCGTCATAATGCTCGGGTGCTGATATGCATGGTCCAGCGCGGGAATGAAGTATATATCCCCGGAGGAGATTTCATGCTGAAAAGCGGGGACAAGATCGGTGTGACCGCTTCTCCGGCTGAGATAGAGATCTTCCTCAGACGGTTTGGCATGATGAAGAAAAAGGCCCGTTCGGTGATGATACTTGGCGGCGGGAAGATGACGTACTATCTTGCCAGGATGCTGCTGGCAAGCGGCAACCTTGTGACCATACTCGAGAAGGACAAGAAGACAGCCGAAGAGCTGAATGACGTCCTTCCGGGAGCGACCGTCGTCCATGCGAGCGGTACGCACAAAGAGACCCTGCTTGAGGAAGGAATCGAGTCGATGGATGCGTTTCTGGCGCTTACCAGCCAGGATGAGAGAAATATCGTTATGGCCGCATATGCAGAGACCCTCAATGTGCCGAAGGTCATAGTATCCGTTGACAGGGACGAGATGGTGGATATGGCGGATAAGCTCGGTCTTGATGCGGTCATTTCGCCAAAACGCATCGTTGCAGATGTCCTTGTCAGATATGCAAGAGCCCTCGAGAGCTCCAAAGGCAGCAATGTGGAGACCCTTTACAAGTTGCTGGACGGCATGGTCGAGGCTCTGGAGTTCAAGGTCCTTGCCGAAACGCCCGGAGTGACAGGCATTCCTCTGAAAGACCTGAATCTGAAGGACAGCATACTTATAGCGGGTATTGCCAGGGGCAGAAAAACGATAGTCCCGGGCGGCGATGATATGTTGATGCCGGGGGACAGGGTAGTCGTTCTTGCCGGCGGCCATCACAGGCTCGCAGACCTTGAGGATATTACCGCCTGAGGATGTTATTATGAACCGAAAAATGATTATAAACACTCTCGGACGCATAATCCTTATTGAGAGTGTCCTGATGTTTATACCCTTCATGATTTCTGCGGGATACGGCGAATGGAATGCGGCGGTGTCATTCGGGATCACGGCGCTCGCGGCCGCTTTGGCCGGGTTCCTGCTTGTAAGGATCACTGCAAATCATGATAAAGGCATCCATGCTAGAGAAGGGTTCGCGATCGCCGCTTTCTCCTGGGTGATAATGTCCATGATCGGCGCAGTTCCGCTGTTTGCCTCAGGGGAGTTTCCCACATACATCGATTCGCTGTTTGAGATCGTAAGCGGTTTCACCACTACGGGAGCGTCGGTGGCGAGGGACATTGGGGCTCTGTCACATGGTATCCTTTTCTGGAGAAGTTTCACTCACTGGATCGGAGGTATGGGGGTACTGGTCCTGATGATGGCCATATTCCCGGACGATTCCGGCAGATCCATATACATCATGAGAGCTGAGATGCCCGGCCCGGTCGTTGATAAGATAGTACCGAAGGTCAGGAACACTGCAAAGATTCTTTACCTCATTTACATTGTACTGACAGCGGCGGAAGTCGTCATGCTTCTCTTCGGAGGGATGGATCTGTTCGAATCACTGGTGCATTCCATGGGCACGGCAGGCACCGGCGGGTTCGGAATAAGAGGAGACAGCATAGGAAGCTATTCGCCCTATTGCCAGTGGGTCATAGCGGTATTCATGCTGCTGTTCGGAATGAACTTCAATCTCTACTACCTCGTGATCGCCGGAAAGATAAGGAACGCTCTGCGCAGCGAAGAAATGCATGTATATCTTGGGATATTTGTCGTATCGGCAGTGATCGTGTCTGTTAACGTTTCAAGGGTGTATTCCACTTTCGGAGATGTGGTGAGGCACTCGGTGTTCCAGGTGGCATCTATCTATACCACCACCGGGTTCTCCACAGTTGACTTCAACCAGTGGCCCGAACTGTCAAAGTCGATCCTCGTCGTGCTGATGTGCATAGGCGGATGTGCCGGATCGACAGCAGGCGGTCTGAAAGTGTCAAGGGTGATCCTGATCATAAAAGGCATCGGAAGCGAGATAAAGCATCTTCTGCATCCCAGGTCGATCACACGAGGAACTTTTGAGGGAAGGGCAATATCAAAAGAACTGAGATCAGGCGTCAATTCGTATTTTGCACTGTATATACTTGTGTTCGCGGTGTCGTTCGTCATAATATCCTTTGAACCGTTCGGCTTCGAGACCAACGCAACGGCTGTGATCGCGTGCATGAACAACATCGGCCCCGGTCTTGCGGCGGTGGGACCTGCCGCGGGGTATTACGATTATTCCGGTTTTTCCAAGATAATACTGTCTGTCGGAATGCTTATGGGAAGACTGGAACTGTATCCCATAATACTCGCCGTGGCGTCGATAGGCAGACGAAACGTAAGATCCTCCGGGACGGACAGGAAAAAAAGACCGGTACGGATGGATGACTGATCTTATATCCGGGAGAACCTCTCCGCACCGCCGGACCGCCGCACTTGATTTTTACATATTGTGATGATATAATCTTCCAGAATGTTGCGGAGATAACACTGTACAGTTTTAAGGAAGGGTTAAAGCGTGAAAAATAAGATAATTGCACTGGTCGTGGCATTGCTCTGCTTGATCCCGACCGTAGTGGCGATCGTCAGTTACAACAAGACTCAGAACGCGCCTGTTGATGCCGGAAACGCGGTGTCGGTCACGATATCTGATACCGGAGGCAAGGTGTATACTCTGACAAAGGAAAAAGACGGGGACGAAGCTGACAGTCTGATCAAATATTTTCTCGGGCTCAGCGAAAAATCCACGAAGATCGTGGCTCTGCCTGACTCACTTATGAGCGCCAAGTCGTACAAGGTGACTGTTGCGTCCAATCTCAGACAGGAAAACTTTGAGTTCTATTTTTCTCCGGATCCCACGACCAACTATTTCGTCAATTCAAAGGGCACTGCGTATAAGATGACTGACGCAGACGCCACGGCGTTCATCACATCAAAATACGCGGAGAGCATATATGACAATTCCACCATTCCGACACTGACTCTTTCCGGAAGGATCACAGTTTCTCCGGACAGCGCCGAATGGAAGTACAAAAACTACACAGGAGCATATGTTGATGCCGACACCTCTTCTCTGGTTGTCGAACGCAATGAGACTTACAGTGTTGAAGGTGGTCTTGAACTTGGGTTTGACCTGAAACCGGACTTCTCTCAGATCAAGGTAACAGATGCCGATTCCGGAAACGTGCTGTATGACGGAACAGTGGAGAACATGTCGATATTCACACTGACCTCATCAAAGAAAGTCACGGTTGATGTCGTGGCAAGATGGTATGAGGATCCTTCAAGATCGTTCAGGGGAGAGATGAACTACGCATTCTCTGCCGACGTGCTTGCTCCTGCCGAATTTTACCTGGGACTGACCGCTCTCGAGGCCGGGAAATTCACAGCCGTTACCGCACTGAACGTTACGGACGCGTCCCTGATAGAATTTACGTCAACGATGGACAATACCCCTGCAGTCACTTTCTATGATATAGGCGACAACAGGGCGGTTGCGTTCCTTCCGGTACACGCGGATACGCCAGCCGGACTGTATACCCTGTCGTTCAAGTATGGAGGGATAACACAGAACACCATCCTTACCGTGGAGAACAGCGGTGAGAAGATATCATACTACTATGTGCCCGAAGAGGTCGTGGCTGCCACCCGCTCCAGGACCGCGCTAGAGCAGTTTGAAAACGCAGTCAGGGACATCACCGCAAGCTCCGAGAGCGAACAGCTCTTCAAGGGTCATTTCCTTGAAGGCGTGACAGGCGCAAGTCTCCAGAGAGGATTCGGACGCGATGTGTATCTGAACGGATCCCAGACCGTGACATACAGGAACAATGGAGTGGATTACGCATCCAACTATGAACTTGACGTGGTTGCCTGCAACAGCGGTACCGTATGCTACGCAGGATACCTGGACTATGCCGGAAATATAGTGGTCATTGACCACGGACTCGGGCTCAAGACGTGGTATTACAACCTGGGGGACGGAGTTACCGTCAGTGTCGGTGACAGGGTCGAGAGAGGACAGAAGATAGGAGTCACCGGCCAGACAGGATTTACGGGTTCACACGGGGTCCACATCGCCATGTCTGTCGGTAGCCAGTTCGTGTCTCCGTATGACACCTGGCAGGACAGCCCTGTGGCTGGAAAGATCATAATAGCGAAAGTCGATGAGTGATCCAAAAACTTGATAATTATGCCGCACGTCCGAAAAACGTGCGGTTTTCTATAGGCATGTACCAAAAAACGTGCATCAGATGTGATATAATTAAGACGAATACAGAAATACAGAGGGGAAAAAATGATAAATCTCATAGCCGGAAGATCAGGCTACGGAAAAAGCTCGAAACTTCTTGAAATGCTGAAAGAGACACTTCAGTTCACAGACAGGAATACCGTGGTTATCGTTCCCCACCAGCAGAGTTATACGTGGGAGGAAAGGATAGCCTCTATGTTTCCGCCTGCGTTTAACCTCAGGTGCGAGATCACTACCATACCGAAACTCTATGATACGATCTCCAGGGAGTTCGGCGGGCTTAGGAACAGAGTCATAGACGACGGCGGAAGAATCCTCCTCGTCTGGCGCGCAATGATGTCAGTAAGGGAGCAGCTCAGGGTATTCCGCGGGGGATATGATGATAAGAACCTGCCCGTGCTCCTGAAGGCGATAGATGAACTCAAAAAGGGCGGGGTTACACCCGCGAAGGCGGAAAAAGCCCTGGAAAAACTGGAACAGGACGGAACGGCGACAGGTCTGCGTGACAGGCTCCATGACGCTGTGCTTGTTTACGGCGTGTATGAAAAGATCCTGCATGAGGAATTCGTAGACCGCACGGATCTTCTGACGACATTGTCGGATCTTATAGCTGAAAATGACTATTTCCGCGGAAAGGACGTTTTTGTAGATTCATTTTCGCCGCTTCTCGGAATCGAAGAGAAGATACTTTCGGGAATAATGAAGCAGGCGGAGAATGTCTCTGTCACATTTACATGCCCGAGACAGGCTGAAGGTGCTGATTTCGAGATCCAGTTCTATGAGTACAAAAGATTTCTCAGGGTTTGCCGGTCCCTGGCCACAAGGCTTGGCAAGGAGATCAGAATTATAGAACTGAACGAAGACAGAAGACACCGCTCGGACGAACTCAGAAACATTGAAAGCTACATATTTGATTACTCGTTCAAGGCTGATCCTGAGGCAGCAAAACGTGAATCAGTATCAGGGTCTGTCAGAATAGTTGAATGCACTGACAGATATGATGAGGCAGAAGCATGCGCGGCAGTGATCGAAAAACTCCTGAGAAACGGTTACAGAAACCGTGACATCGCTGTAGTGGCAGAGAACATATACAGCAGGGAGGGCGTGATAGACACGGTTCTAAGAAGACATGGGATATCCTGTTATATCTCAGAGCCAAGGGTCATTTCAGCGACCCCGGCTGTCAGGCTTGTGCTCGCGGCCCTTAAGATCACCTACAGCGGATGGCAGCGCGAAGACGTGGTCAAACTGATCAAGACGGGTATGATCGATACCGCTCCGGGTGCCGCGGAAAGATTTGAGCCTGAATACTTTGAGACCTACACGAATACATGGAACATACACGGTAAAAAAGCATATTGCGGCGGTAACTGGACCATGAATCCAAGAGGATATCAGGAACAGTTCACTGACGAGGACAAAAAGACCCTGACACTTGTGAATTCGATGAAAAACAGGGTCATTCCGCCCATACAGCGGTTTTCGGCAGTATTTGACGGGCACGGCACAGCCCCGGTAAAGGAGATCGCCGCGGCTGTTGTGGAACTTGCTGAAGGGTACAACGTAAGAAAAGCTCTCGACAGGACTGCAGCCGCGTACAGTTCCATAGATATGGAGGCCGAAGCGGAAAGGACTGTGGCAGGCTGGAACGCCGTATGCGAGATCCTTGATAAAATGGCCGACTTCCTTGGCGACACCACACTAGATGCAGCGAGATTTGCCGGACTGTTCGCAAAAGTGGCGTCCACCATGGACAGAGGCACGATACCCACCGGGCTTGACGAGGTCATTCTCTGCAGTGCTCCGTCAATGGGCTTTGACTCGGCAAGATGCGTTATAGTTCTGGGATCCGTGGCCGGAGAGTTCCCGGGTACGGGAACGGACGGAAAATTCTTCTCTGACAGAGACAGGGAGATCATGGAGAAAGCGGGGATGACACTGGATATTCCCGATGACAGGAGGCAGATATCCAGGTCGTATTTTGACTATTACAGGGCTGTGACTGCCGCGGAAGAGAAGCTGTATATAATGGTCCCAGGAGGATTTGAAAAAGCTTCAGACGGCGCTGTCAGGATAAACGACATCCTGAAAAGCCTTGGAATCGCGTCAAAAACGAAATTTTCTGCTCTGCCTCTGAAAGAGGTCGTATACAGTCTGGCGGGGGCTGAATACCAGCTTTCCCGGAGGCCTGAAGGACCGGAGACGGAGATCCTCAGGAGGCTCATTAAGGACAGGGGGAGAGGCGCAGGCTTTGACATAAGCCTTACTGCGGGTGAAGAACGTGTTCCGCCCTGTACTGACGGGAAACTCAGTCTGTCAAATACCAGGATCAACTCCTTTACCGAGTGTCCGTTCCAGCATTCATGCCAGTACACGCTCGACCTCAGGGCTCCGGCAGACTCAAAGATAGAAAACAATGACATAGGTACCTTTGTACATGCAGTACTCGAACGTTTCTTTGAAAGCACGTCCGGCAACGGAAATGACCCCACGGAACTTACGGACGGAGAGGTCGACGCCATATCCGGAAAGATAATCGAGGAATATGTGGAGAATTTCGCAGGGAATTCAGGAGTTTCAAGGGATAACGGAAGGCTCGATTACCTTTTCGAAAGACTGACCAGGTATGTGCCGCTGTTCGTAAAAGGCGCTATAAGGGAGCTCAGGAGCGTCCCTTTCAAACCTTCCGCATACGAGCTTAAGATCGGAGGTAAAGAAAGCGACGTGATGCCTGTCCGGTATGACCTTGATGACGGCTCTGCTGCAGAACTTGTGGGCAAGATAGACCGGGTCGACGAATTTGAGTCAGCAACGGGAGAAAAATATCTGAGGATCATTGACTATAAGACAGGTAATGCGGACTTTAAGCTTGAAGAGGTACTCAAGGGCCATAATATTCAGCTCCTGGCATATCTTTTCACTTTGTGGAAAAGAAAATGGAACAGCGGGCCGCAAGGCGTGGCGCCGGGCGGTGCATACTACCTATCTGTCAGCCCAAAAACAGAAAGCCAGCCGAAAATGATATCCGGTGAGGAGGCTGAGCAGATCGTGCTCGGAAAGGTAAAGGCCAACGGAATAAGGCTCAGCTCTGACGAGATTCCTTCTTCGGAAGAAAAGAGCGTGATGACCGTTTCGATGGAGGAGATGGCCGATCTTTCCAGAAACATTGACGAAGTGGTAATGAGAATAGGAAACGGGATCAAGGAAGGGATCGCTGATGCGGATCCGGTGAGATTCAGGAAAGATCTGCCATGCAAATACTGTAAATATGCCTATGTCTGTAAGGCAAGCAGGGAGGTGGGCAACCTATGAGCGGGTTCACAGCATCACAGGAACAGGCTGTATTCTGGAAAGGCGGTAATCTTCTTCTTTCCGCGGCTGCGGGAAGCGGCAAGACATATACCCTTATAGCCAGGATAGTTGAACTGATAAAAAGCGGTGAAGCGGACATGAATGAGATCCTTGTGGTCACTTTTACCAGGGCCGCGGCAGCTGAACTGAAAGTCAGGATCTCAACCGCCCTTGCTGAGGAAGCGAAAAAACCTGAGAACAGGGAGGTCCTGAGCAGGATCAGTACGGCGATGTCCCAGGTCCCTTCAGCGGACATCAGCACGATACATTCATTTTTATACCGTAATCTCAGACAGTATTTTCCCCAGGCAGGATTTCCTTCCGATGCCACACTTAGGGAGGAAGGCGAGATAGCCCCCATAAGAGCCGAAATAATGAAGGAACTTGTGGATGAGCTTTATTCAGGCAGTGAGCAAGGATGCAGCGGGGGATCCGAAGGGTTCATAAGGCTTTCCGATGCGCTTGGACGGACAGGGGACGAACAGTCCATAGACAGATGGCTGCTTGAGACCAGCATCGCACTTGCGTCTCACGGGCGTGGCAGAGCCGAGCTTTCAGAATACGCTGAAATACTGGATGACATAGCCCGTGGCAGAGACATTATGGAAACGGCATTCGGGAAGGTCATTACCGGCGACCTGGAAAGAATTTCGGAGTATTACCTTGGAGCTTTAACGAAATGCCTTGACGATATGAAGGGTGATGAGAACACTCTGAAAAAGTATGGTCCGGAAGCCGAAAATATTATCGGTTATGTCCGGGATGTCATTTCATGCCTGAAGAGAAAGCCGGGATATGACGAACTGAAGGAAACGGTTAATTCTTTTGTCAAGGGAAGGATAACCGGATCAAGGAAGACTGACGCATCTGAGCGGTTCATGGACTTCAGGAAAGATTTTGAAGATGATCTGAAAAGCCTTAAAAAAAGATATTTTGCCTTCGATCTTTCCACGGAAGCTGAGAATGCTTCGCGCACCGCCGATCTGCTAAGGACGGCATCAGACGTCATTACGGAATACCGCAGCAGGTTTGAATCCAGGAAAAAAGGCCTTTCCGTGGTTGAATACAGTGATCTCGAAACGATTTCGTATGATCTTCTTGTGGACGGTAATGGCGAGCCGACTGCGGTGGCAAGGGAAATAGGCGGGAAGTATAAATACATTTTCATAGACGAATATCAGGATACCAACCGTATTCAGGATTCCATATTCAGGGCTGTCTCGTCAGAAGCGAAAAGATTCATGGTAGGCGACATTAAGCAGGCCATATACCGCTTCAGAGGCGCTGATCCGTCGATTTTTGCTGAATACCGTACGGAATGGAAGACTATAAAGGATGGATTCGGTGAAAGCGAGAAGTTCAGCATCGACGGAGGAAGATCTGTTTTCATGAGTGAGAACTTTCGCTGCGATGAGCCGATCATAGAATTTGCAAACTGTGTATCATCGTCGGTTTTCCCGTACGGGAAGATCAATTATGTGGATGAAGACAGGCTTGTTTTTGCAAAGGATACGAAAAAGACAGACATGGCAAAGGTAGAGGTATGCATAGTTGATACTTCAAGCAGTGATCCGGAAGACGGAGCTGATGATCCCGAAGCTGAGTATGTGGCGGAAAGGATAGCTGGGATGCTGGGGCGGTACAGAGATTCCGGAGAAAGACGGATTCAGCCCGGAGACATAGCGATCCTTCTGAGAAGCGGGAAAAAAGACGGACTTGCTTTTCGCAGGGCTCTTGAGAAGCGGGCAGTTCCGGTCTCCCTCAAAACGGGAAGTCCGCTGTCAGCGTCTCCGGCTGTGATGCTGATCCTATGTATCCTGAATTTCATTGATAACCCGCTGCGCGACATTTATGTTTCTGGCGCGCTCCGATCTCCCGTTTTCGGATTCAGCCTGGGAGAGATAGCCGAGATAAGGCGGAAATATGCGTCAAAACCTCTTTATCCAGCACTGCTTGATCATGCGGAAAAAGGTGATGACGAGCTGGCAGAGAAATGCAGATTCGTTGCCGGATGGATCAGCAGGCACCGTACAATAACCATGGGAATGAGGATAGACAGGTATCTTGAGTTTCTTATCGACGATGTAAACCTGTTTTCCATAAAGGGCGTTCGTGGAAACGGAATGGAGAGGGATGCCGTAAACAGGTTCTGCGCAAAGGCAGCGGAGTTCTCAAGTTCCGCATCGGCAGTGTTCGGCAGCGGGGATATTTCCGGATTCCTGAGCAGTGCCACGGGCTGGCTGGATGATCCGGAAGCGGGGACCGGCGGCCAGGACACCGGGAACAGTGTTCTTATCGATACTATCCATTCTTCGAAAGGCCTTGAATATCCTATTGTATTTCTGGCAAAATGCGGTAAGAAATTCAATGACCAGGACACCAAAAGAAACGCGGTCTTTGATCCCGGTCTCGGGCTGGGGATCATGCTGCCGGACGAAAGGGGTCTGGTCAGGTGCAACACCCTTGTCAGGAGTGTGATAAGCGAGAAAATAGGCGAGGAACTGACTTGCGAGGAAATGCGCCTCTTATATGTTGCTCTTACGAGGGCCAGAGAAAAACTGGTGGTCACGGCCGGATCGAAAAAGCCGGAGAAACTGCTTTCTGATGCTGAAAAACAGGCCGTTTTCAGCGGGGAATATCCGGTAGTGAACGCGGGCGGATATATAAACTGGGTACTGTACGCTCTTAACCTGAGCAAACCCAGGCAAACGGAGGTAAAAGTGATCCGGGCATGTGGCACGGCGGAAATTACCGGCATTTCCGATGGGGACAGTTTTGATGACAGCGAAGTTTCGGAAGAAGAGCTTATTGCCAACCTGGAATTTGAGTACCCGTTCGAATACTTGAAAGGGATTCCGTCCAGCCTGACTATTTCAAAGCTTTACCCCAGCATTCTAGATGAAAGCGGGGAAGAGGAAAAAAGCTCGCTCGACAGAAAGAGGACTTTCAATCTGAAAAGTATCGAGAAGCCGCGTTTCCTCTCAGGAGAGTCAGGCAGTGCGCTGGCCAGCGACATAGGGACCGCAACCCATCTGTTTTTCCAGTTCGCTGATTTCAGAAGATTGCTGGAGGCCGGCGCCGAAGAGGAAATCGCCAGGCTGATCCGGGAAAGATACATCTCAGAGAAAGACGCGGAACTAATAGACAAAGACCAGATAAGGGAATTTGCAAAAACAGAACTTATCGGTAAGATAATAAGGTCGCGGTTCGTAAAAAGGGAATTCCGTTTTCTTGTTAAGATGGACGCATCCGGCCTGACGGAAAACAGTGATCTTGCGGCAAAGCTGGAGCAGGAGGGGACAAAACTGCTGACAAAAGGAGCGGTCGACTGCCTTTTCAGGGATCCTGATACGGATGAGCTTGTGGTTATCGACTATAAGACAGACAGATTCGGAAAAGAAGATCTTGAAAAGGCGGAAGGGATCCTGAGGGAACGTCACGGTTCACAGCTGAGATATTATGCTGCGATCTGTTCTGACATTTTCCTCGAAAGAGTTCAAAAAGCTTATGTATACTCAACTTTTTTGCATGCTTTGGTCCCGATTCCGCTTGGTGGTATCTGAACCGACGACATATTAGGGCAGGTAATCCCGGGCGGTTATCTGCCCTCATGTTTTGATGAAATATTGCAATGCCTCATCTATTTGTGTATAATACAAATTGGCGAATTGTAAGGAGTACTGTATGGAGGTTCGGCATGGACAGCAGAAGCAACGGGGCGATCAGGTCAGGGACAGGTTCCGGAATTGTAGTTACCTGTATCATCGTGATTGTGGCAGTTTTCGCTTCATCTAAGCTTTTCCAGCTGTCTTCACATACTGAGATAGTCACTGTTCTCCGTTTGCTGGCTGCTTTTACGGGTGTTTTCCTGCTGGCTCCGGTCTGGGCAATGCTTTGCCATACGTGGCTTTGCGGAAAGAGGATACCATGTGTCGGATGTGCGATTTTAGGTATCCTGACATCGCTGATACCTTCACCGAGTCTCTCTCTCGCGATCTATACTTTTGCGGCTGTTTCTGTGCCCACGGCCGCATACATACTGTTCCTGAGCCTCAGAACTACAAGATTCAAGAGGCAGTTCGCGATATCGGCGGCTGCCGGGGCAGTTGTTGCAGGCGGGTTGATATGGCTCCTGGTCTCGGGATACGGCAGTATAGGAAATTTTGTCGAACTGATGACTGCGAGAATAGAATCCTTCATGAATCAGTATGTAGTAGGGTACCTCAGCATGTTCAACATCGGGCTTTCTGAGACTTTTTCTCCGGATCTTACCCGACTTATCATGATGAGAGTCCCTGAATATGTCATTTACACAGCCGCTTTTCTGGGATGGATCACTGAACTGTCCCTTGAGATCATCTCAAGAAAAACAAAAAAACAGGTCATACATGACGAGGAGGTCAAGCCGACTTCGATTCCTGTAAGCTTTGCGTTTTACCATGCTGCAACATTTCTTTTGAGAATAATCATGACTATGAGCACAGGAGTAGGGCTTGCGGTGGCGCTTGCCTTGTCTGCAGTTTCGGTCATGCCCTTTGCAGTCCTGGGAAAGAGAGTGCTTATAAAAAGGCTGAAAGAAGGCCCCAGGACGATGGTGATAGTCGGACTGGTGATGATAACGTTTCTGCTTGGACTTGTATATCTTGTTCTCGCAGTGTCTCTTGTCGGAGCTGTTTGGAGGATCAGATATTACCTTGCGTTTGAGCGCAGACCAAGACAGGACAGCTGACAAATAGATTTTCGAAAGGTTGATGCCATATGGCGAAAAACAGAAAAAACGAAAACGGAAGACTCAGCATTAAACGAGTCACGCTTATATTCTGCGCGGTCAGTGCTGTTTTCTGCATTGGTCTTTTTGCCCTGATAGCAAAATTCTGGCAGCCCGGGATGGTGATCTCGACCGCTGTGTGTGTTGCGGCTTTTGCACTTCTTTGCGGTCTGGCATGGTTCATTTTCGAACGCAAAAACCGGGGAACGACACTTGACGACGGACTGGCTTCCGTAATAGGAAGAATAATGTTTGACGCTGTCGTGAAGACGAATACCCCCGTATTCATCTGCGACTCGGAGGAGACCGTCATCTGGTATAACAATGCCACCGAGGAGGTCTGCGGAAAATCGGGCAAGATCTACGGGAAAAAAGCTTCTGAGCTTGTGGGGAAAGATCTGTCCGAGATACGGTCTGACAGAAGCAGAAGAGGCGCAAAGCTTACCTTCGGAGGAAGGGTGTTCTATGCGTCATACGACCATATAAACACCGACGCCGATGATTTCACTCTGATAACCACCACAGATGCCACCGATGAAGAGGCTCTGATTAAGAAAATGGCCGACGACGAGCCTGTCGTAAGCTATATAGTCATCGATAACTTCATGGAGATGATGCAGTACGACAGCGAAATATACCGTCCGGTGACATCCAGGATAGACGAGATCCTGAGAGACTGGACTGATGAGGTGGGCGGCATACTGAAGGAATATGAAAGAGACAAATACCTGTTCATCGCAGATACAAAGACCCTGAACAACATAATCCAAAACAAGTTCGATATTCTTGACAGAGTCAGGGAGATAAAGGTTGCAGAGTCAAATATTCCCATGACGATCTCCATGGGAGTGTCCGCGATAAAAGGAAGCTTCGAAGATAAGGAAAAAGCCGCGAGGGCGGCCCTTGATATGGCTCTTCAGAGAGGCGGGGACCAGGCGGCTGTCAAAAACGACGAGTCCATAGATTTTTACGGCGGTGTGACCAAGACCGTTCAGAAGAGGACCAATGTTAAGGCGAGAGTTGTAGCCGGAGAACTGGTATCGCTTATAAAAAAAGCCTCTAACGTCATTGTAATGGGTCACAAATATGCAGATTTTGACGCTTTCGGGGCATGCATAGGGCTTGCAAGGATAGCAATGCACTGCGGATCCCGTGTTAATGTCGTGGTAGACGAGTCGAATCGTTCGCTGATCGATTCAAGGGAAATAATAGACGGCGAGGAAGACTTCAGGGGAGTCTTCGTTGACAAGAGCGTGGGCCAGGATCTGTTGCAGACAGGAACCTTCGTGATTGTGACTGACCTGAACGATCTTAATATGGCGGAAGCGCCGGATATAGCTTTCAATGCCGGTACACTTGCGGTCATAGATCATCATATCAAGAAATTTGAGTTTGAAAAAGCACCGGATATAGAATACATAGACCCGTCTGCATCTTCCGCCTGTGAACTGGTATCCGAAATGCTGGAGCAGATCCTGCCCAACGACGCGCTCACATATTCAGAGGCAAACCTGATGCTTTCGGGTATAACGCTTGATACCAAGCAGTTTACGAGAAATACCGGTACCAGAACGTTTTCTGCCGCCATGTATCTGAGAGACAGGGGGGCGGATCCTGTGGTTGTGACATCCCTATTCCGCGAGAGTTTTGATGACTACAAGAGAGAAGCGAACTTCCGCGGGAATGTTGAGATCTATCGCAGGAATTTTGCCATAACTGACGTGGGAGAGAATATCGAAACAGATGCGACCTACCGTATCATAGCTGCCAAAGCTGCGGACAATCTTCTCAAAGTTGAGGGGATACAGGCATCGTTCGCAGTGGTTAAGCTGGGTGACACAGTGCATATATCTGCAAGATCGACCGGAGCTGTAAATGTGCAGCTCATCATGGAGTCGATGGGCGGAGGAGGTCATTTTGACGGAGCCGCCGTTCAGCTCCAGGATAAGAGCCTGGCAGAGGCTATTGGTGATCTGAAGCAGGCTATAGACACATTCCTTTCGGAAAAGAGCAACCAGATCAATTAACAGGGGGTAATAGAGATGAAAGTGGTATTGCTTCAGGACGTAAAAGGCCAGGGGAAAAAGGATGATATAATCACGGTTTCAGACGGCTACGCGAGAAACTATCTGATACCGAAGAAACTGGCGGCCGAGGCGGATGCAAAGATCCTCAATGACATAAAGAATAAAGAAGCGGCAAAGCAGAGAAAGATAGACCTGGAAAGGAAAGCGGCCCGTGAAACTGCCGAGAAGCTGCAGGCGGTCATTGTCAAGATCAGGATACAGCAGGGCGCTGACGGTAAGTTCTACGGTTCCGTGACAAACAAAGACATAGCTGAGGCCCTGCTTGCACAGCACGGTATCGAACTTGACAAGAGAAAGATCGTTATTAGCGAGCCGATAAAGGCATACGGAACATACACCGTGGATGCAAAGATCTATCCGGAGATCTCAGGTAAGATCAATGTCCTTATCCATGACTGACAGGAAATATAAAAATGGAATTTGAAGGATTAGACAGAAAACTTCCGTTTTCCCTAGAAGCTGAGCAGGCTCTCCTTGGATCGATTCTGATCGACCCGTCATGCATGGACATAGTGGAGGGCATCGTAAGAGCCGACGATTTCTATGTTGAAGAAAACAGAGAGATCTATGCGGCGATGCATGATATGTACCAGGCGTCAAGAAACATAGATGCCGTTACACTGTTAAGGAAGCTGGAAGAGAACGGCACTTATGATTTGGCAGGCGGCAACCAGTATCTCACACAGGTTGCCAAGACCGCGCCAAATGCGATAAATGCCAAGGATTATGCAAAAATAGTATATGAGAAATCTGTACTGCGCACTCTTGCAGAAGCAGGTGAGAGCATAGCTGAGGACGCTTATTCCGGATCGGATGACGTGGATTCGATCCTCGCAGGTGCCGAGAAGAGGATCTATGATATCTCGAATAAGCGGGCAAACAAGGGGTTCGTCCATATCAAAGACGTGCTTTTCAGTGCATATGAGGAACTTCAGCAGCGGGCGAGCGATCCCGAATCCCTTTCTGGCGCCCTTACCGGGTTTACAAGCCTTGACAACATGATCGTCGGAATCGGTAAGACAGACCTTGTTTTGATAGGTGCCCGTCCCGGAATGGGAAAGACTTCTTTCGCCATGAATATTGCCACAGACTACGCAATGAAGACACGGAAGAAAGTCTGTGTCTTTTCGCTGGAAATGACGGCCATGGAACTGGTCAACAGGATGCTGTCCAGCGAAGCAAAGGTGGACAGTAAAAAAATGAGAGCCGGTAATCTTGATGAGGACGACTGGATCAGGCTGGCAAAGACAGCAGAGAAGCTTGCCGAAACGGATATTCTGATCGATGACAGTACCAATACAACCATAGCTTCGATGCTTTCAAAGCTCAGACGAGAAAAAAACATCGGCATGATCATTGTGGATTATCTTCAGATGATGCAGGGCGATCCCAACAGGAAAAGGGACAACAGAACTGTTGAGGTAGGCGATATTTCAAGAGGTCTGAAGCTGATTGCCAAGGAGATAGAGGCTCCGGTTCTGTGTTGCGCACAGCTGAACCGCGGTCCTGAGGACAGAAAAGACAACAGGCCGGCTTTGTCCGACCTCAGAGAATCGGGCTCTATGGAACAGGATGCGGACATGGTGCTTCTGCTTTACCGTTCTGAATACTATCAGAACAAAGCAGAGGGAGAGAACAGTATCGCAGAGGTCCTGATCGCAAAGAACCGGCACGGGTCGGTCGGAAAGATCGAGCTGGGCTGGGACGCGAAATGCACCAAGTTCATGAATATCGATACAAGCAGAGAATAGGAACAACAGAACGGCCCGCACAGACCATTTGGGATGAGTGTGGGCCTTCCGTAGCTTTGAGGTATATATGCGTGAAGTACTTAACATGGTAAATTCTCCTGAGGACTTGAAAAAACTGTCATACAGTGAACTGGAACAGCTGTCTCAGGAAATAAGGGACATGATAGTCAGCACTGTGGCGGACAACGGGGGACATCTGGCATCAAACCTTGGTGTGACTGATGTTACCATAGCAATGCACAAGGTGTTCAGCAGCCCGGACGATACACTCATTTTTGACGTGGGCCATCAGGCGTATGCCCATAAGATCATTACGGGAAGAAAAGAGCTGTTCCGGTCACTGCGCCGTAATGGCGGAATCTCGGGTTTTACGAATAAGGCGGAAAGCGAGCACGATTTCCTGACTTCAGGGCACTGTGGATCAGCCATCTCCTGTGCCGTGGGAGCGGCTGAGGCGAACCGGATACTCGGCAGGGATAACTGGGCTGTGGCACTGGTGGGAGACGGATCATTTACCAACGGAATGGTGTACGAGGCGATCCAGCAACTTTCGGCAGATAAGCTCAGAGTCATGGTCATACTCAATGACAATGGAATGTCGATCTCGAAAAATGTCGGCGGCATGTCGAAGTACTTTTCCAGGATCAGGACCAGCAAGAAGTATTTCGGATTCAAATACAAGACTAAAAAAGTATTTTCCAAAATACCGGTGATAGGCAGGGGCCTTACTTCGGCATCGGTCTCCCTGAAGGAGTTCATAAAGCGTGTCTCAGGGATACAGACGTGGTTTGAGATCATGGGGCTGGAGTATATAGGCCCTGTAGACGGTCACAATATCAAAAAGCTTGTTTCCGTGCTTGAGGAGGCCAAGAGCACGAACTGTCCGGTAATCGTGCATGTGAAGACTAAAAAAGGGTACGGATTTGCTCCGGCTGAGGACAATCCCGAGTCTTTCCACAGCACATCCCGTAACCTTGGGACCGACAACCAGAAGGATGATCCGGCGGTAAAAAGCTTTACGAAGCTGGTATCCAAAAGGATGGTCCGCCTGGGTGAAGAAAACGGAAACAGTGTTGCTATTACCGCTGCCATGACCGGCGGGTGCGGGCTGACGGAATTTTCAGAGAGATTTCCGGACAGGTTTTTCGATGTGGGCATAGCCGAAGAACATGCGGTGACTTTCGCATCCGGCATGGCTATAAGGGGATCTGGAAAGGTGCTTCCTGTGGTGGTTCTATATTCTACATTCGTACAACGAACATTTGACCAGATGTGGCACGATATCGGTATACAGAATTTTTCGGGTGCCAACTCCCACGTAATACTTCTTGTAAGTCACTGTGGCCTTGTTGCCGGTGAAGGAGTGACGCATCAGGGGATATATGATGTTGCGCTCCTCTCTCTGATCAATGGGGCCGCCGTCTACTCTCCTGACACATATGAAGCATTCGAGAGATCATTTGATGACTGCACAAAAGGCAAAGGCCTTACTGTGATCAGGTATCCAAAAAATTCGGAAGCCGTCTATACACATCCCTCAATAGATTATGGTGAGTGGAAGCTTTTTAAACCAGACGGGAGGGAAAAGGAAGGAAATACAGTGGTGGTTACATACGGCAAGATAGCTGAGGAAGCGGTCGAGGCCGCATACCGCAGCGGAGCGGAAGCTGTGGTATTGAGAAAAATCATCCCTCTCCCGGACAGCAGTGAGCTTTTTGAAAAACTCAGCCAGGCAAAAGCCGTGGCTGTGGTTGAGGAATCTGCAGAAAGAGGAGGAATAGGGGAACAGATTTCGCTGATTCTTTCAAACAGGGTCGCGGTAAGGGCCATAAGAGACACCGATGTTCCTCACGCTGCACGAGACGAGCTCTTAAAACTGTACGGACTTGACGCGAATTCATTGGAAATCTGGATCAGATCGCTCTCTGAGTGAACCGGATCACATTCCGCAACGAATAACGTAGAGAATTCGAAAAATCCATTGACAAAGTCAGAACTCTGTGCTAACATAACCAAGTCCGAAGTAAGCGCCATTAGCTCAGTGGATAGAGTGCCCGGCTACGAACCGGTAGGCCACAGGTTCGAATCCTGTATGGCGCGGGATGGGAAACCTCTTTTGTTCGATACAAAGGAGGTTTTGCTTTTTTCAAAGCTGTTTGACATTTTTTTGAATATGTGATACAACATTTTCCGGTTTTACAGCAGGTATCGTAAAACCGTTTTCAGAGCACAAAATTCTTTGTTGGAGGTGACTGCTGCGGTGAAAAGTTACAATGCGGGAATAGATGTTGGTTCTACAACTGTAAAACTTGTGATCATTGACGGAGATGAGATCATTTTCAGTGATTACAGAAGACACTGTTCGAAGATCCAGGAAACCCTGGCTTCTCTTATGGCCGAAGCCGAAGAGCAGATCGGCAGTTGCTATCTTAAGCTTATGATTACCGGGTCCGGTTCAATAAACCTGGGCAAAGCCCTGGGCATAGGGTTCGTACAGGAAGTTACTGCGGTTGCCGACGCCCTCAAGAAGCTTTATCCTCAGACTGATGTAGCAATAGAGCTTGGAGGAGAGGACGCGAAAATAATTTATTTTGAAGGAACAAATGTCGAAGAGCGTATGAACGGGGTCTGCGCCGGAGGTACGGGGTCATTTATAGATCAGATGGCGGCCCTCCTGCAGACTGATGCTGAAGGGCTGAATGCAGAGGCCTCCAGATATACACAGATCTATCCCATCGCGGCAAGATGCGGTGTCTTTGCAAAAACTGATATCCAGCCTTTGGTGAATGAAGGAGCTGATGTGGCCGATCTTGCTGCTTCGATCTTTCAGGCAGTTGTCAATCAAACGATCTCCGGACTTGCCTGCGGCAAACCGATAAGAGGCAATATTGCCTTTCTGGGCGGCCCGTTGCATTTTCTCCCCGAACTGAAAAAAGCTTTTATCCGCACTTTGAATCTGGCTTCGGACAATATAGTGGATCCGGATAACTCCCACCTGTTTGCGGCTCTTGGAGCTGCATACGAGTCAGAGGAGTGTACCGAAACAGTTTCCATTAAGAAGATGAGGGCCCGTCTTGAGTCGGGAATCTCCATGGAGTTTGAAATCAAAAGACTGCCTCCTCTGTTTGAGACTTCTGATGACTATGAGGACTTCAGGCTGAGACATGCTATGGCATCCGTCGAGAAGGAAGACCTGTCCGGATATTCGGGAAAATGCTATCTTGGTATCGATGCCGGTTCTACTACCACGAAGATGGCGCTCATAGGGGAAAAAGGGCAGTTGTTGTATTCTTTTTATTCGGGCAATATGGGAAACCCGGTCAAAACTGCTCAGAAAGCGCTGCTGGATATGAAGAAGGCTATGCCGCAGGATGCGGTCATAGGGTGCGCATGCTCAACGGGCTATGGGGAGGCGCTGCTGAAATCTGCCTTTTCGCTTGATGAAGGTGAAGTTGAGACGATAGCGCACAGTACGGCAGCTTCCTTCTTTGATCCTGATGTCGATTGTGTCCTTGACATAGGTGGACAGGATATGAAGTGTATAAAGATAAAGCAGGGGACAGTGGAAAACGTTATCCTGAATGAAGCATGCTCGTCAGGTTGCGGCTCTTTCATAGAGAATTTTGCCACATCCCTGGGCTATTCTGCAGAAGAATTCGCAAAGGAAGCTCTTTATGCCAGAAATCCGGTCGATCTCGGCACCCGGTGCACCGTTTTCATGAATTCGAATGTAAAACAGGCTCAGAAGGAAGGGGCATCAGTCAGCGATATTTCAGCAGGGCTGGCCTATTCGGTCGTAAAAAACGCGCTTTTCAAGGTGATAAAGCTTGGAAGTGCGTCAGATCTGGGGGAACATGTAGTCGTACAAGGCGGAACGTTTCACAATACAGCTGTTCTCCGGGCATTTGAGATAATAGCTGGGTGCTCTGCGGTCTGTCCTGACATATCAGGGATCATGGGCGCTTTCGGTGCTGCTCTCATTGCAAAGGACAGGGCGCATGAGAAGACAGGGATGCTGTCATTTGAGGAGATAGAAGCCCTGCAGTATGACAGCTCCACAGTAAGGTGTGGCAGGTGTTCCAATAACTGCCTTCTGACGATAAATAGATTTTCCGGGGGAAGGAAACACATATCCGGTAACAGATGCGAAAGGCCCCTGGGGGGAGAAGAGAAGAAAAAAGCCCCCAACCTTGTCGAGTATAAACTCAAGAGAATATTCGGGTACAAACCTCTGGAGGATGAGAAAGCGTTCAGAGGTAAGATCGGCATACCACGAGTCCTGAATATGTATGAGAATTACCCTTTTTGGGCCACTTTTTTCAAAACACTCGGTTTCTCAGTGGTGCTGTCTCCATTCTCGAGCCGGAAGATATACGAGCTGGGGATGGAATCTATACCTTCAGAATCAGAGTGTTATCCTGCAAAACTCGCGCACGGTCACGTGCAGTGGCTGATCAACCGCGGTGTTAATACTATCTTCCATCCTTGTGTGTTTTATGAGAAACAGGAGACGGACAAAGCTCAGAATCATTTTAACTGCCCGATCGTCGTTTCGTATGCGGAGAACCTTAAAAATAACATTGAGGACATTTCAAACGGTTCGGTCAGGTTTCTGAGACCGTTCATGGCATTTACAGATATTCGGACTGTAAAAAAGAGGCTGACGGCTTTTTGCAGGGAAACATGGCAGATACCTGCTTCCGAGACGGCGGAAGCTGTAGAGAAGGCATGGAATGAACAGATATCGGCCAAGGCGGATATCGTTGAGAAGGGAAAAGAACTTCTCGCAAAGATGGAGGAGGAAAAAGGGAGAGGTATCGTAATCGCGGGAAGGCCTTATCATACTGATCCTGAGATCAATCACGGAATACCGGAAATGATCTCTTCATATGGACTTTACGTATTTACAGAAGACAGCCTGCCCGTTGATTTTGAACCTATGAGACCGCTCAGGGCGAATGACCAGTGGGTTTACCATTCAAGGCTGTACACAGCAGCCGAATTTGTCAGCCGCAGAGATGATCTGGAACTGGTGCAGTTCAACTCATTCGGATGCGGCCTTGACGCGGTGACTGCAGATCAGGTCAGCGAGATCCTCACTGCCTCGGGGAAGCTGTTTACCCTTCTCAAGATAGATGAGGTCAACAACCTGGGGGCTGCGCGTATAAGGATAAGAAGCCTTATCGCGGCGATGAACCTGAGAAAAAATCACGGCATCAGTTCCGAATTTGTTTCTCCCGAATACCAGAGGGTTCACTTTACAAAAACGATGAGGAAAGAAGGATATACCATCATTGCTCCGCAGATGAGCCCCATCCATTTTGATCTTATCGGACCGCTTTTCAAAAAATACGGATACAATGTGGTGATCCTGAGCAATGATAACCGCAGTGCTATCGATACGGGGCTGAAATACGTGAACAACGATGCGTGCTTTCCATCGATCACCACTATAGGGCAGATAATGGAAGCTGTAACCTCAGGACAGTATGATACGAACAGGCTCGCGATCATGATGACTCAGACCGGAGGTTGCTGCAGAGCCAGTAACTATGTGGGATTCATAAGGCGCGCTTTAAAAAAAGCCGGTATGTCACACATACCCGTGATCTCCCTTAACCTTAACGGCATGGAGAAGAACGAAGGCTTCAGGTTATCGCCGGAGATGATACTTGATGCCGGGAAGGCTATTGTCCTGGGCGATCTGATGATGAAATGTCTTTACCGGGTCAGACCTTATGAAACAGAAAAAGGCTCCGCGGACAGACTTCACGAAAAGTGGAAGGACATCTGCATTGACTATCTCCTTAACAGAAGCCGCGAATTCAGTTACTCTGATGTGTGCCGGGGTATTGTCAGGGAATTTGATGAGCTTCCTATTGATGAAACGATAAAAAAACCAAGAGTCGGCATAGTCGGTGAGATACTGGTGAAGTACATGCCTCTTGCGAATAACAGACTTGTGGAGCTGCTGGAAAAAGAGGGAGCTGAGGCGGTCGTACCGGATCTTATCGATTTTCTGAATTACAGTTTTTTCAACAGTGACTATAAGCACAAGTATCTCGGCAAAAGCTGGGCATTCTCAGTTATCGCCAAGGTAGGAGTCGAAGCTGTTACCAGGCTCAGAAAAGCAGCCACAGAGGCTTTGCAGAAGAGCAAGCGTTTTTCGCCTTCGTCAGCTATTGCCGAAAAGGCAGAACTGGCTAAAAAATTCCTGTCACTGGGCAATCAGTACGGAGAGGGTTGGTTTCTGACAGGCGAGATGGCTGATTTCCTTACATCCGGAATAAACAACATCGTATGTATTCAGCCGTTTGCCTGCCTGCCCAACCATGTGGTAGGAAAAGGAGTTATCAAAGCGCTGAAAAAGGCATACCCGGGTGCGAATATCGTCGCTGTGGATTACGATCCCGGAGCAAGCGAAGTAAACCAGCTTAACCGAATAAAGCTCATGCTTTCATCCGCCAAAAGGAAACTGGCCGGAGAAAGATTCGGACTGGGGCTGAGCAACTGATACAAGGAACATATAGACGAGCTGTGGCCCGCCGGAATCATCCTGCGGGCCACAGCTTTATTTATTTCTGTAGATTGGGAGTCAGTTGTGAAGGGTCAACCATTCTCAGGCGAGAGAGCCGCTTCAGCAGGAGTTTCAGCTTGAGTTTCAGTCTGACCTTCGGCGGGCGTTATCTTCTTGCCGAGGAATTCCGGGATCTGGATCCCTGCCATTTTGAGAGTGTCGCTGAGAGGCGGAATGGCTTTCATCATGCCTGAAAGAAAGTTGGCAGTTGTGGACCCGCCTTCTCCCTTTCCGCCCATGGAATCCCAGACGGTGATCTTGTCGATCTGCAGATTCTTGATAGCCTCTACCTGGATCTTTGTCAGCTGTTCGATCTTGTCGACCAGCATCATCTGGATCGCCGCTGAGGTATCTCCGCCTGCTGCCTCGACTATCTTTGCATATCCGAGAGCCTGTTTTTCAAGGACCTCCTGTACACCACGGGCCTGTGCTTCCATGGTGGCGTAGATGGCATCGGCCTCACCTTTTGCACGGCGCCTATGCTGTTCTGCATCTGCTTCAGCCTCGAGCTCCATACGCTCTTTCTCGATTCGAGCAGCGGTGATAATATCTGCCTGTTTTGTGGCGAATTCTCTCTCGGCTCTTGCTTTTTCAGCCATTTGTTCTGCTGCGTAGGCTTCCTCGAGAGCCTTTGCCGCCGAGATCTTTTCAGCTGTCGTTGCCCTGCGCTGTGCCTCTGCCTGCTTTTCCCTCAGCTGTGCATTGGACATCGCTATCTCTGCCATGGACTCGTTTTCACCGTTGATGGCGTTTGCGTTGGATTCTGCAACGGAGATCCTCTGGTCCTTGAGAGCAGAAGCTTCGCCTATCGAACCGTCCCTGTTGTGGATCGCGACGGATTTTTTCGCATCATTGATGGCCTTAGCCGCAGCTTCTTTACCAAGCGCTTCGATATATCCGGATTCGTCCGTGATGTCGGTAACATTGACATTGATCAGGCGAAGACCTATCTTTTTCAGTTCTGTCTCAACGTTGTGAGAGACAGCCTCCAGGAATTTGTCGCGGTCGGTGTTTATCTCTTCTATATCCATCGTGGCTATGACGAGACGCAGCTGGCCGAAGATGATGTCTTTTGCGAGTTCCTGGATCTCAGCAAGTTTGAGCCCGAGGAGCCTTTCTGCGGCATTCTGCATGACTCCCGGTTCCACCGAGATACCGACGGTGAATCTTGAAGGAACGTCTACTCGGATGTTCTGGTGCGAAAGGGCGTTGGTCAGGTCTACGTTGATTGACATGGGAGTCAGATCAAGATACTGGTATGACTGGATCACAGGCCATATGAACGCGGCGCCGCCGTGGATACATTTGGCGGATCTTGTTGTTCCGTCGCTGTTTGTTCCGACTTTACCATAGATGACAAGGATCTTGTCGGAAGGGCACCTGCGGTATCTTGAAAGCACCACGAGAAACATGGTGAAAATGAGTACCGCAAGTACACAAAGAAGAATGATTACTGATGCTGGCATGTTTGTATCTCCTTTTCTGTTAATTATTTACATTGTCACAGGGGTCTGACCAGAAGGGTGTTTTTATCAGCTATGCCCACAACTAACACCTCAGTGCCTGTGGGTATCCTGTCCTTGCAGTCGGTCACTGCTTCCAGCTCAACATAGCTTTCCTGAAGAGTCATGGTCACCTTGCCGAATCCGTGCCTTTCCGGCGGGATCGGAATATACACGGTCGCAGTATGGGCTATCGCATTCTTTAAAGACATGGTCCCGTTCTCCTGCAGTTTGACTGACCATCTGATGACCAGTGCGCACAGCAGCATGGCTGCGAATCCTCCTGCCACGGCTATCGCAACAGTGAGCGCGGGGCTGAGTTTCAGATCTATCATCGATACGCCCAGCCAGCCACCTATGGCCAGGAAGGCTACGATCCCTCGTATGGTAAAGAGCCTGAGCCCGCTTGAATGGTGTCCGCCCGTATGCCTTACGGTGTTTACATCGTTCCTGTCTGAAACATGGTAATTCGTTCCTGCTCCTTGATCTGTATCAGGTATGCCGTCACCGTCCGAATCCGTATCCGAGTCGAAGCCGGAACCGGCGTCATCCATATCTGTGTCGCCGGCATCTGAAGCATCGTCAAGCCCGTCTGCGTCTGAGGCTTCATCGAAATCTGATGTGTCATCCAAATCCGAATCATTGTCGAAGCCGTCAGTATCAGGAGAATCTGTGTCCGCGTCATCCCCCGAGTCGTGATCGCCCTCTCCGTTATCGGAACTGTCTGCGTTTCCTGTAAGCCCTACTATGAGCATGATCGACTGGATTATGAGGATAAGCGTAGCGGGGATGGCACAGGCTGCAAATATCTGCTGCAGAAGAGTCATACCATTCCACCATGTAATAAAGGGGTCGAAGATCGTCATTTGCTGTACCTCTCTTTCATGCATGCGAAATGCAGATCGCATTCGCGTTTTAGGACCCCGGTGCGGTATCCGCTCAGCATCACTTTTACGGCGTCACACAGTTTCTGCTCGGTCCCGCCGTTTTTAAGCTTGTACTTCGCAATGGTTTTTTTGATCAGGCTGTCAAGATCTTTGCTGTCGTATGTGTTTTCCGTGACTTCTATGACCTCACAGAGACAGTCATACAGGTCAGTCTCATAGATTATATCGTCGCTTTCCGAAGTGGCATCGCCGTTAATAAGTCTCATAAGCGCACCGATATCTTCGATCTTCATGGAATCTCTCAACATCGATATGATCAGGATCCTTGCCAGATGTCTCTCAAAGTATTTCTTCTTTATCGGGCGTGCAACAAATCCACGCTTGACCCAGTTCTGTATTGTGGACGGCTCCAGTCCGGTGACCGAGCATACCTGGCTCAGAGAGAGTCCGTCTGCGGCTTTGATCATTGGGAGCAGCAGAGCGAACACACCATCCGGGGAAGTATCGGACATCCTGTGCATGGCGATAGAAGTTCCCGGGATATATTTGTTCAATTTTGTTCCCTCCGTTTTCGAGTTCGACTGATTATATCACAGGTTCAAATGAACTTCAAGAGGAAAATTAAAAAAAGAGTAAAAGACAGATCGTGTTTGCTATGCAAAGATCCTGGGGAGCGAATTATTGTTGACACCTTTTTATGCGTTTGGTATAATTCTACCGATTTCATTAAGTACTTGGAGGCGTAAATGAACAAGGCTGCAGAACTCATTTCAAAACAGATGCTGAAAGGATTTCCTGTAAAAGTGCATCTTGACTGCGGATGCGAGGCTGATGTTGATCTCAAAGCGGAAGGCAGAGGAAAAGAATTATGCTGGAAAGGCAGTAAAAACGGGATTTCGGTCACCGTCACACAGATAGCCAAAAGAGAGAGTGCTGTTTTTTTCATAGATCTCGAATCAGATAAAGGTCTGGATGAAATAGGAGTCACTATGCCCGTGAAGCTTGATGCAGCAAAAAAGATCACGGCCATCCACAGGGACGGAGGAGGATCATGCTGGCAGATGCCTTACTGGCCGAAGCCGGGCGACGCCCTGAATGAATCCACCCAGCACCTGCTTTTGAAAACAGATTCCGGAAATGCCGCGGTGATCTGCTTTGTCGGCGACGTTTTCCGCACGATGCTTGAGGATCACAGGCTCACGATCGGAGCCCAGACCACGGGATTCAGGGAATACCACGGCCCGTTTCTTGCCGCTTCCATTTCAGACGATCCGATCAAAGCGATGGAAGAGGCATACGGATTTGCACGCGAATGCGGGGCTCTTAAAGTCTGCCTGAGAAAAGAGCGTGTATTTCCGGAGATGTTTGAAAAATTCGGATGGTGCAGCTGGAATGCTTTTTATCAGCAGCCGACTTCCTCAAAGATTTTTGAAAAGCTGGACGAATTCAAAGAAAAGAATATCCCGGTAAACTGGGTGATCATAGATGACGGGTGGTCTCCGACCAGGGAGTACAGGCTTCTTGATTTTGAGGAAGACAGGGAGAAGTTCCCCGAGGGGCTCGGAGAATGTATCCGGCGCATGAAGGAGGAGTACGGCGTAAAGCAGGTGGGCGTCTGGCATACGCTGCACGCTTACTGGAACGGCATAGACCCGAATACCGAGTTCGGCAAGAGACATGCGGACTGCCTGATCGAATCCGTCGCGTTCCCGGGCAGGACGATTCCCATCAATGAGGTGAAAAAACAGTTCGGCTTCTGGGATGAATGGCATTCCTATCTGGAAAAATGCGGAGTGGATTTCGTAAAAGTGGACAACCAGATGTGCGGCGACACATACCGGCAGATAGATTCAACGGTGTGCGGTGTCCGAACGGCATACCAGGCGATAGAAAGATCCATTTACAAGCATTTTAACGGCATAGTCATCAACTGCATGGGCATGGATATGGAAAATGTCCAGCAGAGACCGAAGACTGCAATCTCCCGGAACAGCGACGACTTTTATCCTGACCGTGAAAACGGATTTGCCAAGCATCTTATACAAAACGTGTATAATGCGGTCTGGCATTCCCAGGTGTACTACTGTGATTATGACATGTGGTGGTCCGGTAAAGCGGATCCGGTAAAGAGCGGGCTTCTGAGGAGCATCTCAGGCGGGCCTGTGTATATAAGCGACGCTATAGGCGAGAGCAGCCTTGAAGGGATCCTTCCCGTAGCAGGCAGCGACGGCGACATATGCAGGCTTGACAACGCCGGTATGCCTACAACAGACTGCATATACAGAAACTGCGCGGAAGAGGGCAGAATACAGAAGGTGTTCAATACGAAAGGCGACAGTTTTGCTCTGGCGCTCTTCAATATCAGCCGCAAACCTCTTACGGAGTCATTTTCAATGAATGTGATACCGGGCTTTCCTGTTCGCCGCAAAATGGTGGCGTACGAATATTTCACGAAGAAGTTCATTCCTGTGACATCATCTTCAAAACTTAAGGTGACCCTTGGGGAGGATGAGGTCAGGTCATATTCGATATATCCCGTAAGAAAGGACAGAAACGGCGAATACATAATGCTCGGCGACAGGAGCAGATATATAGGGATCGGATGCAGGACGTTTGAAAAAACCTACCTGGCGGGCCTGATCTGAGAATCACAAGAATAAATTCCATGTGTTTGCTTTCGGACAACAAAACCTGAAACAGCAAGTGTTTTTGTGTCAAACTGACAGAATCGGCTTACATGGATTTATTCGTTTTAGTTAAAACTGAATAAAGTTGCTTTTTTTGGCGGGAAATAGGCAGGTTATAAGGCAAAATCCCTTGAAAAATATCCGTTTTTAGTTTATAATTATCCAAACTCTTTTTTCGGGGAAGGGGGCTTTTGCCCTTAAACGCACGGTTAAGATGACGACCGGCTCCTGACCCGGCTCTTTCAGATTATTATTCGCATAAGCGTGTAATATAAATTATTTGGAGGATATACAAATGAGTAAGAAAATCGCAAAACTCCTTGCATTTGCCCTTGTTCTCGTGATGGTTTTCTCCTTAGTAGCTTGTAATCAGACGACTCCGCCTGACACACAGGACACCAAGGACACAACAACACCTCCGGACACACAGGACACCACGAAAGACACTGAAGACACAACTCCTGACACTGAACCCGTTCCTGAGGTTGATCCTCTCGAAGGAAAAGGCTCCGCTGAGTACCCGGCCTTCAATCTGGGCGAACTCACGATCGAAGCCGGCGAAGTCGGTGGCGGCGAAGTCGGATATGACGTTTACGCCGGTGTCGAAGGCAAGGACTACACAGATGAAGGATATTACACCTACAACGATGTAACATCCGGAATGTCCAACCTCAACTGGAACCCGCTCTCATGGGAAACCAACGACGACAGCGCGATCCTCGACTACCTCTCAAGAGGTTTCTACGGATTCGAGCTGAACTCTGACAAGAGCGGTTGGTCCGTAACATGCGAAATGGCAGAAGAACTCCCGGTCGACGTTACTGCTGACTATGTCGGACAGTACGGCATTTCCGAGGGTGAGACTGCAAAAGCATGGAAGATCAAACTGAATGAGCTGGCAACCTGGAACGATGGAACACCCATCAATGCTGATACATACATCTACTCATATCAGCAGCTCCTCGATCCCGCTCAGCTCAACAGACGTGCTGACTCCCTCTATGCCGGTAACTTTGCGGTATACGGCGCAGCAAACTACTTCAACCAGGGCAGAACATCCTATGTCGCACTTCCTGCTGTTACATCTGAATACACCGGTGAAGTCGGTGATATCTACATTGACTGCTGGGGCTTCTGGGGCGCACAGGGATACGTTGATGCTGAAGGCAACGAATGCCCGCAGTATGTAAGCGCTCTTGATGAGACAGCTTATTCCAAAGACGGTGCAGGCGATGATGAATTCAGCGGCGCTGGCCTCTACAACGACTATTTCGCACCCGGTGCTCAGTATGAAAGCTACAGCACGACATACTGCTTCTACACAGTTGCTTATGAGGATAACTACAGCTGGGACAATGTCGGTTTCTTCAAGACCGGTGAATATGAGATCGTTATAGTAACGACTCTGCCCACAGAGAACCCGAACTACTATGTTCCTTACAACCTCAGCTCCACATACCTCGTAAAAGAGGACCTCTTCGAGTCCCTCAAGAATCCTGACGACCCGAAGGTCAACACATATGGCACATCCCTTGAGACCACAGCTTCCTACGGTCCCTACATGATGACATATTTCGAACTTGACAAACTCTACACACTTGAGAGAAATGAAAACTGGTACGGTTACAAAGACGGCAAGCACCTCGGCCAGTATCAGACAGACAAGATCAATGTTCAGCTCATCGACAAACATGAAACACAGCTTCTCGCGTTCCTGAACGGTGAGATCGACGGTGTAGGCCTCCAGTCAGCCGATATGGAAAAGTACGGCTCCAGCGACTACATCAGATTCACACCTCAGTCCTACACAACAAAGCTGACATTCAACACCGATGAAACTGCTCTTAAAGACCGCGAAGGCAAGAATGCAACAGTTCTCGGAAACCTCAACTTCCGTAAGGCGTTCTCACTCGCAATCGACAGAACAACATTTGCTCAGTCCTACACAGCTGCAGGCTCTGCAGGTTACGGTATGCTGAACTACATGTATGTTTACGATCCGTTTACCGGCGCTTCCTACCGTAACTCTGACGGTGCCAAGGCTGCTCTCTGCAAACTCTATGGACTTACATGGGGCGAAGACGGCGACTTTGAGGACATTGATGAGGCTTACGAAGCAATCACCGGCTACGATATGGCAGCTGCCCGTGAAGCTATGCAGCTCGCATTCGAAGAGACAACAGCTGACGGCACATATGACGGCGGCGACGTTGTTCTTACAATCTCTGTTTACCAGAGCGATGATATCTATGTCCAGATGTTCAACTACCTGAACAACGCTCTTAAGGAAGCATGCGTAGGCACAGGCTTCGAAGGCAAGGTCTCTCTCGAGATGAAGGTCGACGCTGACTACTACGACTCAATGTACTCCGGCAGCGCTGATATCATCTTCTCCACATGGGGCGGCGCAGCTTACAGCCCGTTCACCATGCTCTATGAGTGCTACTGCGATGCAGGAATCAACGATGACCCGAACCAGATGGAATACGGCTTCGATTCCAACGCTGTATATGTAGCTCTCAAAATCAACGGACATCAGTTCGTTGAGACCCTCCAGACATGGGCTAGATGGATGGATGCTCAGGATATCAAACTCACATCCCAGGACGGCGAACTCACCCTCGACGCATTCGGCAACTATGACGCTGAGTCCCGTTGCAACCTGTTCGCAGGAATGGAATATGTATATCTTGCAAACTATGTCAACACACCTATGTACTACAGAAACGTTGGTTCTCTCGTATCCCAGAAGGGCGACTATGCTGTTACCGAGTACGTTGACCTCGTCGGCTTCGGCGGCATCGCATTCTACACATACAACTATACCGACGCTGAGTGGGCAGAAGTTGCAGGTACCCTCGAGTATTGATTTCCGGAACCGGAAATAGTTTGATTTCAATCAAATGATAAATGCTCACGGTCACGGGAGTTTCCCCGTGACCGTGTTGCGTTATCATCACATTTAGTTTAATTAAATTATATTTGATCAAACTCGATTGTCGTTCAAGCCACCACATCTTTATCGGCAACGGCAATACATATGGTGGCTTCAAGGACGATCGATCTGCCGCCTGCGGCACGGCGGTTGTCCCGCTCAAGGAAACAAAATCCCTACATTAAGGATACAGAATAATGACAAAGTACGTATTAAAAAGAATAGCGCTGATGTTGTTTACCTTCCTGATCATCACGACTATCTGCTTCATTCTGATCAAGCTTCTTCCGCTCCCGGCCGTGAAGTCCATGGGCCGTGACGTGAGCCTTATCGAGAGAAGACGTGAGGAGATGGGGTACAACAAGCCCATTATGGTGCAGTACGGACTGTACTGGCAGCATCTTCTTAAAGGAGATCTGGGGCTAGGGGAGCAGATGTATGTCTCCCTTGAGGTAAGTCAGGTAATGCTGACAAAACTGCCGTATACAGTAATTGTTAACTTTTATTCATTCCTGGTGTCCGTACCACTGGGGCTTCTGTTTGGCATATATGCGGCACTGAAAAAGAACACATGGAAGGACCATTTGATCTCAACGCTGGTCATAGTGTTCATTTCGGTACCGTCGTATGTCTATGCGTTTCTCGTACAGTACCTGCTGTGCTATAAGGCTGGGTGGTTCCCGCTGACAGTTGCCTCGCAGGCTGACGCAGCATTCTTCTCGTGGAAGATGTTCCACTCGATGCTGCCGGCCATCATTTCGCTGGGATTCGGAACTATCGCGGGTCTTACCAGGTTTACCAGGGCGGAGCTCAGTGAGGTCCTTACAGGAGATTACCTGCTTCTTGCCAGGACGAAGGGGCTTACCAAAAACCAGGCTATCGTGCGCCATGCTTTGAGAAATGCCATGGTGCCGATCCTTCCTATGATCCTTGGTGAATTCGTCGGTATACTCGGCGGTTCTCTGATCATAGAGCCGATATTTTCGATCCCCGGAATAGGTTCTCTGTTCGTTCAGTCAATAAACCTGAGAGACTATAACTTCTTCATGGCCGATACTGTCATATATACGCTGATCGGACTGACAGCGGGGCTGGTCATCGACCTGAGCTACGGTTTCATAGATCCCAGGATCAAGATGGGAGCGCGGTAAGATGGATATTAACAATATACCGAGAGAAAAATTCCGTCTTGCCAATGACGCGGACAAGCTGACGGATAAAAAGTTTGCTACGAAACCGATAGGATATTTCCGCGATGCGATGAGACGGTTCGCCAAAAACAAATCCTCTGTTGTGGCAGCCATCATTATTGCCATTCTTCTGCTTTTTGCCGTGATTGTTCCTTTCCTGTCTCCGTATGACGTTACCATGAGAGACGGGTATTACAAGATGGTCCTTCCAAAATCACAGCTGTTCTCATTCTTGGGATGGAATGGCTGCGGCCCGCAGAAAGAGACCCAGGGAGGATACGACTACTGGAACTCGGTGGGCATTGAGTACGGTGAATCTGCTGTTAAAAAAGTCAATAACTCTTTTGTAGACGGTACCGGTATAAAATACTATGATCTGGACGTTGATTCGTATGAGAGGGTCGGTTTTGTCTTTGCTGACCTGCATAAGGATGAATACGAGGCTCTGATGGCATATCAGGATGAGAACAATATTCAGGTACTCTATCCGATACCTGCCACATACAAGACCCAGTTTGTGGCTTTGACCAGTTCCGCCAACATCTGGTATGAACTTGCTGATGAGTCTGCGACTTCGTCAGGGGAGACCAGGGAGCATGAGCCTGACGGTACTCCGATCTACAAAGCAAACTACCTGACGCACACCAATCCCGAGAGAGGCGGATATACTTCCAAGATGAGGATCGCCGGGGATGACGGTACACACGGAGAAAACGGAGACGGCTGGTATGTTTACGCGGTAAAGAACCAGACCGGTTACAGAGTCCGCGTTCTGTACAAGGAATATTACAGATATAAGCACGGACATTACGCATCATTCCTGTTTGGCACGAACCAGCACGGCCAGGATATTTTCGTGAGCCTTGCATCAGGCGCGAGACTGTCATTCATACTTGCGTTCAGCGTCTCGATCATAAACTTCTTCATCGGGGTCATTTACGGTGCAGTTGCCGGATACTATGGCGGCGCTGTTGACCTCATTATGGAGCGAATCACGGATATTCTGTCTGCGATCCCGTTCATCGTCGTTGCGACGCTGTTCAACATGCACCTGTCAAAAGTCGTAGGACCGTTCGTAAGCCTCATATTCGCATTCGTCCTGACAGGATGGATAGGCATTGCGAGCCGGGTGCGTACACAGTTCTACAGATTCAAGAATCAGGAATATATACTTGCCGCCCGTACCCTCGGTGCAAGCGACAAGAGACTTATATTCAGGCATATACTCCCGAACTCACTGGGAACAATAATCACGGGTACCGTGCTGATCATCCCCGGAGTGATCTTCTCCGAATCCATGCTGTCATACCTGGGTATCATCAATCTCGAGACCACGGGCATGACTTCGGTGGGCACCCTGCTTTCACAGGGTCAGGCTTATCTCAGCACCTTCCCGCATATAATCGTATTCCCGTCAGTGTTCATCTCGCTTCTTGAGATCTCATTCAACCTGTTCGGTAACGGATTGCGCGATGCGTTCAACCCATCGCTGAGAGGAGTTGATGAATAATGGCTGAGAAGAAACTGGAAGTTAAAGATCTGAGAATATCATTCAAGACATCCAATGGTAAGGTTCAGGCCGTCCGGGACATCAGTTTTGACCTTTACAAGGGCGAGACACTGGCGATCGTTGGAGAATCCGGGTCGGGTAAGTCCGTAACGTCCAGGGCCATCATGGGGATTCTTGCCGGTAATGCCATCAAAGAAGGAGGCAAGATCCTTTACGGTGACAAGGACCTGATGAAAACAGATGAGGACGAGTTCCATAAGATCAGAGGCGACAAGATCGCCATGGTCTTCCAGGATCCGCTTTCTTCCCTGAACCCCATAATGAGAGTAGGTCAGCAGCTTACAGAGGCAATGCTGCTGAAAAACAAGACTGCCCGCAAGGAATCAAAAGCCGCGCTCAACAAAATGTTCAAGTCCCTTGATACCAACATGCGCGAATGCGGCATCACGGACGGGCAGCATGATATCGATAAGTTCAAAAAATTCAGTGTACGGCATTCCAATCTTGAATCGGAGTATACCGCTTCCTATGACTATGCGGTGGAGGCTCAGGCTAACGCGGAAGATCTGATCCTCCGTATCGAGAACAAGGCTCTGAATGGTATCGGACAGGCTTTGTCGACATTTGCTCATGCGGCGAAAGGATCTGTGAGCAGATTTGTCGTCAATAAAAGGGCATCCGAGTTTACCGAAAGCCTGGAAAACCTCAAGTCACTGGAGAAAGAGGCAAAAAAATCAAAGGACTACAGCGCACTTGTTCCGGAACTCCAGAAATGCAAAGAGATCCTGGATGAGGCAGTGGCTCTTGAAAAACCCAATACATTTACCCTTGGTTATTATCTGACATTCGAAAACGATGAGATCCCGGATCTTCCTGTGGGCGAACTCAATGAACTGACTCATAAGAAAACTGAGACCGAGTTCATGGATGCTTTCATTGAGAA
>JAFTCY010000010.1 GCA_017454465.1 Clostridia bacterium
ATGCTCTCGCGAATGACTTGAACATTCCCTCGATTATGTGGTGCGAATTGGTACCGCAGATCTGCCTGATGTGCAATGTAGACTGGGAGTTTCTGGCAAAAGCGTAAAAGAACTCGTCCGCAAGTTCCGTATCGAAGTCCCCGACTTTCTGGGCAGGGATCGCAGTGTCGGGATAATACCCTCCGCGGCCGGACATATCCACCGCTGTCATGACAAGGGATTCATCCATGGGGATCAACGCGGACCCGTATCTGCTGATCCCTGATCTGTCCCCTAGGGCCTGAAGCACGGCTGCCCCCAGGCAGATCCCCACATCCTCAGTAGTGTGATGATAATCAACATTCGTATCCCCTGAGCAGCTGAGTTTCAGATCGAACCGTCCGTGAGCCGCAAACAGGGTAAGCATGTGGTCAAGAAAGCCGCAGCCTGTGCTGACTTCCGCCTTGCCGCTGCCGTCCAGGCAGACAGAAAGGGATATTTTCGTTTCAGCCGTTTCCCGGCATATCGTCGCATTTCTCATTTCACCGTCTCCAAAATATCGTTTAGTGCAGATATAAGTTTCTCCATCTGTTCCATCGTTCCGATGGTGATCCGGTTGAAATCCCTGATCCTTTCCTTACTGAAGTGTCTTACCAGTATGCCCCGTTCCCGCAGTTTCCTGTATACCTCTTCGCCGCTGATACGCGGATGAGAGGCAAACACGAAATTGGCCTTTGATTCCGGAACGAAAAATCCCATGTCCCTGAGCCTGGACGCAGTGTATTCACGGTTTTTGATGACAGTCCGGCAGCATTCCGCCATATAACTGCTGTCCTCAAGGGCAGCCGCGCCGCATGCCAGTGTTACGGAATTCACGTTATACGGATTTGTCGAATTTCTGATCCTGTCCAGATCCGCTATAAGCTCAGCCGGCCCTATCGCAAATCCCAGACGCGCCCCCGCCAGGGATCTGGACTTTGAAAATGTACCGATCACCAGCAGATTGTCGTATTCGTAAATGAGATCCGCGCAGCTCCGGCCGCCGAAATCCACATACGCCTCGTCTATAAGGACGACATTGTTCCGGTTGCCCCGTATTATCTTTTCAATGGCGTCTCTCGGAAGCTCAATCCCGGTAGGAGCGTTCGGATTCGCGATGACCACCATTCCCGGGGCATCAATGTAGTCATCGGGATCTATGCTCAGATCCTCTCTCAGAGGTATCTCCCGGTACTGCACGGAATGCAGCCTGCAGAAGACCGGGTAGAATCCGTACGTTATATCCGGAAAAACCGCAGGCGCATCAGCGGAGCAGAACGCCATGAACGCGAAGTTGAGCGCCTCGTCCGATCCGTTGGACACAAGGACGTTTTCCGGAGAAACGGAATATGTCCGGGCCAGCCCTTCCCTGACCGAAGCGCACTCCGGGTCGGAATAGAGCCGGAGGTTCCCAGCGGCTGCCGAGGCCGCCTCCAGCGCTTTGGGCGATGGCGGGAAAGGAGACTCATTGGTATTCAGTTTTATCAGGATGCCGCCTTTCGGCTGTTCCCCCGGAACATATGGCTCAAGGCCCTCACGCCGGCAGAATCTGCTCATCTCATGTCTCCCCCGGACTTTTTACATGTCCGAATCACGGCGCTTCTGGCGTGAGCTCCAAGCCCTTCTGCCAGGGCAAATCTCTCGATATCCAGGGCTGCACCGTCCAGCGCCTCTTCCGTGTAGTATATATACTGGCTCTTCTTTATGAAATCATCCACCGACAAAGGACTTGAGAACCTTGCGGTACCACTTGTGGGCAGTGTGTGGTTCGGACCTGCAAGGTAGTCGCCCAGAGCTTCAGGGCAGTACTTTCCGAGAAACACGGATCCCGCGTTTTTCACGGAGTCAAGGAATCTGAACGGATCCTCCACCGACAGCTCCAGGTGCTCAGGAGCCAGCTCATTGGCAGTCTCCACCGCAGCCCCGAGATCCTTTGTGATTATGATCTTGCCGTTGTTTTCTATCGATGCTTTTGCTATTTCGTATCTTTCCAGCTCCACGAGCTGCTTTTCTATCTCATCAGCTACTTCATACGCCAGTTTTTCCGAGTCTGTCACGAGCACGGCTGTGGCGTTCCTGTCATGCTCGGCCTGTGAGAGCAGGTCCGCTGCCAGATACTCCGGATCGGACGTTCCGTCGGCTATGACCAGGATCTCGCTGGGTCCCGCTATCATATCTATGGATACGGTCCCGAAGACCTGTTTTTTTGCTTCTGCCACGAACGCGTTGCCCGGACCGACTATCTTGTCTACCTTGGGAATGCTCTCAGTTCCGTAAGCCAGAGCGGCTATGGCCTGGGCGCCTCCCACCTTGTAGATCTCATCTATGCCTGCGACCCTTGCCGCGACCAGAAGAGCCGGATTGACCTTTCCCTCCCTGTCAGGCGGCGTTACCATTACCACCTTCCGGCACCCGGCGATCTTTGCCGGTATCGAATCCATTAGCACTGTCGAGGGATATGCCGCTGTTCCTCCCGGGACGTAAAGGCCCGCCTTCTCAATGGGGATCACCCTCTGGCCCAGAATGGCTCCGTTCTCTCCTTTTATGGAAAATCCTTCTCTTTTCTGGTTGATATGGAACTTTCTGATATTGTCCGCTGCCTTCTCTATTACACTGACAAGGGACGGATCCGTCTTCTCAGCAGCTTCAGTCATCTCAGCCTCGCTCACCCTGAAGGCGCTCAGTCTGACCCTGTCAAATTTCTCCGTATATTCAAGAAGGGCACGGTCCCCGTTTTTCCTCACGTTATCTATTATCTCCCTGACCGTATCCTCGACACCTGTGGGCATAGAAGCTCTTTTCAGTATTTCTCCGGATGGTACCTCACCCGCTTTCATGATCCGTATCATCAGTCTTTCATCCCCTTTCTTATGCTGTCAAGCAGTTCAGTGATCTCGTCAAACTTGAATTTGTACGACACCTTGTTTGAAATGAGCCTTGCGGATATGGGAATGATCTCAGTCACGACCTCAAGGTCATTCTCGCGCAGAGTGGTGCCCGTCTCCACGATATCCACGATCACGTCGGAAAGGTCAAGTATCGGAGCCAGTTCTATGGACCCGTTCAGCTTGATGACATCTATGTTCCGTCCGATTGAGGAATAGTAATCACGGGTTATCTTCGTAAACTTGGTAGCTACTCTCAGGGTCTTCTCAACATCATCATGGAAATCCTTTTTAGCGGCCACCGCCATTCTGCACTTTCCTATTCCAAGGTCGAGCAGTTCATACACATCAGGACCGTACTCCAGGATTATGTCCTTTCCTGCCACACCCAGATCAGCCGCCCCTCTTTCAACGTAGATGGAAACATCGGAAGGTTTGACCCAGAAGAAACGTATCTTCTTCGTCTCGTTCACAAATATGAGTTTCCGGCTGTTCTCACATATCTCACAGCAGTCATATCCCGCCTTTTCGAATATTGAGTACGCCTTTTCCCCCAGCCGTCCCTTGGGGAGAGCTATATTCAGATAATCGCCCATATGTCCACCGTCATATCTCTTTCATCGTTCTGTATCTTACGCCTTCGGGGATCCCCTTTGCCACCCTCACGGTCCATCCCTTGGCCACGGCTGCGGCCGCTTCCTTCATGACAGTCTCGGGATCCGCCCGATCGCTGTAGGAGATCAGAAGATCCACATCGTACTTGCCGGAAGCATCCCTGAGCCTTTCAAGAGTATCCATGTATACCGCGAAGCCGATGGCTTTCTGATCCTTTCCCATCCTTCTGAGCAGCTTGTCATACTGTCCGCCGGACAGCACCGCCTGGGGCACTCCCTTGATATAGCCCTTCATGACGACTCCGTTGTAATAGCGTATATCCTCCACAAGGCCCGGATCCATCCTTATCATATCCGTGACACCGGCAGAGCCAAGGCAGGCCACCGCGGCTTCCAGTTCCCTGAAATTGTCCCGGCCGGCGATGCCGCCGAACAACTTTCCGATCTTGTCCATGACCTCGCCGGGTCTCCCGTATTCCGCCATTACCGAAGCCAGGGCGTCGGCGTCTTCTCCGGTACAACCGTCGGACAGGCAGATCTCCCTTATGGAAGACGCGCTTTTTTCATCAGCGTGTTCGAATATCTTCTTTTCGGCTTCCGCGGAGATCCCCATACAGGAAAAAACGTCTTCAAGCACTCCCAGGTGTGAAATATCAAGGATGCTTTCCCCGCTTATGCATTTCAGGCTCATGGCCGCCAGCATCAATACTTCGCTGACTGAATACGTATCGATGTCGCCTATGCATTCAAGCCCTACCTGCATTATTTCCCTGAAGGTTCCTTCCGTGCCGGATGCCCATCCGGATGTCCTGTATACGTTCTCATTGTAATACAGTTTTTTCACGGAACCCGTACTGCCCAGATTCTTGATTATGGACAGAGTCACGTCCGGTTTCAGAGCCATCAGCCTGCCGTTGGTATCCGTGAATGTGATGAGATTGTCAGAGACAAGAAAGTCGCGGTTCTTTACATACAGGTCATATTCTTCGAATTTTGTCATCTTGTACGGCAGGTATCCGTACTTTTCGTAAAGAGAGCGGAGCGCCAGAGTAGCGCGCTCTTCGGTGCTTAGTTTTTTCTCGTCAACGAGCATGACCTGATCCTCCGGTTTTTCTATGATTCGAGATTATATCACTTTAGCGTGCTAAAGTCAATAGGGCACAAAACATTTGTCAGGTTCTGAAAACAGCGTGCCCATTTTGTATGAACACGCTGTATATATGATCTCTGAATATCCGTATCGGGAAGACAGGCATCAGAAGATGCCAGTGATCCTCCCCGTCTCATCCACGTCTATCCTTTCAGCGGCCGGGTGTTTTGGAAGCCCGGGCATTGTAAGGATGTCACCGGTCAGTACCACTATGAATCCCGCTCCGGCGGATACCTTCACGTTTTTGACTGTGATCCTGAATCCCTCCGGAGCGCCGAGTTTCTTGGGATCGTCAGTGAAGCTGTACTGGGTCTTTGCTATACAGACAGGAAGATTCCCGAACCCCAGCTTTTCAAGGACTTCGATCTGCTTTTTCGCCTCGGGCATTACAGTTATACCTTCACCGCCATACACTTTCCTGGTGACGGTTTCGATCTTGCCTTCTATAGACTCGTCAAGAGAGTATGAGTATCTGAAGTCGCCCTTGCAGTTTTCACAGAGATTAACGACCTCCCGGGCCAACTCCTCGCCTCCCGCTCCGCCGTTTGCCCACACGGTGGACAATCTGACATTCACACCAAGTTCGGAACATTTTTCTATTATAAAGTCTATTTCACGGTCGGTATCGGTCGGGAACCTGTTGACGGCAACTACGCAAGGCAGCCCGTATACGTTACGTATGTTCGATACATGTCTGAGAAGGTTCGGAATCCCCTTTTCAAGAGCTTCGATATTCTCTTCGGCAAGCTGCGTCTTGTCCAGGCCGCCGTGCATCTTCAGCGCACGGACGGTTGCCACCACCACTACCGCGTCAGGAACCAGCCCTGCGGCACGGCACTTTATGTCAAGAAACTTCTCAGCGCCCAGATCCGCGCCGAATCCTGCCTCCGTTACTGTGTACTCTCCCATTTTGAGAGCGAGTTTCGTGGCGATCACGGAGTTGCATCCGTGGGCGATGTTGGCGAAAGGTCCCCCGTGTACGAACGCGGGTGTGCCTTCCAGAGTCTGGACCAGGTTCGGTGACAGGGCGTCTCTCAGAAGAGCTGTCATGGCGCCCTGGGCATGAAGCTGTCCGCAGGTCACCGGGTTGCCCTCACGGTCATATGCCACTATGATCCTTGCAAGTCTTTCCTTCAGGTCCGCGATCGATGATGACAGGCAGAATACAGCCATGATCTCAGAGGCAACGGTGATATCGTATCCGTCTTCCCTGGGCATTCCGTTTGATTTGCCCCCCAGTCCGTCGACTATGAACCTCAGCTGCCTGTCGTTCATATCGACACAGCGCTTCCAGGTGATGCGTCTTGTATCTGTATTCAGCTCATTCCCCTGGGTTATATGATTGTCCAGCATGGCGGCAAGCAGGTTGTTTGCTGCGCCTATGGCATGGAAGTCACCGGTAAAGTGAAGGTTTATGTCCTCCATGGGCACCACCTGCGCATATCCGCCGCCGGCGGCTCCGCCTTTGATGCCGAATACCGGGCCGAGAGAAGGCTCTCTGAGAGCGACTGTAACTTTTTTGCCGATACGCCTGAGACCGTCTGACAATCCGATCGTAGTGGTGGTCTTGCCTTCCCCGGCAGGGGTCGGCGTGATGGCAGTCACCAGCACCAGCTTGCCGTTTTTGGTGTTGCTCAGCTCATCCAGGAGTCCGAGGTCGATCTTTGCCTTGTATTTGCCGTAGGGACTTACATACTTGTCTTCGATCCCTAGATTCTCAGCGATCTCGTTTATGGGTCTCATTTTGCAGCTCTGGGCTATCTCAATATCTGATCTGTATTCCATATGCGCCTCCGTGATCAATAAATTCTGAAGTATCTAACCGCAGATTCAAACATGCGGATATCATAATTTCCGGGTACGTTCTTATACAGTCCCCGTCCGGTCCTCTCGCTGTGTCCCATCTTTCCGAACACCCTTCCGTCAGGTGAGGTGATCCCTTCTATGGCATAGGCGGAACCGTTGGGATTGTATCTCACGTCATACGTGGCATGTCCAAGCAGATCCACATACCGGGTGGCTATCTGCCCGTTCTCGGCAAGTGAGCGGATCAGTTCGTCCGACCCAAGGAACCTGCCTTCCCCGTGGGATATGGGCACACTGTAGATCCCGCCTTCCTCAGCCAGGCTCAGCCACGGAGATCTGTTTGATACGACCCGTGTGCGAACGATTTTCGACTGGTGCCGTGCTATGGTATTGAAAGTAAGAGTAGGGCAGTCCGCGTCCGTGTCGATTATCTTCCCGTATGGGACGAGCCCCAGCTTTATAAGCGCCTGGAACCCGTTGCAGATCCCGCACATAAGCCCTCCCCTGAGATCGAGAAGATCGGTAACGCCTTCCTTTACGGCGGCATTTCTGAAAAATGCAGTGATAAATTTTCCCGATCCGTCAGGTTCGTCACCTCCGGAGAAACCACCGGGTATGAATACCGCATGGGAAGACTCGAGCTCCTCTGCGAATCTCTCAACACTTTGTCTGATATCATCCGGCGTCAGGTTCTTAATAACGAACACCGACGCTTCCGCGCCTGCCTCTTCCACGGCCTTTGCGCTGTCATATTCACAGTTCGTTCCGGGAAATACCGGTATAAGGAACTTTGGCTTCGCAGACCTTACTGCAGGAGCAGGCAGCGTGCCGTCCGGCTCGTTTTCCCGGGCGCTGAGATCACAGGGCTCATCCGCGGGTGACGGGATGTTGCAGGAATAAACGCCTTCCAGCCTGTCCTCATAGTCACGCAGAAGAGTGTCAAGCTCTACCTTTTCATCCGCATATGTTATGACGGGCTCTTCTGTGGTGACGCCAATCAGTCTGCCCTCAACTGCAGTGCCGGCTGAAAGCTCAGCTATGAATGAACCGTATGCGCAGCGGAACATCTCCTCAAGAGAGACTCCTGCGTCCACCGAAAGACCGATCATATTGCCGAAGCACATTTTCATAACGGCTTCTGCAACTCCGCCGAAGCAAGGCGTATAGCATGAAACGATATGTCCTTTCAGGATCTCCTCATGGACATACCTGTATGTATCCTTGAGTGATCCGGGTTCCGGCAGTCCACCTTCCTTGTATTCAGGGCAGATCATTACTACCCTGTGCCCGGCTTCCTTGAATTCCGGGGATATGATGCAGCCGGTCTTGGATGTGGTCACGGCAAATGAAACCAGAGTGGGCGGGACATCTATATCTTCAAACGATCCGCTCATCGAATCCTTGCCGCCTATGGCTCCGATACCCAGTTCAGTCTGAGCCCTGAACGCTCCCAGAAGTGCCGCCAGGGGCTTGCCCCATCTTTCAGGAGATCTGCCCAGCTTCTCGAAATACTCCTGAAATGTCAGGTAAACATCTTTGAACCCGGCTCCTGAGGCGATCAGTTTACTTACCGATTCGACAACCGCCAGATACGCCCCGTGATACGGGCTTTTTTCAGTGATATACGGGTTGTATCCCCAAGCCATCACAGAGCAGTCGTCTGTATCACATTTCTCTGACGATATTTTATGAGCCATAGCCTGTATGGGAGTGAGCTGATATCTTCCCCCAAAGGGCATGAGCACAGTCCCGGCTCCTATAGTCGAGTCGAATCTTTCAGACAGGCCGCGTTTTGAGCAAACATTGAGGTCACGGGCAAGGGACAGCATTCCGCCGGCAAAATCTGACGGAATCTCAGAGGTCATGCAGACAGGCTTCGTCACTTTTGCGGATGTATGTTTTTCAGCGCCGTTCGAATTAAGGAACTCACGGCTGATGTTAACGATGTCCCTGCCGTTCCAGTTCATGACCAGTCTGGGCTCCGCGTCGACAACAGCGACTCTGCATGCCTGCAGGTTCTCGGCAGCGGCCAGTCTGAGGAATGCATCCTCGTCTTCCGCTGATACCACGACCGCCATTCTCTCCTGTGATTCGCTTATGGCAAGCTCAGTTCCGTCCAGTCCTTCATATTTTTTCGGGACCGCATTCAGATCTATCTTCAGGCCGTCTGCCAGTTCCCCTATGGCAACTGAAACACCGCCCGCACCGAAGTCATTGCATCTTTTTATAAGCCTGGATGCCTCAGGGTTTCTGAACAGCCTCTGAAGTTTCCTCTCTTCAGGGGCGTTGCCCTTCTGCACCTCAGCGCCGCAGGTCTCGACCGAGTGCACATTGTGGGATTTTGACGATCCGGTCGCTCCGCCTATTCCGTCTCGTCCTGTGCTTCCTCCGAGAAGGATCACCACATCTCCCGGTACAGGTCTTTCCCTGCGGACGTTCTTTGCCGGAGCTGCAGCGATAACAGCGCCTATCTCCATCCTTTTCGCCACATACCCCGGATGGTAGATCTCATCCACAATACCTGTGGCAAGACCTATCTGGTTGCCGTATGAAGAATAGCCGTTTGCCGCAGTCGTTACAATCTTGCGCTGGGGCAGTTTCCCTTCTATTGTTTCCGATATCGGCCTTGTGGGATCAGCCGCGCCGGTGACCCTCATGGCCGCATACACGTACGAACGGCCCGACAGCGGGTCCCTTATGGCTCCTCCTATACAGGTCGCTGCTCCGCCGAAAGGCTCTATCTCGGTCGGATGATTGTGCGTCTCGTTCTTGAAAAGCAGGAGCCAGGGTTCTTTTTTGCCGTTGATCTCCACATCGATCTTGACAGTGCACGCGTTTATCTCTTCCGATTCGTCAAGCTTGTCCAGCCTGCCCTCCGCTCTGAGCTTCTTTACAGCTATGGTTGCGATATCCATAAGACATACGGGCTTTTTTCTGCCGAGCGCTTCTCTTGTGCCGATGTACTCACGCCAGGTAGCTTCTATCTCCGGATCCTCAAATACCGCATCGTCTATCCTGGTAAGAAACGTGGTGTGCCTGCAGTGGTCAGACCAGTATGTATCGATCATCCTGATCTCTGTGATCGTAGGATCCCTGTTTTCGGATCTGAAATATGACTGGCAGAATTCTATGTCATCCGCGTCCATTGCAAGTCCGTGATCCGACACGAACCTCTCAAGGCCGCAACGGTCAAGGCTCCGGAACCCGTCAAGGATCCTCACGCTTTCCGGAACCGAAAAATCCGTCTTGAGGGTCTCCGGTATACCGAACCCCGCTTCTCTTGCTTCCACAGGGTTGATGACGTATTTCTTGATTTCAGCTATATCATGCTCAGTTACCGTACCGTAGAGCACGTATACCTTTGCTGTCGCCACCAGAGGCCTTTCGCCCTGTGAGATGATCTGGATGCACTGGGCCGCCGAGTCTGCCCTCTGGTCAAACTGTCCGGGAAGGTACTCCACCGCAAATGCAAAGTCCCCCCGGTCCGGCAGATCCGCGGTCACCGTGTCCAGCTGGGGTTCGGAAAACACCGTTTTCTCAGCATATTCAAACAGTTCCCTGCTGAGTCCTTCAGCATCGTATCTGTTGAATATCCTGACGCGTTTAAGGCCTGTGATGCCCAGGAGATATTTTGCGTCCTCGTACAGGGCTCTTGCCTCGTTATCCAGCCCGGGCTTTTTCTCAACGAAAACTCTGTAAACCATTATCCCTCCAGGGCGTCAAGTGCCCGTTTGCCGATATCATGTCTGTAATATGCGTTTTCAAAATCTATTAGCGCGGCCATCCTGTATGACTCTTTCACCGCCTCTTTGAGAGTGTCTGCAGTGGCTACCACGCCGAGGACACGCCCTCCGGATGTCACTAGCTTCCCGTCCCGGACGGAAGCTCCGGCCACATAGACATTATCCTCTACGCACTCAGGTATGCTGATCTCAAAACCTTTTTCATATGAAAGAGGATACCCGCGGGATGCCATTATGAGGCAGCATGCTTTTTTACTGCTGAACCTTACATCAGCCTCATCAAGCTTCTGCTCAGTGGTCGCGATCATTATGTCAAGCAGATCGGATTCAAGAAGCGGAAGGACCACCTGTGTCTCCGGATCTCCGAATCTGCAGTTGTACTCTATCACGTACGGACCGTTCTTCGTTATCATGAGTCCGAAATACAGGCATCCCCTGAATTCCCTTCCCTCGCTGTTCATGGCGTTGACAGTGGGGATGAAGATCTTTCTCATGCACTCCTCTGCCACCTCTTCAGTATAGAACGGATTTGGAGCGACCGTACCCATACCGCCTGTATTCAGTCCGGTATCACCGTCGCAGGCGCGTTTGTGATCCATGGATGATACCATGGGCCTGATGCTTTTGCCGTCGGTAAATGCCAGGACCGAAACCTCAGGTCCTTCAAGGAATTCTTCAACTACTATGCTGTCTCCGCTCTTCCCGAACTTCCTGTCTTTCATTATTTCCCTGACTGCCTTCTCGGCCTCTTCACGGGTAAAAGCAATGATGACGCCTTTCCCGAGAGCCAGTCCGTCAGCCTTGACTACTGTAGGAAGCGGACAATCCCTGACATATTCCAGAGCCTTTTCAGCATCCGAAAAGACCTCGTATGAAGCCGTAGGGATACCGTATTTCTTCATGAGGTTCTTGGAAAAGACCTTGCTTCCCTCAATGATCGCCGCATTGGCCTTCGGTCCGAAACACGGGATACCGGCCTTTTCAAGCTCATCCACGCATCCAAGTACCAGAGGATCGTCCGGAGCCACGACCGCGTAGTCGATTCCTTCGCTTTTTGCGAACCTGACTATTCCCTCTATGTCTTTAGCCCCTATGTCGACACATACTGCATCTTTGGCTATACCGCCGTTTCCGGGGCAGGCATAGATCTTCTCAACATTCGGATTTTTCCTGATGCTTTTTATAATGGCGTGTTCGCGGCCGCCCCCGCCCACGACTAGAATCTTCATACGGCCTCCGATCAATGGTGGAAGAGTCTCATCCCGGTAAAGCACATCACCATACCGTACTTGTTTGCGCACTCGATCACGTTGTCATCCCGGATCGAGCCGCCGGGTTCAGCTACATACTTTACACCGCTTTTTTTCGCTCTTTCGATATTGTCTCCGAATGGGAAGAAAGCGTCAGACCCGAGTGCAACATTGTCTATAGTTGAAAGGAATGCCCTGATCTCATCCGCCGTGAGAGGCTCGGGCTGTCTTGTGAAATATCTCTGCCATATGCCGTCTGCAGTCACGTCTTCTTCATTCTTGTTGATATATCCGTCTATTACATTGTCACGGTCCGGACGGCTGATAGTATCAAGGAAAGGAAGTGTCAGTACCTTTTCATGCTGGCGCAGGAACCATGTGTCCGCCTTGGTCCCCGCCAGTCTTGTGCAGTGGATCCTTGACTGCTGGCCTGCTCCGACACCAATCGCCTGACCATCGTATGCGAAGCACACTGAGTTGGACTGAGTGTATTTGAGGGTTATCAGCGATATGATTAGATCACGCTTCGCGCTGTCAGGAAGATCCTTGTTTTCAGTCACGATATTGCTGAGGAGCTGCTCGTTTATCTCAAAATTGTTTCTGCCCTGTTCGAATGTAATACCGAACACCTGTTTCCTTTCTTTTGGAGCCGGAACGTAGGACGGATCGATCTTTACGATGTTGTAATTGCCCTTTTTCTTTGTCTTAAGTATCTCAAGCGCTTCCGGTTCATATCCCGGAGCTATGATACCGTCAGAGATCTCCCGTTTCAGCAGTCTTGCCGTGTACACATCGCATACATCCGAGAGAGCGACCCAGTCACCGAAGGAACACATCCTGTCGCAGCCTCTGGCTCTTGCGTAGGCAGACGCAAGGAGCGACCTGTCGACATCGTCGGTATCATCAACAAAACAAGCTTTCTTCAGCTTTTCGGGCAGGGGAATCCCCACCGCGGCGGATGTGGGACTGACATGCTTGAACGATGTAGCCGCAGGGAGTCCCAGCTCCCTCTTGAGTTCGGCAACAAGCTGATAGCTGTTGAAAGCGTCCAGAAAGTTTATATATCCCGGCCTGCCGTTAAGTATTTCTATGGGAAGCTCAGATCCGTCTTCCATAAAGATCCTGGACGGTTTCTGGTTCGGGTTGCATCCGTATTTCAGTTCGAATTCATTCATTTCCTCTTCCCCCGTCAGTTGTTCTTGTTTATGATGATCTCCGTTGCCTGGCTGCCGTCGAGGGGCACTTCCCTGACGAACAGCGAGACTTTGTTGTCCTCGTTGAGATTGTTCCAGCAGAGGTCCGCCATCTCCTCGGCCGTCTCGGGGATCTCGATCTCCTCAGGCTCCCCCTCGAAAGACGGGATGGGCCTGCCGTCGCATTTGTAGGTGTGGATGAAATGGCCGATGCCGTTCTCCGGCACGTAGTTGAAGAAGAACCTTCTCACCGCCTCCGGCCGCCCGGCAAGGCACTTGATGATCGAGAGCTTGTAGCTGAACGTCTCTCTTCTGAAGCTGTAGTAAAGGATCCCCGATATCCTCGGAGTGAAGTTTGGCTCGTCCGGTTCCGGCTCGCGCGTGAGGAGCGCCTCCTCGAAGGTCGAGCCGTCCGCAAGATAGTCGTATATGGTGTTGGTCTGGTCGCCGTTCGTCACGATGTCGATCAGCCCGAGCTTGAACGTGAGATAGGGATTGTAGATGATGAGGCTCGGGTCCGTGACCTTCGACTCGTCGAACGCCCTGGTCCTCATGCCGGCCTCAAAACGCTCAAAAATGCGGTTTCTGCTGTTCTCGCTTCTCCCCATAATGAAATACGCGATCATGGCGGAGTTTCCTGAGGGATTCTGCCCAATGATTATCCCGCGGCCGGGATATGTATTCTCGGTCAGCAGCTTTTTAAGATCGAATCTTGCCATCTCTATCCTCTTTCTTTTTCTATGATCTCTTCGCACACCTGCTCGGCAGCTTCCGGAAGGATGACCCATTCCGCCTCTTCCATGACCCTTCTCTGAAGAGTCTCAGGTGTATCGTCTTCTTTGATGTATACTGCCTTCTGCCTGATTATAGTCCCGCCGTCCGGGATCTCATTTACGAAGTGGACCGGCGCGCCTGTCACCTTGACCCCATACTCCAGCGCTTTCTGGTGGACTTTAAGTCCGTAATACCCTTTTCCGCAGAAAGAAGGGATGAGTGATGGATGCACGTTAATGATTCGGTTGGGATACCTGGACGTGAAACCGTGCGAAAGTATGCACATGAATCCGGCAAGGATTATCAGTTTCACACCGTACTCCTCAAGTTTTTCAACGATCCTTTCTTCGAATCCGGACTGGTCGTCCCAGCTGATTTTCCTTATCACCGCAGTGTCAATTCCGGCTTTTGCCGCTCTTTCCAGCGCGTATGCGTCCGCTTTGTTGGATATGACCAGCACTATGTGCCCGTGGGGAATCTTTCCTGCTTTTTCCGCGTCTATCAAAGCCTGAAGGTTGGTCCCTCCGCCGGATACCATCACCGCTATTCTGACTTTACTGTTCTCCACTTTTCTTTTCCTTTCCGCCGATCAGCATCAGCGCGGGAAGAAGCATTCCCCCGACAGTGTTTCCAAGGATGACAGTCCACAGGAACCCTGTGGCCTGGATGCTTACGATCCCGGATGCTGAAAAATAGAACAAGTCGGCTATGGAGTGCTCAAATCCGCTGATTATGAACACCGGAACACAGAACAGGATACCTGCGATATTTTTGTTTTCCCTGTAAATCACGACAGCCAGATACATCAGGATCCCGCAGAATATCCCTCTGAAAAGCGTTGAGGGAAATGTTTGAAGAAGCTTCTGGGAGCATATTTCAAAGGCTTTGTCTCCCAAGGCCGGAATAGCGAATCTTACAGCCAGTCCGCAAAGCAGCGTCCCGATGAAATTGCCCAGAAGGGCCATAAATGTAGCTGATATGTCTTCTTTTCCGTGAGCTTTAACGAGAAAACCTATCTTCCCTGTATACAGTCCGTAGCCTCTGAAACAGATGCACAGCAAAGCCACCGTAAACAGAATGGCCCCCATGTATTTGTTGTCGCTGGCGAGAAATACCGCCCCGCCAATGCTGATGAGGATACCGGCCAGGGTCCCGAGTATGAGTTGTTTTCTTATCATTTTCAAATCAGTCTCACCTGTTCATCAGATTTTATTATTTTTCCAAGCTCATAAGCCGCGATGCCGCAGCGGTGAAGGATATCAAGTGAAACCTCCATATCGTCAGGACTCACAACGGCTACCATGCCGACACCCATATTGAATGTATTGAACATGTCCCTTTCACTGATCCCGCCCAGTTTTGCGATCAGATCAAATACCGGAAGCACTTTTACGTCACTCTTTCTTATCTCTGCCCCCAGCCCCGCGGGAATGCACCTGGGGATGTTTTCGTAGAAGCCGCCACCAGTTATGTGAGAGATTCCTTTTACCTTCACTTTTGATAAAAGCTCAAGCACCGGTCTGACATAGATCACTGTCGGTGTGAGCAGAGTCTCGCCAAGCGTTTTACCGCCCAGTTCCTCAACAGGCCTGTTCAAGTCGGTATTCTCGACATCGAACACCTTCCTTACCAGTGAGAAACCGTTTGAATGGACTCCGCTTGAAGGAAGAGCAATAAGGACATCGCCGGCCCTCATCGCGCTGTTGTCGATTATGTCCTCCTTGTTCACTGCCCCGACAGCAAAACCTGCAAGATCATATTCGTCTTCCGGATAGAATCCGGGCATTTCAGCAGTTTCCCCTCCTATCAAGGCACATCCCGACTGGACACACCCGTCCGCCACTCCTTTTACGATGGAAGCTATCTTTTCCGGACGGTTCTTGCCGCACGCGATGTAGTCCAGGAAAAACAGGGGCCGCGCACCGCAGCATATGATATCGTTAACACACATTGCCACGCAGTCGATGCCGACGGTGTCATGCCTGTCCGTCAGGAAAGCCAGCTTCAGCTTGGTTCCGACGCCGTCTGTCCCGCTGACAAGCACCGGATGCCTGAACTCACTGAGATCAAGCTGGAACAGGCCTCCGAATCCGCCGATATCTGAGCATACATCTTTTGTCATAGTGGAAGCGATATGTTCTTTCATCAGTTCCACGGCGCGGTATCCCGCGGTTATGTCAACTCCTGCCCCGGCGTATGCCTCTGATCTTGAATTCTTATTCATGTCATTCATTCCTTTCCGTTCCAGCAATAGGTGCAAAGTTTGCATTCATCTATGCCGATCGCTTCGATGATACCCTGAAGGGACTGGAATTCAAGAGACTCAAAATTAAGCATCTCGCATATCTTGTTCCTGAGTTTCTTTCCTCTTTCAGTAGAACGGTCGCTGTATTCATCGACATGCTTCAGGCCTTCCTCGCCCTCGATCTCGACTATTGCCCTTCTGGCGATAAGTTCCATGGAACTGTTTGCCCTTGAGAAGTTCAGGTATTTGCAGCTGAACATGATGGGTGGGCAGGCGGATCTCATATGGACCGATTTTGCGCCGTGTGAATACAGGAAATCCACAGTCTCCTTAAGCTGCGTTCCCCTGACGATCGAATCATCCACAAAAAGAAGATTTTTATCCTTTATGAGATCATGAATGGGGATCTGCTTCATCTTTGCGATCCTGTTTCTTTCGAACTGTTCGGTCGGCATGAAGCTCCTTGACCATGTCGGGGTATATTTTATGAAAGCCCTGGCAAAAGGTATCTTGCTTTCGTTTGCATATCCTATCGCATGGGGCGTGCCGGAATCAGGAACGCCTCCAACATAATCGATACCGGAGCAGTTGTTTTCCTCTATATCGTGCCTGGCCAGTATCTCGCCGTTGCGGTATCTCATCATTTCCACATTGACGCCTTCATACGATGAAGTGGGATATCCGTAGTAACTCCAGAGAAACGCGCATATTCTCATTTCATTGCCCGGAGGTGACAGCTGTTTCATTCCGTCAGCAGTCAGTTCAACTATCTCGGCCGGTCCCAGTTCGGCATAATTCTCATAGCCCAGTTTTTCATACGAGAATGACTCAAAGGCAACGCAGTATCCCTCATCCGAGCGCCCGATCTTTACCGGAAGCCTCCCGTATCTATCACGAGCGGCAATTATGCTGCCTTCCTCTGTAAGTATGAGGATCGACGCGGTCCCGTCGATCTTCTCCTGTGCGAATCTTATTCCGTCAACGAAATTGTCTTTCAGATTTATAAGGGAAGCCAGAAGCTCGATGGCGTTTACCTCTCCGCCTGTCATGGCATTGAAGAAAGCGCCCTCGGTGCTTACATATCTGTCTATCAGTTCCTTCGAGTTGTTGATGATTCCGATCATGCATAGTGCGTACGATCCGAGCCTTGACCTGATAAGAAGCGGCTGCGGAAAATAATCACTGATGATGCCTATTGCCGAAGTCCCCTTCATCTCTGTGAACACGTCCTCGAACTTGCTTCTGAAAGGGGCATTCGATATATTGTGGATCTCCCTCTGAAGTCCGATCTCCGGGTCAAACGAGGCCATTCCGCCTCTTCTTGTCCCGAGATGTGAATGATAATCCGTCCCGAAAAAACAGTCCGGAATTGCATTGTCCCTGCGTACAACGCCGAAAAATCCGCCCATTTGCTCCTCCGCTGTCGTTATTCGCCCAACACTCTGTGCATCATTTCCTTGTATGCGTCCTCAACTCCGCCCATGTCGCGGCGGAAGCGGTCTTTGTCAAGCTTTTCATTTGTGACGGCATCCCAGAAGCGGCATGTATCAGGAGAGATCTCATCAGCCAGGACTATCGTGCCGTCCTCCAGTTTGCCGAACTCAAGCTTGAAATCTATCAGTCTGACATCGAGGGAAAGGAAATACTCTTTCAGGACTTCGTTGACTTTAAAGGCAAGTTCCTTGATGTATTCTATCTCTTCCCTGGTAGCGACCTTGAGGGCGATAGCGTGATATGAATTCATCAGCGGATCATGAAGCTCATCGTTCTTGTATGAGAATTCGATAGTTGGGCTCTCAAACACTATTCCTTCCTCTACCCCGAACCTTTTTGCAAAGGAACCTGCGGATACGTTCCTTATGATCACCTCAAGAGGAACTATGGACACCTTCTTAACGACCGTCTCCCTGTCATTCAGTTCATCAACGAAATGAGTGGGTACTCCGTGTTTTTCCAGGAGCCTCATCAGGAAATTAGACATCCTGTTGTTTATCGCTCCTTTACCGGCTATCGTGCCTTTCTTCAGCCCGTCAAGGGCGGTGGCATCGTCCTTGTAAGAGACGATGACAAACCTGCTGTCATCCGTCGCGTACACTTTTTTTGCTTTGCCTTCATAGATCTGCTGTCTTTTTTCCATTGCTGTATCTCCAAAAATATTTTAGTTATGATTCAATTCCGCTGAGATCTTTTCATCCTTTTCGAGTACCGCCTCAGCCGCGTGCGCCCGATATTCCTCCAGCTTTGCTGCCAGAGCCTCATCGGCTACAGCCAGCATCTCGCAAGAAAGAAAAGCGGCATTGGCCCCTCCATCGATAGCCACGGTAGCAACAGGGATGCCCGATGGCATCTGTACCGTTGACAGAAGTGCATCAATACCTTCAAGATTTGCAGATTTACAGGGTACACCTATAACGGGAAGAGTAGTCTGCGCAGCCAACGCGCCGGCAAGATGCGCAGCCATACCGGCGAAAGCTATCAGGACGCCGAATCCCTTGTCCCGCGCTGTTCTTGCAAACTCGGCTGCCTGTTTCGGCGTTCTGTGGGCTGAATACACATGGGCTTCAAATGGAACCCCCAGTGACTCCAGTACAGCTGTCGCTTTCTTCACGACCGGAAGATCGCTGTCGCTCCCCATGACAATCCCGACTTTTTTCATTCTGAAATTCCTTTCCGTAAAATAGAAAATGACACACTTACCGTATCAGTTAAGTGTGCCCAGACGGTCGGCATGTATTCGCTTCATTTTCTGTTCCTCCGCGGTGCTCCGCGTTATCCGTCAGTAGCAGAAAACGTTGTCTCTCGGACACATCCAATTATATCATGAGGGCAATTTTCATGTCAAGCAAATCAGGCATCATTTACCCCCAAAATTCTCAATGATTATCCATGTTTTTTCAGCATTATACCAAAAGCCGGACACTCAGTGTCCGGCTCAGGCATAACATTTTATTCAAGTTATTTGATCGCTTCAAGCGCTCTGTATGTGATGAGGATAGCCTGTTCTGTGGTAAGGTCTCCTCCGGGGTTGAACTTGCCTCCGCCAACGCCGTTGATGACGCCTGCATGGACCGGCCAGCCAAGTTCAGCATCGACCCAGGCGTAATTATCCGTGATGTCGATGAAATCATGGGTGTAGCCTTCTGTTTCAACACCGCATACTCTTGCTACTCTGTTGATCAGGGCAGCGATCTGAGCTCTCTTGAGGGTACCGTTCGGAGAGAACTTGTCCTTGCTGGTTCCGTTGATGATACCGAGCGCATTGGCAAGAATAACGTTTCTGTCCGTAGTATCGGTGAATTTGCCTTCATCGATGGTGTAGCCCTTTTCAGCGATCAGCTCTTCAGCAGTCTTCCCGGTGATCTTCTCAACGAGTCTGATGAACATCTCAGCTACAGCGCCTCTCGTTACGGGAGAAGTATAGTTTGCCTGAAGGTTCTCGGGAACGAGTCCTTCTGTGATGCCCTTTTCAACTTCGGTCTTTGCCCAGCTGGAAACTCCGTCAAGGTTCGGTGCCACGGGAGTCGTTGTGTCAGCGGGAGTCGTATCCCGTGTTTCGGGAGGTGTAACGTCGCCGTTGGCGAGAACGATCGTGTTCAGGCCCTTCACGTTCGTGTCATAGAAGTATTTGCCCCATGCGAGCCATCCTGCGTAAGCGTGGGTACCGTATACCTGTGTGGAAGAAACTCTCAGGAGAGCCGTTCCGAGTTCAGTACCGGTAAGATCGTTCTTCGGGTTAAGTCCTATGTTGCGGAGCGGGATCGCTATCGTGCACTGAAGGATGCCGGCAGTGTCGGTGTTGATATGGAACTCGCATTCCACAGCAGCGTTGCCTGTCTCTTTTACGGCAGCTGTCGCTGTGTAATCATCCATATCAAGAGTCCAGTAAAAATCAAACATTCCGGCAAATGACTCATAAAATGAGTTGTCAGTGTTTCTGTCAGAGTTTTGGATACCTGCTTTGAGCTGGTTTTCCGGGATGGCCTCAAGGGGCTGAATCCACATCTGGACGCCGTCGCCTTCCCAGCCGTTTGAGTGCCCGCAAAAGACATCATCAGGCGTTTTCATGCCGAAATACAGGTTCTTATCGTCCCAGAGATAGTACAGTTCAACATCATGATCTTCCGGCACGATGCCCATATCCTTGTATGTGGCATACTCGTTCTGACTGATTCTGATGCCAATATTGCGCTCGTTGATGTACGTATAGAGTTCGGTATTGTCCGAATTCTTGTTGATAACGATCGACGGCTCGCCCCAGGAGGCATCGATCTGTTCCAGATTCGGCGCTTTGTCTGTCTTGTTGGCATATACGACAGTACCTGCAGATGCATGTGTAACAACTGCAAATCCGGCTAGCATTACAGCGCAAAGCAAAAGTGCTATAACCTTTTTCATTATCTTGCTCCTTTTCAGTATAAAGTCTGTATTTAGCAGCCAATTACGGCTAGGGTTATGATAGCACAAAAAGCATAAAAAATAAAGTATTTTGCAGTAAAAACACACATTATCATCCAAAAAAAACAGTTTATGATCGCAGTTCAGCCACAGACATATGATACTATAAAACAGTCAATTTGCTCATGCTGGCTCAGGGAAACGCAAAAAGCCGGACACTCAGTGTCCAGCCAATGCATATTTTTGGGTTATTTTAAAGCTCCAAGTGCTCTGTAGGTGATAAGTATCGCCTGCTCCGTGGTCAGGTCTCCGCCCGGGTTGAACCTTCCGCCGCC
>JAFTCY010000091.1 GCA_017454465.1 Clostridia bacterium
ATCTGCCTATCTCAAAATACAGCCCGCCGGTGAAAAGAGCGTCGAACTGAATGCCCAGGAGCCTGCCTTTGGCAAGCATCGCTCCTCTCTTTTTTATGGACGTGATGAAATGGGGAGGCATGTTGTTCCTTGTAAAGACTACGGCTTCCCCGCACAAAGCGCCGACTTTTGTCCCGCCGATATAGAACACGTCCGCCAGCTCCGCTATGTCATGAAGAGTCACGTCAGTTTCCCTGCTCATCAGTCCGTATCCCAGGCGGGCCCCGTCAATGAACAGCGTCATGCCGCGTGACCTGCAGCAGCCGGACAGTTCCTGAAGCTCCTGCTTTGTGTAGAGAGTACCGTATTCTGTGGGGTGAGAGATATACACCATCCCGGGGAACACCATGTGGTCATGGCTCTCGTCGGCATAGAACCCGGAGACCAGGCTCTCCACCTGTGAGGCGCTTATCTTTCCGTCTTCCGAGCCGATCGCCAGGACTTTGTGTCCTGTGTACTCCACCGCCCCGGCTTCGTGAACGCTTATATGTCCTGTATCTGCGGCGATGACTCCCTCGTAATCCTTCAGCACTGAGGATATGACCACAGCGTTGGTCTGTGTCCCGCCCGCTATGAACTCTATCTGAGCGTCCGGCAGCCCGCATGCCCCGCGGATCTTTTCCTTAGCCGATTCACAGTATCTGTCAGTTCCGTATCCGGGCAGAGTCTCAAGGTTTGTCTCCGCAAGTCTCCTCAGCACCGCCGGATGGGCACCGGCTATATAATCGCTTGCAAATGAAATCATTTATTCCTCCCCTTTCCCAAAGCAGCTATTCGCCCCCGGCTTCCGCTGTTCCGCTGCCCCGGGCATCTGTATCCGTTTCTCCGCGGCTGAAGATAAGGCTGAGCACTTCACCGGGATCCATATCCCTGATTCCTTCAGGATCTTTCAGTCCCTCTCCTGCATCTGTATTCCAGCTGAATACCCCTGCTTTCTCATGGGAGAAGTCAGTATATCCCTTTGGATCCTTCAGCTGGACCTCATATCTTTCAGACCATTCGGGACAGTATTCCTTCATATACGATTCCGCAAGTTCCATGGCGCCGCATGACCGGTCGGAACCGATGGCGCTAAGCTGCACTCCGCCTCCTTCGCATCCGTCCCTGCTGGGCGACGGCGTTGAATGAGCGATGACGATGCTTCCGTCAGAGCAGGTGCCTATACACATCCAGACATGCCCTTTTATGCTGACAATGTCACCGGGCAGCAGTTTTTTTCCGTCCTCACCCGGTCTTGTCTTATCCCACGCGCCGTATCCCATGTCCGAAAGGCGGCTGGCGATGGTTGTGGACGACCACACCATTCCTTCGCCCCCGGGTTCGGAATTCAGGGTATTGTACAATACCCATCCTATATATCCTGAACAGTCCAGGCCGGCGTAATAGTACTGGTTGTACCCGCCGTAGGGATAATAGCTGTGCCTTCTGTCTTCGCTATCCTTAAATCTGTACGATCTGTCCTGTTCCCTGAAGAACCTGCCCCATTCAGGAGCCAGACCTATATCTGTGGCCATCTCGGACGCGCCGTCATCCTGCCAGTTCCAGCCGCCGCCGTAGATATACAGTGTGGAACCGACGGGCATCATGGCGGTCCTGAGGAGATTGAGTACAGTTTTTTCTCCCGGAATTCCCGATACGGGCGGCTCCGCAGGACGGCTGTCCACGGAAGGGATCTCCCTTATATACTCAAGGCGTTCACCGTCGTGTCTTATCCTGTATCTCCGGCCGCACTCAAGGACGTTCTGGACCGGGTAGTCCCTGTCCCGTCCCTTGCTGTCGCAGTCATCCGCTATCGTAAGGATGAGCTGCTCTCCGTCTGTCTCAAAAACGTACCTGAATTCCTTTATATGCTCTTTGTCCGTGTCTTCCCTGCCGTAATTCTCCACTCCCAGATATACGGCCTCGACGGTGCCGTCGCCAGGCCTGCTGATGAATCCCAGTCTCTGGAACAGGGCGATGAGGAAAGCCAGGAACAGTGATAATGCTCTCATTTTTCTGCAAAACCTCCCCCGCGTCAGATCGGAATCTCGGGAAGAATTATACCTGAGTCATAGTCCCTTGTATCAGATTCCTCCGGCTGTGAATCCTGGGTCTCCGTATCCTGAGATCCGCTTTCCTGTGAATCCTGGGTCCCGGATCCGCTCTCCTGCGGCTCTGATCCCTGCTGTTCTGACCCTTCTGTGCCGCTTTCACCGCTGTCTGGATTTGTCGATTCGGGTGGAGTACTGTCATCGGGATCGGGATCCGTGTCGCCGGTATCGGGGTCTATGGGAAGGATCCATCCGGAATCCCCGTCTTCTCCTGAACCGCTGCCGTCTCCGTCAAGCCAGAAATCAAGTATGTACGCCAGGTCGCTGTTAAGGATCGCATTGAAGGCAAGCAGGGCCGCCTGCTCCCTCCTGAGAGGGGAATCAGACAGCATCTTGCTGTCACCGCGGAGAAGTCTGAACCTGGCCGCATCCTCTTCAACATTGGACTTCCAAGTGTCTCCTACATATCTTTCCTGTTTGCCCAGCTCAAGGGCGCAGAGAAGCATCTTCGCGAACTGGTATCCGGTGAGGGGGTTCTTAGGGCCGAAACGGTTGTCACCGTAACCGAGTATTATCTCCTTCTCGGTGCACCACTGGATCGACGGAGCGGACCAGTCGTCCGTATTCACGTCGGAATACACGTGGTCGGTGCATACGAGAGCGTCAGCTTTATTCTGACCCAGTATTATATATGTTATTATCTTTGCCCCCTGCTCTCTTGTCAGCTCAAGCTTGGGATAGTACATGTTGCCGGGGAAACCTATGATGACGCCCAGCTGCGCCATGGCGCCGACAGCTCCCTCATATTCCGCACCTATATCATTCCTGTCGTTGAATCCCAGCTGCGCTGAGCTGACCGGTGATACCGCGAAAGACAGCAGCATGACTGCCGCCACGATAACTGCCGATATTTTTCTGAATTTATACATTGACTTCTCTTCCTTCTGCGTCTCCCGATGATATTATGACATCATTTTTGTCGATTTCGGTTATTTCCATTTCCAGATCCTTGTATTCCGTGATCACCTTGCTCGCTCCTCACTCAATGGATTTTGTTGTATTTCCGGGCTTCGTCGAAAAATCTGTAGTAAGCCGTCATGAAATTGGTCTCGTCGGAATTATCCGAGCCGATGAGAGCCTTGATGTACGAGAACCCGGATATCTTTATAGAGGCGATTTCGGATCCGCCGGACATGACGCTCACATCGTGGACCGTATCCGCGCTGTATATCATTCCTGCCGGTATTATGACCCTGAACCTTCCGTCGTCTCTTTCTTCCACTGTAAGTTCCGTCTGGCCTTCGAATGCTTTTATGTCATCCGGCGCCGTCCTGGGTCTGATGTACAGGTAGATCAGCGGCTTTGAGAGGAAATCTATCGAATACGTGATGCTGCTTATATGCGTCTCCGAGAACGTTCTGGTTAGTCCGTATCCGCTCACGATATCTGCGATCTCTGATTTCTGGGCAGCCGTATACTGAGTGAAGGTCCCGGTCATTCCGGTATAGTCAGTTCCGATCCTCCAGCCTCTGATCTGGGATAGCCTTACCTGGGCGTAGTATCCGTAATCAGCGAGGGCGTTCACCAGGCTTATGGCCCCGGGATAGCTGCTGCTGTTTGCCTGCACGTAATCTATATAGTCTTTCACCGAGAACGGATCGCCGCTTACGGCCTTCGTTCCGCCTGCGTAGCGGAACACCGGCGTCACTTTTTCAGCCATCTGGATCGATGAGACGAAACATGTGAACCTGTATTTTCCGGATTCCTCCGCCACCGCGGAGCTCACCGGAACGGTGACCGTTTTATTCTGGACCGTGAATTCCATGCAGCTGCCGGTATAGTCTAGACCTTCGGGGAGTATCATCAGGAAATTGACTCCGACTTCACCCGTTAGCGTGACCGAATGGCCGCTGAATTCCGGCACAGCCTCCTTCCACTGGGCGTAAAGCGTGACATCCTCCCCTTCCACGGGGATCCTGTCACCGGGGGCGTACGGGGTTCCGGTCCCCGAGGGATCGGTATCCCACCTGTCGAACACATATCCTGTTCTCGTGAACGGACACCCGGAGACCGGGTAATCTGAACCGTGAGCAGCCTGATCCGGAGAAGACGCGGAGGTCCCGTCATTCGCCAGGTACGTGACCGTTCTCGCTCTTCCCAGTATTATGTTACCGTTTCTTTCACCGACGGCATATCCTTCCTTGTCTGACACGAAAACACCGGTTCCGGAAAAGCCGCTTCCGATGACGAATGAATCATTGCTGGACGCTTCAGAAGTAACGCCGGCTGTACCGGTAAACTCTCCTGTCACGGTGATAACGGGGCAGCGAAGCAGATCGAGACCGTTCGTTCTGCCGCCTGCCGTGTTGCCGGTTATCCTGACGCCGCCTGACATCTCAAACGTGTCAGTCGTTTTTTGTTCCGTATATATTCCCCCGCCCCGGGAAGCCGCGGTGTTCATGCTGATCTCTCCCCCCAGGAGCCGGACGGCAGATCCCTCGGCAAAATACGCGCCTCCGCCGTTTCTCGCCGTGTTACCTGTGATGGCGCCGCCGTACATATTGAATACGGCTCCCGAATTCACGCCTACAGCACCGCCCTTAAGATCAGCTGTTCCTGTTATTCCGCACCCTGTTATCGCGCCGCTGTACATATTGAAAGTACCGCTTTCGACATAAACACCCGCTCCGCAGAGACAGTTGTATACAGAACTCGTCAGAGTCGCGTCATACAGGCAGAACATTCCTCCGCTGACAAGGATCAGATGTCTCTCCCACCCGCTTGCGGATCTATAGAACACGGTTCCATCTCCCTTTATCGTAAGGGCCCCGCCGGTGATGATAATTATAGCCTCGCGGTTTATCTCAAACGTTATGTCATGGCCCGCCAGGTCAAGGACAACATCCGATGTGACATTCCAGGTCGAGCCCGGGTTTACATCACATGTGAGAACATAACTTCCTGCCTTTGTAGGAAGCGAACTGCCTTCGTTCCATTCCCGCACGTCATCCGCCGCGGCGGCAGCCGCCAGTGCCAGGGTCAGGAGCAGGGATATAAAGGCAACAGTGAGTAATTTTCTTCTGAACATGTTATACTGTCCTTTGCAAAACAGTGCCGTTTTACGTAAGGGTATAACGGCACTGCGATGATTCTGTTATTCTTCGTTTTCTTTGCTTTCCTGCCCGTCCGCCCCTTCAGCGGGTTCTCCGGCGGTCCCGGCGGCAGCTTTTTCAGCAAGTCTTTCCTCCCGGGATTTTTTCAGGTCCACCTTCCACCTGATCATAAGCGGAATGAGGACTATGCCCAGTACCACCATAACGATGGACCAGAACTGCGAAGGCGTGAGGCCCGCGACGAATTCACCTCGGTAGTCGTCCCTGAGGAACTCTATGGCAAATCTGAATATACCGTATGATATGAGGTACACGCTGATGGTATGTTTTGAAAGTTTCTTCAGCAGCATGAACGAAAGCACCGCGAAAAGAATGAAAAGAAAGGCTGATTCGTAAAGCTGCGTGGGATGAACTTTTTCATGAAGGTGAGGGAACTGGACCCCAAGGAAACTATCGGTGGGCTTTCCGTAGCAGCACCCCGCGAAGAAGCACCCTATCCTTCCGAAGGCGTGAGTGATGGTGATGCAGCACGGGATCACCGGCGCGACATCGCACATCCTCTGGGGCAGTCTCTTTTTGGCTATAAGATAGATCACAAGGAATATGGCGACGCCTCCGAGAAGGCCGCCTATAAAGGTGACCGTGTTCTGCCATGTGAAATGCTCCGGATCATCTATGTAATTGTACAGATTCTGGAACAGGAACGCGCAGCCGAACCCGGCTATGGTGGAAAAGACTCCGTCATAGAACATGAAGTCATTCATTTTTTTCTTTATCCCGATGTATCTGCCGTAAAACTCCAGAACTATGAAGCACAGAACGAGTCCCACCGCGATACACGTGCCGTAAGTGGCTATGTTGAGCCATTCTATTCCGAAAAGATGCTGAACGAGATATGGATGCACTTAAATCACCTCACTGTCAAAGGTTTTCTCGAAAAATCATTATACACATATATGGATGAAAAATCAACCTTATTATATACCGTATATCGCCGAAATGCCGAGTATGTCCTTTTGACAACCCATGCCCGGCTGTGGTATAATTAGCAGAACTAAGTTAATATCTGCAAGAGGATCTATCTGTGCTGGAATTAAAAAACATATCATTCGAAGTCAGCGCTGACAGTGAGAACAGGGAAATCCTAAAG
>JAFTCY010000092.1 GCA_017454465.1 Clostridia bacterium
ACTTTATGCCGCTTTTAGGCGACAGGAGCGAGTTCGCTCAGAAGTGGATCAACGTCTGTCACTATCACCTATCCGATTCCGGCATCAATGAAGCGCCGACCGCCTATGAATACATGGGAAAATTCTACATTCAGGAAGGAAACAAACGGGTGTCCGTCCTCAAATCCTATGGCGCACCCTATATTCCGCTTGAAGTCACCAGGCTCATGCCGGAAAAGTCAGACCGCTATGCTCTGCAGCTTTACAGTGAGTTTCTGGAATTCTATGAACATTCAAAGCTCTACTCCCTGCAGTTCTCCAAGCTCGGCTACTATGACAGGCTGCTTCGCTGTCTGGACTATGAAAAAGATCACGAGTGGACAAGAAGAGAGCGGATCGACATCATCGGTTTCTACGAAAGACTCAAAGCCGAACTGAACCGGAAAGGCATCAGGGAAAACCATGCCGACTGTCTGGTCGCGATGCTGGAGATGTACACTTACGGCTATCTGATCGAAATGACCGACAGGCAGATGGACCGGATGATCGCCGAAAACAGGACAAGGCTCAGCTATGGCAAAGGCTTCTACAACATCACCTGCATCGGCGACGAGGAAGATCCCCTGCTCTATTCCGACGGCGTCCGCCATTATCTCAAGGATACGGACTTCATTATCTCTGTCGGCGATCTGCATGCGAAGTATCTGGAATACATCGTCACGATGACTGACAAGCCGCTCTTCTACATCCACGGCAACCATGACGGCGCACTGCTGGAAAATCCGCCGGAAGGCTGCACCTGCATTGACGACGACCTCATCATCTATCAGGGCATCAGGATCCTGGGACTTGGCGGCTCCTGCCGCTACAGCAGCGATACGCTGCAGTACACGGAAGCGCAGATGAAGTCGCGGATCCGCAAGCTGAAGTGGAAGATCGCAAGGGCCAGGGGCGTCGATATCGTCGTCACCCACGCTCCGATCTCCGGCTATGGGGATCTGAAGGATTACGCCCATCAGGGCTTTGACTGCTTCCTGAAACTTCTGGATGACCTGAAGCCCCGCTTCTGGTTCTATGGCCACGTCCACAGATCCTACGATCCTCTGTCAAAGAAACTCTATGCACATAAAAACACGTTGATCATCAACGTGTCCGGCTGCTACAAGGCAAAGTATTAAAAAAGTCTTTCCACTCAGGAATGAACTGCTAGCCTAAAAGTAGACAGGTATTAAAAAAGTACCAGTCTACTTTTTTAATACAATGAGATCGGAAAGGAAGTGATAAAAGCATATGGGAAGACCTTTGGGAGGAAACAACCGCAAACGTACACCTCAGGAGAAGGAAGCCATCGTTCTGGAATATTTGAACGGGAAAGCCGGTTACAGAGCTGTGGCGGCATCCAACGAAGTCCATCCTTCTCTGTTCTTAACATGGATCAGGAAGTATAGAGAAAACGGGATAGAGGGATTGATATCAAAGTCAGGAAAGAGTCCCAAGCCGAAAGCAGGAAAGTATGACCGTCATCCATCCGAAACAGAGAAGCTGAAGAAGGAACTCTTAAGGAAACAGGTCGAGATCGAACGGTTAAAAAAAGGTTATCAGGTGAAAGGAGGTGGGGGTCAAAAGGAATTCGTTACTACATTCGATGCGAATACGGAATCATAGACAAACTGAAAGACAAGTACCCTGTGACCTGTCTGTGTCAACTCATGGATGTGAATCGGGCAGGATACTACAAATGGAAGAAGAGACAAAGAAACCCCGGACCAAAAGAGCTTCAGAGAAAAGAGGATCTCAAACTCATTAAGGAAATACACGAGAAACATCCATCTCACGGCTACAGATGGATCAATGCCTATATCAGAAGCAGATACGGCATCGTATTCTCGGACGACTATGTCCACAGGCTCTGCAAATATGAAGGCATCCGATCCAGGGGGAAACACTATCAGTGGAAGAAACCCGAACTGGAGAGCCGGAAGTTCAACAATCTTGTCTCAAGCAGCTGGAAGAAGCTGACAGGTCCATATCAGGTGATCGTCTCCGATATGACCCAGTTCTATGTGAAAGGAAGCGTCTATGAACTGACTTTATACTTTGATGCCTGGAACAAGGAGATCCTGGGCTATGGCCTGGGTACGCGCAGGGGAGATACAGGGTCCTATTACGACGGTCTGAACCAGGTCCTGGAAAGAATAAAAAAAGAACAGCCTGAGAATTTGATTACGCTGCACACGGATCAGGGCTCAGTCTATTCTTCTAAGGCCTATAATGACCTCATAACTGATTTTAACATTCGAAGATCCATGAGTCGAGCGGGAACTCCGACAGACAATCCTGTCGATGAATCGCTCAACGGCTGGATCAAGGAGGAACTGTTCATCGATTTTCATCTGAACGAGTCAGACGATGTTCCCGGAGATATCGAGAAATACATCGCTTATTTCAACAGTGAAAGACCGGCATATTCTCTGGATTATAAAACCCCACTTCAGTTCAAAACCGAAATGGGGTTCTAGTGCACTTTTTTATAAACTGTCTACTTTTAGTTGACTAGTTCAGAAAGACTATTTATTTTTTACATAATAGGATTTGAAGATCAGCGAGAGTTCGGTGATGTCGTCAAACTGATCGACACCCGCATAGAAATCGTCGACATCCTTCTTGACGCTGCAGCAGATGTCGGTCGCGTCTTCATCCCTGTGTTCATTCAGACATGCAAGCAGGCGCCCTTCGCCATAGAGTTCGTTATTGACGTTGGTCGCTTCCACGACGCCGTCAGTATACAGGAAGATCGCATCGCCCGGCATCAGCGTCAGGCTCTCCTCCGTATACATCATGTCATCCATCGCCGCCAGCACAAATCCC
>JAFTCY010000011.1 GCA_017454465.1 Clostridia bacterium
AACACCCGGCAACACGCCGGCACCGGAAGCATCAGCCCACGGCGCCCCGCTCATCATGCCTGAACCCGAAAAAGTCCGGCAAAGTTCTGAAATGTCCGTCTCCGCCTCTGAAAACGGCGTAAATGACGTTACCGTAAAGAACGTTCCGGAAGAAGAGCCGGATAATAAGTCCGAGGTGCGTAACCAGAACCTGAGGCCCGCAGATCTGTCAGAAGCTCTTGAACGGATCGGTGAGACACGGGTATCTCTCAAAGGTATTCTGGAACAGTGCAGAGCTTACATCTCAGATGACAGAAAACATGTAGTGATCGGAGCCAGCAGATTCACTCTTTCCCTGTTGAAACCGGAAATCAATTCGGATATAATCAGGTCAGCTCTGATAGTAACCGGGACGGCTGACCAGGACGCCCGACTCGAATTCAGGGCTGAAGAAACAAAGCAGGCTCAGCTTGGCATAGACGACCTGTTCGTCCAGTGATCGATATAAGAAATCAATTGAGAGGTAATAATTATGAAAGTAAAACTTCCAAAAGGAGTCGGCGGCGGTCCGTCCAACATGCAGGGAATGCTCAAGCAGGCTCAGAAGATGCAGGAAGACATGAATGCTCTCCGTGAGGATCTTGACAGCCGCGAATATGAAGTCAAAGCCGGCGGCGGCGTCGTTACGGTGAAAATCAACGGCCAGCTCCAGGTGCTGTCCATTGATATCGAGCCTGATATCGTCGATCCCGACGACATCGAGACCCTGTCCGACATTCTTGTGGCTGCAGTAAATGAAGCAATAACTAAAGTAAACAACACAAATAACGAGGAGATGAACAAAATCACCGGCAGTCTCAACTTCGGAGGACTTCCGGGAATGTTCTGATACATCATGAGTGAGAATCTTGAACCGATCGAAAGACTGACCGACATGTTCCGCAGGCTTGACGGAGTCGGCAAAAAGACAGCTGAGCGTTATGCGCACAACATAATCAGTCTTTCTGAAGCGGATGCGATCGAATTTGCCGAGGCCATCATAAAGGCCAAGACCGATATAAAGAGATGCTCCGTATGCTGCAATATCTCAACTGGCGAGGTGTGCGACATATGCGGCAATGAAGAAAGGGATCACAGTACCGTTTGCGTGGTGGAAGACCCCAAGGCTGTGATGGCGATCGAAAAGACACGGCAGTTCAGGGGAGTATACCACGTTCTGCACGGCACGATCTCTCCGATGCGCGGCGTTACTCCGGATAAGCTGACAATAAAGGACCTTCTGTCCCGGATAAACAATTCCGAGGTAAATGAAGTTATTCTGGCCACCAACCCCACGGTAGAGGGTGAAGCGACTGCAATGTACATAGCAAAGCTTATAGTACCTCTGGGGGTAAAGGCGACAAGGATCGCCAACGGTGTCCCCGTGGGCGGAGACCTTGAATATACGGATGAGGTCACGCTCAGACGCGCCCTCGAGGGACGCTATTCCATGCTCTAGGAGACAAGATGGTTTTCGGAAAGACTGAAGCCCCGCTTACCGTGATACGGTCATCTAGAAGATCCATCGGAGTTGAGGTGAAAAATGGCGCCGTGACAGTAAGGGCGCCATTTCTTGCACTGCCCCGGGAGATAGACAGGATACTTGAGTCTCACTCAGAATGGATCGAAAAAAAACTGAAGCTGTGTGAAACAAGATTTCGTGAAGCGGAAGAGGCAGGGCCCCTGACAAGAGAAGAGATCCTGAAGCTTGCAGACCGGGCTGCCCGTGTAATTCCTCCGAAGGTTGAACATTACGCAAAGCTTATGAACATAGAATACGGGCGGATAACTATCAGAGCCCAGAAAACACGCTGGGGAAGCTGCTCGTCAAAGGGCAATCTCAATTTCAACGTCCTTCTCATGCTTGCTCCGGATGAGGTCCTGGACGGCGTAATAGTTCATGAACTCAGCCATAGGAAGCACATGAACCATTCAAAAGATTTTTATGACGAGATACTGAAAGTATACCCGGAATACCACAAACATGACAAATGGCTTAAGACTCACGGCCATGCCCTTATGCTGAGGCTGGCCGGAATGCAATAAGCGGAGGAGATATCATGCTGAAAACAGGGGACAGAGCGCCGGATTTTCTTCTGGCGGACAAAAACGGAAAGAAATACTCGATCAAGGATTTTTCGGGAAAGAAAACCGTCCTGTATTTTTACCCGAGAGACAATACGCCCGGGTGCACCAGACAGGCCTGCGCGTTTGCGGGAGCATATTCAGAATTCCAGCGCAGAGGAGTAAATGTCGTGGGGATCAGCAAAGACTCGGCAGATTCCCACAGGAAATTCGCAGAAAAGTATTCCCTTCCGTTCGTGATCCTGTCCGATCCGGATCTGGAGGCGATCAAGGCGTATGGCGTGTGGCAGGAGAAAAAGAATTACGGGAAAGTGTCTATGGGAGTCGTAAGGACCACGTTCATCATAGATGAAAACGGGATCATAACACATATCATGCCGAAGGTGAAGCCTGATACAAACGCCTCAGAAATCCTTGAGCTCATGAAATAAGACATGTGTGAAAAAAGAAGACGGATGCCGAATATCGTGCAGTTCCGCCTTCTTTTCTGTATGCTTTGACTGTTATTTGCAGAGGATATCAGCGATCCGCCGGCAGGCGAACCCATCACCATATGGGTTGGAAGCCTCGCTCATCCTGCTGTATTCGGCAGGGTCCTCCAAGAGCTGCTTGAATGATGAGTAGATCGTTTCCTCATCGGTGCCGACCAGCTTAAGTGTGCCCGCAGCGATTCCTTCAGGGCGTTCTGTGGTGTCCCTCATGACAAGGACCGGCTTTCCGAGGGAAGGAGCCTCCTCCTGGATGCCGCCGCTGTCTGTGAGGATCATATAGCTCCTCGCTATGAAATTATGAAAGTCAAGGACCTCGAGAGGTTCTATAATATGCAGCCTGTCGCACCCTTCCAGTTCCTGGCGGGCTGCTTCTCTGACCACGGGATTCAGGTGGATCGGATATATTGCGCATACATCCGGATGCTCTTCAATGATCCTTCTGATCGCGCGAAACATATGATGCATGGGCTCTCCAAGATTCTCGCGCCTGTGAGCCGTTATTATGATAAGTCTCCTGTTCCCGACCCAGTCGAGTTCCGGATGTGTGTACTCCTTTCGCACTGTTGTCTTAAGAGCGTCTATGGCGGTGTTTCCTGTAACGTAAATCGTGGAAGGATCTTTTCCCTCTTTGAGAAGGTTGTTCTTTGAGAGCTCCGTGGGAGCGAAATTGTATCTTGAGATGATGCTTACAGCCTGTCTGTTAAACTCTTCCGGGTAAGGAGATTCTATATTGTATGTGCGCAGTCCTGCTTCAACGTGTCCCACGGGAATGTGCAGATAAAAGCATGCAAGTGCAGTAACGAAGGTTGTAGACGTATCTCCGTGCACAAGAACAACCTCCGGCTTTGTCTCCTCAAGAAGTTTCTTGATGCCGCTCAGTATATTTATAGTCACGTCAAACAGCGACTGCTTCTCCTTCATAATCGAAAGATCATAATCCGGTCTGATCTTAAATGCCTCAAGCACCTGATCAAGCATCTGACGGTGCTGCCCGGTCACAGTAAGGATGACGTCAAGCTCAGGCCTGGATCGCAGTTCCAGGACGAGAGGACACATTTTTATTGCTTCCGGCCTTGTGCCGAATACCACCATAACCTTTTTCATAAACTCACCTGTTTCCTTGTTATTTCATGTCAATTATACGTACCAGCGCCGTTTTTGTCAACCGAACCGTTATACACACATTCCTGCCTTTCCGCTTCCCGCATTTTCTGTTATCTGACAAGATACCTTGACTTTTTTTTAAGGCTATGGTACGCTACAAGGTGCTGTCGGGAGGTCGAACATATGAAACTTCACATATCTATCATTCTGCTTTTTCTTTGCGCCACTATTCTCATTTCATGCGCCGCTGGGGAATACAGTTCAGGCATCCCAGCGTCAACACACAAAAGCAGTGACATGGCTCATGAAAACGGTGAAAAGCTGTACGACACCTTTCGCTGGAAGTATTACGTCCTTGAGCCGGGCATAAAGGCAGTCTCGGACTCAGAGACCGGCAAAGTTCTCTATACCCTGTATGCTTTTGAGATGGAGATGGATTGCGGAGGACTCTGCTCGTTCTTCATAAATTCAAGCAGCGAGTGCGCACCGTATGTCAGCTGGGCTCTTGATAAGGCAGGGGCGTTCAGGCTGAAGGAAATGTATGACAGTTTCATATCTGAGAGCGGAATAGATGTGAATGACCTGTCAGAATTCAAAACTGATGCCACGGATCGGTATGAAACATTTTACTCGAAGTATGATTTCGACTCTTTTGACGAGGCCTTTTACGCAATATACGAGGAAGAAAACCTCCATGACGCCATTATAGAGTACATCCGGAACAATTCTCAAGCTATATCATAACGGATCCGGCCAGCCTTAACATTTCAGGGAAAAATTTAAGCAAGGAGTCACACAGATGAAATTCAAAAAAATACTGTCTTTTGTCCTCGCACTTGTCATTATTTCAGCTGTTGCAATTCCAGCTCTGTCAGATGATGCTGATGAAAAACTGCCTGAAAAATTTGACCTGAGAGACCTGAATCTGGTCTCTTCAGTAAAATACCAGGCACCATTCTCAACATGCTGGGGCTTTGCAACGATTGCTGCTTGTGAAATCTCTATCCTTGCGGAGCTCAGGGAGCTTTCTCCCGCTTATGCAGAGTATTTTGCCGATCCGGATGCTCTGGATCTTTCAGAACGCCAGCTTGCATGGTTTGCGTATACACCCATTCCCGGTGATTCTGTTCCTGATCAGGCTGGTGAAGGAATTAAATACTACGGTACCAAACTTAACGGACGTATGAACGCCGGCGGAAGGCCTTTGACTGCAACATCCATTCTATCATCCGGCATCGGACCAGTAGAGGAGCCGTTGGCACCGTATCAAAACAATGAAGGTGTATACCATGAGCAAAAAGGATACTATCTTGACACGGACGCGGACGGAACTGAATATGACTGGAGCCTCGATGAAGGTTTCCGCTTCGTGAAATCGTTTGAACTCAGTGATACCCACATACTTACGAATCCAGCCATAAGTGATGCGGAAGGACACTATTTCTACAACCCCGAAGGCACTCTTGCCATCAAGCGTGAGCTCATGGAAAAACGCGGAGTCGTTATAGGTTTCCATGCCGACGTGTCCAAGCCGGACGAGCTTGACAAAAACGGTAATTATATCAATCTTGATACATATGCCCAATATACGGATGAACTGGTGAGCGCCAATCATGCCGTCTGCATAATCGGATGGGATGACAATTATCCGAAAGAAAACTTCCTTGAAGGGCGTCAACCTCCTGAAAACGGTGCATGGATAGTAAAAAACAGCTGGGGCAGCGTCAACAGCACTGAACATAACAAAGGAGATTGGGGCGTAAACGGAAGCGGATATTTCTATCTGTCATACTATGACAAGTCTATCTCCTTTGCGGAAAGCTATGATTTCGCCATCAAGGAAGACTTTTACAACGGTGAAAACTCCTATGTTATGATAAGCCAGCATGACTATGTTCCTTCCACGGGATCAGGGACAGGCATCCCAATTCCGGACGGCGTTTCACTGGCCAATGTTTTTAAATCTGAAGAAACCGACCAATACATCAGAGCTATATCGATAGTAACGAACGCTCCGTGTTCTGAAGTTACCGCAGAGCTGTATCTTCTCGATGATGGCTGGGAAGATCCTACGGACGGTACCCTTCTCGGAACGGTCACCCGAACTTTTGAATACGCAGGATTTCACAGGATCACGCTGGACAGTAATTGTTATATCCCGGTTGACTGTCAGTACAGCATCGTTGCTACCGTAGCAGCAAACCGAATTCCTCAGTTACCCATATCATTCGGGATAGGCTGGGGTGGAGAAGATGAGCCTGACGACGGATCATTTGCTACAGCGGTAGTTAACCCGGGAGAGAGCTTCGTCCAGCTGACAAGCCAGGAAGGTATACCGGTATGGTCAGACTGGACAGAAGATATCGAGGGAATCGGTTATCAGCTGGGGTCTAATTTCGGTTTGCTTGAATACGGCATGACAATAGTTTTAGACAATCATCCTCTTAAGGCATACGGTGAGCTCGCCCGAGAACTGATAACCGAGTGTACCGTGACCAATCCGGAGGAAATAGACGGCGCGGGCAGTGTAATACATTTCGCGTACACAGTCACCAACCCGAAACAGTATGAAATCAAAAGTATCCATCTGAGTGACAACCTGGTCGATCTTGATAGTAATGGATTCATCGAAATGCTCGATGCGGGCGAGACCGTTCGTTTTGAGCTCGATTATACCCTGACCGAGGAAGACATTGCAGCAGGTGACCTTGTGCATTATTTTAATGCCTCTCTGGACTATGATAAAAACTTCAGTTCCTCTGCAGGCGACGTGTACTGTCTCGGTGATAAACTTCCGTGGTACGCACAGTACGCCACTGATATGTGTTCAACACTCGGATCGGAATGGGGAAAACACTTTGAGCAAAGCAGTCAGGTGACCAGGGGAGAAATGGTCGAAGCCCTCTATATCCTTGGTAATAACAGCGCTAACGGAGCAATCCTGCCATTTACTGACATTACGTCCGGCAGCACTCTTGCTGATGCTGCCGCATGGGGAGCTGCATACGGTATAATAGAAGGTTATGGTGACGGAACATTCCGTCCTGATGAAGCCCTCACCAGAGAACAGATGGTTTCCATGCTTTACAGATATGTCCAGGGGCTTGACATGGGGTATACCGGAGCCTGGATGTTCAGACTCGACTTCTCAGATGCCGACCAGGTCTCTGACTGGGCAAACGAAGCAATGCACTGGATGGTCCAGAACGGCATCATTATCGGGACACGCAAAGGACTTGAACCAAAGAGCGGTCTTACACTTGCCCAGTATGTAACTGTTCTTGACCGTTTTGTACAGCTCCTCGAGAAAGAAAACTGACACATACAATGTCTGCACAGGAGGCCCATCAGGGCCTCCTTTCTCGTATAACCTGTATTCTTTTTTGTTTCTGTATTTTTGTAAACCCCTTGCATTCTTCCCGGTGCTGTGGTATAATCACATCGCTTTGGAGGCATAGCTCAGCTGGTTAGAGTACTTGCTTGACATGCAAGGGGTCACTGGTTCAATTCCAGTTGTCTCCATTGAGATCCGGACAGTAATAACACTGTTCGGTTTTGTCTTTTGTACAGTGATATGAGGTGTATATGAAGTTTGACAAAGAAAGGTTCTTCAGTATTCTATCAGAAATCCGCAGCAGCGGACACGAGAGATACAACATAGGCACGCTCAAAGAAAAAACCATGCATCTTGCACTGAAGAGATATTTCGAAGCCGATGAGAGTTTTCAGGAGATTGAAACCAACGGCTTCGTAGCGGATATACGTAAAGACGGCATCATATATGAGATAGAGACCGGGGGCTTTTCAGGCCTGAAACCGAAGCTGGAGGCTTACCTTGATGAATACACGGTCTGGCTTGTACTGCCCCTCTCAAAAAAGAAAAACCTTCAGTGGCTCGATCCGCTGACAGGAGAACTGTCAAAAAAGCGCACATCCCCCCTTAAGGCAAATGAATATGACATACTGTTCGAACTTGTAAGGATACTTCCATACGTTTCCCACCCCAATCTCCATGTACTCGGTATCATGATGGAAACAGACGAGCTGAGGATCGCTGACGGATGGTCAGAAAACGGAAAAAAAGGATCCCACAGGGTCGAACTGATTCCCAGTGACATATATTATGTTACAGAGTTTTCCTGCGATTCTGACTATGAGAAATACATACCGCCGTCATGCAACATGAAATTCACGGTCAAGGACTTTGCCGAGGAGGCTGGCAGTATACTGGAGCCCAGGAGGTCAAAGATAGACAAAAGGACTGCCTCAGCGGTCATAAAGGTACTTGAAGCAAGAGGACTTATAGTACGTACAGGCAAGGCCGGAAAAGCATACACATATTCAAGGGCAAGAACAGCGTCTGCTGCAGCCCCTGAGGCCTGAGGCAACGGTAATTTTTGTATTTATATATTGAATTTGACATCACTCTCGTATATAATTATTGGAGATATTTATGGCATTAACCACCGGAAAGGAGGAGACCGATGAACGGAAATACAAGAAGGCCGCGATTTGATATTCCTATTCCGCTGATCGTACTGGCATATATTGTTCATTTTCCCGTCGGTATAGTGCTAACAGTGTTAAAAATAGTTTTTTCTGTCATCAATACCTCCCCCGGAACCGGAAACAGCGGCAACACTTCCGGAGCAAGAATCAACTTTGACAATCTTTCGCAAAACTCAACTTACCAGCAGAGAGCTTCCGCTGCCACAGGTACCGGTCCTGTTTCGGAAAAGGCACGGCAGCAGTACAATGAATACGTTAACAGGACCCAGCAGGCCAATGCACAGCAGAATACGGGAATTAATCAGAACGCAAACGCTCAGCAGACTACATTCGGTAAAGTGACCCAGTCGAGCTATACCGGGAGCAGCGCACAGAAGAAGGCTTCTGAAACTGCGCAGAAAAAAGAAACTCCGAAATCAAAGACCGCTGACAGCAAGTCAGTAACCCTGACGAGGATATTCGGTATCGTGACCGGTATCATTTCCCTGCTTACTATGTTCGGCATTTCGGGAATCGATTATTTTCTGTTCGTCACCCTTCCCCTCATGCTCACCTCGGCAGGTCTTCTTGTAGGATCCCATTTCCTCAAGAGAAGAGATATCCGTCTTGCAAGGATCAAAGCCATAATAGGAAACCGCCAGAGCATCAATCTTTCCAAACTGGCTGCGGCCTCAGATGTCAGCATCAAGAAAGTCAGGAACGATCTGCAGAAACTCATAGACAAGGGCGAGTTCGGAGACCAGGCATATATTGACCTGGGGACCAACAACTTCATGAGAACGCCTCAGGCTGAACCTGACGACCCCGCTCAGTTTGACTATACTAAACTGTACGGAAATACGTTTAAAAAGAAGAACAAAAACGAGCAGACGGCTCAACAGACTCAGGATACTCCTTCTGAAGAAGGTTCGGATGACAACTTCTCAGTGATAATCAAGGAGATCAGACGGCTCAACTCAGAAATAAAGGACAAGGAAGTATCGTCGAAGATCGATGAAATAGAGATACATACAAAGAACATCTTCGATTACATCACATATCATCCTGAAGCGACACCTCAGATCAGAACGTTCATGAACTATTACCTGCCGACCACTCTCAAGCTTCTTGAATCCTACAGCGGCATTGAAAAAGTCGGCGTAGCCGGTGAGAACATGAAGAAGAGCAAAAAGAATATCGAACAGATACTCGACATGCTCGTTGCCGGTTTCAAACAGCAGTATGACCAGCTGTTCAAAAAAGAATCCATCGACATAAGCAGCGATATCTCGGTACTTGAGACAATGCTTGCCAAAGACGGGCTGAGCCACAAGGAAGGATTTGACATTGCTGACATGATGAACAGCTATACGGATGATATAAGCGGGTCGTCCGGAACCGCTTCAGCCGGCGGAGCGGCGGCTGCGGAGGCACCGGATAAAGAATAATGTACAGAAAACGCTTATAAAAAAAGCAGGATTTGAGCGGTCCTGCTTTCTTTTTTTGGATTGTCTGATCGTTTTACTCGCCTGATCTTTCCGGTTGGTTGCCCAGAATAAAGTCCTCAGCAGAGGCTCCGTCGATCGGTGTGATATACCTCTTTGCCTGCGTTGTAAACAGTTCGTAATACAGGCCGCGGTTCAGCATCAGTTCCGAGTGGTTACCCGTCTCTACAAGTTTCCCGCCGTCAATGACTACTATCTTGTTTGCCACTGTAGCGCTGGACAGCCTGTGTGAGACGAATATGGTTGTTTTGTCTTCTCTCAGCCTGTCAAACTGATTGTAGATCTCCTGTTCCGCGATGGCGTCAAGGCTTGCCGTAGGCTCGTCAAGGATCATGACATCGGAGTCGCTGTAGAAGGCTCTCGCTATGGAAAGCTTCTGCCACTGACCGATCGACAACTCGATACCGTCATCCTCAAAGTATCTCATCAGAGGCGTATTATACTTTTTCGGAAGATCTTCGATGAACACGCTTGCCGTTGACTGAACAGCCGCTTCCTCAATATCCTCCTGGGTCCCGTTTCGGGCTACCTCTCCGAATCTGATGTTTTCTGAGACATCCACCGCATATTTGCCGAAGTCCTGGAAGATTATGCCGAACATGGAATACAGATCGGATGTATCGTATTCCTTGATGTTATACCCGTCCAGGAATATCTCTCCCTCAGTGGGATCATACAGCCTGGTAATGAGTTTTATGAGCGTAGTCTTGCCTGCGCCGTTCACTCCCACCAGTGCGCATGTATCTCCGGGATCAAGCTTGAAACTGATATCGTCAAGAACTTTTCTGTCGGTTCCCGGGTATGAGAATGAAACATGCTTCAGTTCTATCGTGTGTCCGATATGCTTCGTTACATGCCTCGGTTCAGGAAGTGAGGACTTAATGTGTCTCTCCTCGTTCATGAACTTGATCAGATTGTCGATAAACAGAGTACCTTCATATATCGAGGCTCCTGTCGCCACCAGTGACCCCACGCCTCCCGCGATGGACATAAGTGCATTGACGTACATGTTGTAGTCACCGATCTTGTAAAGACCGTCTGTGGCGCCTTTCGCTATGAACAGGAACATAATGCAGTTGACAGCCGTTCCCACGAAGTTATGCCCAATATTCCAGAGGCCTTCGCCCACGAACAGCTTCTTGAGTCCCTTGAAATACTTCTGGAACGTTTCCTTATACCGTCCGATGAATGTGTCGTACAGATTGAATATACGTACTTCCTTCACCATGTCCTTGTTGGTCATGACGTCGGAATAGTAGTCCATCTGGCGCCTTTCCTTGGAGTGGAACCTGACGTACCAGAAGCTCTTTTTTCTGTATGTAAAGTTAATAATCGCAGCCGGTATGGCCATAATGATTATTATCACCGGGAAGAGCGGGACAACGGAGATAAGGATCACAAGATAAGATATCATGCTTATGATCGTACTTATCATTGAGAAGTTGTTATTAAGGATGCTAAGGGGGCGCATGGACGCTTCCCTTTTCGCGTTTTCAAACCGGGCGTAGAATTCCGGATCATCAAAGCTTGCAAGATCGACCTCGTGAGCTTTGTACATGATCTTCAGATTGATATGGTTGACCACAAGCTCACCGGATATGTTGTTGACGATTCCGCTGATCCTGCTTATTGTCGTGCTTATAAAGTTGAAGGCAAACTGTAGGATAAGAAGTCCGACGACAGTATTGAAAAGGTTTTCTCCTCCTGTGGTTATTGATACATACGCATCCTGCAGCGAGTTCAGGAGCAGCCTGGATATAAACAGGCTTATGACAGGAGACACGCCGTTCCAAATCGCCAGAAACACGAGGAATATAAAGATCCACGGCCTTGTTTCCCATACGAGCTTGAAAATATAGAACAGTCTTTTAAAGAATTTGCTCAGAACGGTCCACAGATATTTCGGAACTTCCCTGATGGATTCCGGTTTGGGCTCCTTCAGCTTTTCCATCATCTTTTCCCGGTCTCTCATTGCCTGCCCTCTTGGTTCGGCCATAAAAACACCTCTTCTGCTTTAAAATTTAGTTTATTATAAAAAAAACAGCTACACATGTCAACATAATTCAGCGGCATATCCGGGTAAATCCATGATATGCCGCTGAATGATTTCATATTTCCGCAAGAATGCTCTCAAGTTCCTCAAAAGTCCCGGCGATACGGTCGGCTCCGGCTGTCTCAAGTTCCTTACGAGATCCGAAGCCCCATGTTACCCCTACCGACTTCAGCCCGCAGGCTTTGGCCCCTTCTATGTCATGCCGGCGGTCTCCCACCATCACTGTATTGTCTCTCTGCGATTCCGATAGCTGAAGAGCATACTCGATCACGTCCTTTTTTGCGGTCCTCTGCTCACCCATGGTGGCTCCGCAGACATAATCGAAATACCCTGCCAGACCGAACCTGTCAAGTATCCTTTTCGCAAAGAATTCCGGTTTTGAAGTTGCCAGACAGATCTTCTTCCCCGTCTTTTTTATCCTTCCGAGGCTCTCCCAGACGCCGGGATATGGAGTGTTCTCAAAAAGCCCGGTCTCGGAAAAATGCTCTCTGTAGTACACCACAGCCTGTTCGGCCTCTTCTTTTGAAATGTTGCAGTATTCCATAAACTGTGTGATGAGAGGAGGACCGATAAAGGAATAAAGCTCCTCTCTGGGCGGAACTTTCCTTCCCATACGCTCAAGGGCGTGCATCACTGAATTTGTGATACCCAGAGACGGATCCGTAAGGGTCCCGTCAAGATCGAAAAAAACCGTGTCTGTCATAACATCTCTCCGGTCAGATAATAAGGCTCAGCAGGTATAGCACAATAAAATGCGCTGCATAGAATATGTAGAAGAAATACTTGAATCTGCTTCCGGGTCTTGTTCCTGTTTCTCCGTTGTATAAAGCCAGAAGAGGCAGGGCGGCAAGAGAGGCCAGCTGGATAAAGGATTTGTGCGCCACGCATTCATAGATACACAGGGCGCACAGACATGTTCCGAAACCGAGAAGTCTTATCTTCCTGTCTTTTGAAATACTTGTACATACCGGGATCATGATCCCGATAAAACCATAATCAACCTCAACGAACCGGCAAAGCAAGAAGGAAAGCGCAGCGCCAAGTACAAAGAACGCTCCGTCTCTGACGGCAGGAGACCTTTTCTCACCGGAAAGAGATGAGGCAATGCTGTTCCGGGCTCTCTCATAGAGCCACATCAGTATTATGGAGATTGAAAAGGTGATCAGGACTCCAAGGTACATCCGCCTCTCCACTATAAAAAAGACGATCTGGCAAAGGATGCCGAAAACAAATATCCTGAGAAAATACTTTAACCGGTTCCTCGTGTGAAGAAAGCCCTCAGCGATGAAAAAGGCGTATATGGGGAACGCAAGCCTGCCTATGATCCTCAGAAACGAAAGCTGAGGAAAGACCATGATACATGCGTGGTCGCACAGCATGGAAAATGCCGCTATAAGCTTGAGAACCAGCGCTGTCATGATCCTCACCTCCGGATCATCAGAATTTCGTACGTGTTATTATTCCTCCGCCGACCACGATGTCTCCGTCATACATAACGACTGACTGGCCTTTGGTTATTGCCCTCTGAGGTTCATCAAATCGGACCTCAATTTTATCATCATCAGTCTGAACGACTGTCGCGGGCTGCTCCTTGTGGCGGTACCTTACCTTTGCCGTGACCCTCAGGGGACGGTCGATCCGCTCGCACGAAATCAGATTTATATTGCCGGCCTCAAGCCTGTCCGAAAACAGTTCTTCTTCTCTCGCAAGAGTGACGGTGTTCGATACGGGGTCCACATCCGATACGTAAAGAGGCTCTTCAAGAATAAGCCCGAGGTGCTTTCTCTGTCCTATGGTGTACTTTATGATACCCTGATGGCGGCCAAGCACATTTCCGCTTTTGTCGACATAGTCTCCTGACGGGTACTCTCTGCCGGTGTATTTCTTTATAAAGTTTACATATTTGCCGTCAGGCACGAAGCAGATGTCCTGGCTGTCATGCTTTCTGGAATTGATGAATCCCCTCTCTTCGGCAACGCGCCTGGTCTCTTCCTTCGTCATGCTGCCGAGAGGAAACAGGGTGTGGCTCAGCTGTTCCTGGGTCAGGGAATAAAGGACGTATGTCTGGTCTTTATTTGCGTCTGCACTGCGTTTCAAAAGATATCTTCCGCCGCCTGCCGCCGGTTTTTCCACCACTGCATAATGACCTGTGGCTACGTATCCGCAGGATAGTTCCTGCGCTCTCTGGTACAGCTTTTCAAACTTGATATATCTGTTACAGTCAATACAGGGGTTCGGTGTCCTTCCGTTCTCGTAGTCGGAAACGAACCTGTCTATCACTTTTTCTTTGAAAACATCTGAAAAGTTAAATACATAATGGTGTATCCCGAGCTGCCTCGCCACGCTTCTCGCGTCCTCGGTATCGTCCAGGGAACAGCATGTATGACCTTCCGTGATACATATATCTTCGTTGTGAAAGAGCTTCATCGTCACTCCCGTGACATCATATCCTTCCATCACAAGCAGATAGGCCGCCACACTTGAGTCAACGCCGCCGCTCATGGCCATAAGAACTTTTGCCATCCGGTCACCCCCCTTCTGTTATCGAACGTCTGTCAGGCAAGCTGACACTGCTGGAATTGTCTTTTTGATTATATAATACCCCTGAGCTTCGTGTCAACCGTAATCATGCCGCAAAAACAGCCGGGTCTCCCCGGCTGTTCCCAGTGTATCAGTCAAACCAATCTTCGTCAGTACCATCTGTATCGGAATTCTCCGGTTCTGTATCAGACGTGTCAGGTTCATCAGTATCTGTATTCTCTGTATCAGCAGGCTCTTCCGTATCGCTGTCGACAGGTTCAACAGGCTCAGTATCCTCATCGGTATCAGATCCTCCCGTATCCTCTGTATCGGGAAAATCCGTGGTTTCGACAGTATCGGTACCCGGATCGATCTCTTTCGTATCACGGGTATCAACAGTTTCTTCTGTGTCCACAGTATCGACTGTATCCTTCGTATCTTCCGTATCGATCACGGGATTGTCAGTATCTTTCGTATCCTTTGTCTCTTTTCCGGGAGGAGTATACCCGCTGTCTTCGGCAGGCGGATTCCCGCCCCAGGGTCTGTAGTCGCAGTGCTTATAGCAATATGCGTTGTATGGCGTATCAACATAAGAACTGCCTACGAATTCGCCTTCCTTTATAAGGTGTACGAAGAATGGGACTCCCCACCATCCGCTTGGCTTTACGCTCTTTGACATTTCCCGGTAAACAAACTGCGCGTCCTGTATATATACCTCTGTCGGAAAACTTCTGTCCTCTACCCTTATGAGAGCGACCTTAATGCAATCCTTGGGATTGCAGTTGTCGGAGGCCATTAGATTCGTCGACGCGTCTCTGGAACATATAACATGGGTCTGGCAGGAATCCGTGGGTACAGTATCTCTGGTAAAGTAGCCTCTTTCCCTTCTGTATCCTCTCGGGTCAAGATCGCACGCCTCAGTGCACAGTTTGCCCGAATCCTTGCAGTACTCAGCCTCTATGACGCCGGGGGCAAGTTCGAATTTTTTCAGCGGTTCGCCGCCTGAAGCAGCTGCGTCTACATATTTCTGGTGGAGTATTGTCATTACCTTGTCCCATACAACGAGAGACGGGCTCTGTCCGAAAGCGCCCAGGGACTGTGGAATGTCATACCCTGTCCACACACCGCCCACATAATAAGGGGTGTATCCCATAAAATACCTGTCAAAGTCCGCGCTGGTGGTACCGGTCTTGCCAGCGACGTCCATGTATGAAGCCAGGTTCATCCCGGCAGCAGTACCGATGTCGACGACATTTTCCATGAGCTTGGTCATGATCGAGGCGCTTTCCTCGCTTATGACGATGCTGTTGGTCTTCTTGCTCGCAGGCAGTATGCTCTCATTGCCTCTTGTTCCGAGTACCAGGTTTCCGCTGGCATCTTCAACATACAAATAAAGGTTTGGGGAATTGTAGACACCTTTGTTCTGGAAGATACAGTATGCCGCGGTCATCTCAAGAACCGTTACGCCGTAGTTCGGCTGTCCAAGGCCGAGGGCGGCAAGGCCTCTGTCTGTTATGACGGCTCCGGTCGACGTCGTATATGAATCGATGAGGCTGTCGAAGCCAAGTTCATTCTTCATGAAGTTGAAGGAGTAATCGACTCCAAGCATCTGAAGGACCTTCATGGCTATGGTATTAACAGACCTTGTGACAGCTGAGTTTATGGTCGTCAGCCCCATGTAGATGTTGGGATAGTTGTACGGATAAGGAGTATACTGGATGTAGTCTCCGTAGCTTTTCTGGTTGAACATAACGGGTGTGTCGTCGACCACTGATCCGTATGTAATGATGCCGAGATCAAGAGCAGGGCCATAGACCGAAAGCGGTTTAATGGACGATCCCGGGGGTCTCACAGACACGGTCGCTCTGTCGATACCTCTGTTGACGGTCTTCTCCCCCCTTCCGCCGACTACGCCCAGCACATCCCCGGTATAGGGATCGCAGATGACCATTGCAGACTGGGGCTGGAGACCGGAGGATACGGACGGGAAGTACTGCGCATCGTTCTCATAGACCATTTCCATAACATCCTGAACTTCAGGATCCATTGGAATGTAGATCTTGTATCCGCTGAAGAACAGCATGTTCCATGCAGTCGTTCTGTCAACGCCGTAGACTTCCATTATGTCGTCGCGGAGCTGGGTAAGCATGGCTTCCGTATACCAGCTGTAAAGGGTCATTCCTTCGGAGCGGATTCCCTCCTCCTCTTCCGCGTATACTATGTTCAGGCTCTCATCCTGAGCCGCCTCACACTCGGCTTTTGTTATCATTCCGTTCTCTCTCATCTGATCGAGAACGACCCACCGTCTCCATGCGTTGCCGTGACGGATGACCTCTTCGCCGTTCACAATGGCGACAAAGTCATCCTCATGATATTTGGGCTCATACTGGGACGGGTTCTTTACTATGGAAGCCAGAGCGGCACATTCAACAAGAGTCAGGTCCGAGACATCCTTGTCAAAATAGTAGTTGGCCGCAGCCTGCACTCCTCGGCATCCGTTGCCGAGATATACTATATTCAGGTATGCCTCGAGGATCTCTTCCTTGCTCTTGGATTTTTCAAGGTTCATGGCTCTGAAGATCTCTTCAACTTTTCTCTGGATAGTGGGAGAGTCCTCGCCTGTAATGTTCTTTATCAGCTGCTGGGTTATCGTGGATCCGCCACCCTGTCCGTTTCCTACGGTAAATTTTAGAAATGACTGTATAGTCGTCACCCAGTCAACACCCTGGTGCTGGAAGAAACGCTTGTCCTCGATGGCCACAAAGGCGTTTATCAGGTTCTTTGGCAGCTGCTTGTATGAAACGGCAAGAGAGTTGTCTGTAGAATAGAGTCTCTGCTCCTCCACCTCGATCGGTATTCCGTTTCTGTTTATCCTGTCATCCTCGGTCCGGTATGACATATAATAGATCCGCGTCGTAGAGTCGGTATTGACGGACACTATGGTGGAGGGATCGAAGTGAAGATCCAGGTGCTTGTTCACATACACGGCAAAAGTACAGCCAACGATTATGGCAGTAAGCAGTGCAATAAGCGTGACAGTCAGAACGATGTTCAGGAAGATGGTTACTATTTTCAGGAGCACTTTCTTTATCCTGCCGAGAACTGTGGCGGTTTCATGGCCCCAGTCCACTTTTTCTTTTTCGTTATTCACGCCTGACCCTCCTTTCCGCCAAAACTTTGTATATTGTATCACTCAAATTTGAATTGGATATTAACATAACGATTTTTTCGTATTATTTTATGACCAGATTCTTTTCTCCCAGTATTCCGCTGAGTTCGGCCCTTGAGAATCCGTTATCTCTCATCCCTTCAGGATACCTCACATATTCCCCTGTGTCGGAATAAAAGAAATAGACTTCAAGATCCCTTCCCGTGAATATGTCCAGAAAAGCGGAAGCCCGCCTGTATTCCTCGGATCTTTCAGATGGAACCCGCAGATATGCCTTTCTCGGTTTTGCCTGTGACTGCTGAGGCACTTCCGTGACATCAGTTTTTTTCAGTCCGTTCTTTTCCTCTTCACCGTCTTTGTTTAGCGCGGAGATCTTTTCGGCAATTACTTTTCCGCCCTCGTCTTCCCTGACCGATATTCTTCCTGTCACCTCGACCGGATCGCCTTCTGAGAGAAGGCTGCCGTACTTTTCAAGGATATTCGGGAAACAGATCACCTCAGCTGAACCGGACATGTCCTCCAGGACCGCAAACGCCATCCGGTCTCCCTTTTTTGTCGTCTTGTCAGTCCTTGAAGTTATCACTCCACCGACCCTGCATTCCGTGCCGGCAAGTTTCGAAAGAACGTCGTCAGCCTCCCCGGCCTCCGCTTCGGCCGATGGGTCCGAAACCGACTGGGACAGCAGGGATAAAGGTAAGACGTCAGGAGAACGGAAAAAGTTCATGTACTGATCAAGAATGTGTCCCGAAAGGCTGACTCCGGCAGCGTCCTTTTCAAGCTGCAGCTTTCTGTTCAGCTCGAATTCGGGTATATCAGGAAACTCAACTGATGATCTTCCCGGCATGTCCTCTTCTGATACTGAGTCGAAGAGACTGACCTGGTTCTCATCCCGCTTCCCGAACACTTTCTTGTCAAGGATCTGCTTGGATGCAGCCATAAGACGGCTTCTGTATATGCCGAAGCAGTCGAACACACCGGCTTTGACCATCTCCTCAAACTGCATCACAGACAGCCCGGTGGAAGAAGTCCGGGAGGCAAAATCTTCGATAGACCTGAACTCTCCTCCCCTGGCCCTTTCCGCGACGATCCTCTCACACATTCCGCTCCCGACTCCCTTGATGGCGCCCAGGGCAAACCTGACAGCGTTCCCGTCCGGCCTGAAACCCGTGAAGCTTCTGTTGATACATGGAGGAAGCACCTTGATGCCGCGGGATCTGAGATCTGCGATGTATTCAGCCAGTTTGCTGTTGTCCGTAAGCACAGAGGTCAGATATGCGGACATATATTCAAGTGGATAGTGGGACTTCAGGTACGCAGTCCTGAAAGACAGCATTGCGTAAGCCGCTGCGTGGCTCTTGTTGAAAGCATAATTCGCAAAACTCACTATGTCCTCGAACAGCGCTTCGGCTTCCTTTTCGGGAGTGCCTTTCGCTACGGCCCCGTCAATGAAAGTCCGCCTCTCGCCGTCGATCACGTCCTTTTTCTTTTTTGAGATCGCTCTTCTCACCACATCCGCATGGCCGAAGGAATATCCTGAGACCTCACGGAATATCTGCATGACCTGTTCCTGATAAACTATGCATCCGTATGTGGAATCAAGTATGGTCCTGAGAGCAGGGATCGAATATTCCGGCTTTGACACTCCATGCCTTGCCTCGATATACCTGGGTATGGAATCCATCGGTCCCGGTCTGAAAAGAGCAATAGCCGCTATGATGTCGTCGATGCTTTCCGGCCGAAGCTGAGTGAGCATCTGCCTCATTCCTCTGGACTCGAGCTGGAATACGCCATTGGTATCTCCCCTGGAGATGGTATCGTATGTCATCCTGTCAGTGATATCCGCTTTCGTAACATCGAATCCCGGATCGTTTTCCCGTATGAGCTTCTCAGCCTCGTTTATGACAGTAAGATACCGCAAAGCCAGAAAATCGAACTTCAGAAGACCCATCTCAGCTATGGTATCCATATCGAACTGGGTAACCGTGATGCCGTTGTTTACCGCCACGGGAACATATTCGCAAAGCGGCTTTTCCGTAATAACGACCCCTGCCGCGTGCACCGAAGCGCTCCTCGGAAGTCCTTCGACTGCGAGAGAAGTTGATATGAGACGGTCCATCTGCCTGTCAGTTCTGAGGGCCTTAAGCTCGGGGACTGCTTCAAGAGCTGCCCTGAGCGTTATGCCCAGATCCCTGGGCACAAGCTTCGCGACTCTGTCGACCTCTGCATAAGGCATTCCCATGGTGCGACCCACGGCGCGGATGGCTGCCTTCGCCGCCAGAGTTCCGAAGGTTATTATCTGTGACGTCCGGTCTCTGCCGTACTTTACCTTCACGTATGAAATGACTTCATCCCTGCGGTTATAGCAAAAATCGATGTCGAAGTCCGGCATGCTTACTCTTTCGGGGTTAAGAAACCTTTCAAACAGAAGGCCGAACCTGATGGGGTCAACATCCGTGATCCCGATCAGATAGGCTATAAGGCTTCCCGCCCCGGAACCTCTTCCGGGTCCTACCGGAATTCCGGATGATCTAGCGTAGTTAACAAAATCCCAGACAACAAGATAGTATTCCACATACCCCATGCGCGTGATAACTGAGAACTCGTAGTCAATCCTGTCATTGTACACGGTCTCATCATGTTCCGCGTCAAAGGTTATCTTTGATTCGGCGATCTTTTTTCCCAGACCCCTCCTTACAAGTTTCCTGAGAAACTCTTCAGGAGAAGAACCGTCATCGGGAGTGTACCTGGGCAGCTTTGTACTGCCGAATTCTATCTCAAGATCGCACATCCCGGCGATCTTCGCAGTATTTGCAACAGCATCCCCGTATCCGGAGAAAAGCTCTTCCATCTCCCGTGTAGACTTGTAATAGTACTCATCGGAATCAAAGCGCATCCTGTTGAGCTCATCCTTAAGCTTCCCTGTCTGGATACACATCAGAGTATCCTGGTAGTCGGCGTCGGACTTTCTGAGGTAATGTACATCGTTTGTGCATACCATGGGGATCCCTGTCTTCCGGGAGATATCGGCCAGTCCTTCTCTGACCACCGCTTCCTCTCTCAGTCCGTGATCCTGGATCTCAAGGTAGAAGTTGCCCCTTCCGAAGAGCTCGTCCATTCTTAGCGCATACTCCTCAGCCTTGTCCTTTTCACCGTTCAGAATGCACCTGGGAATGTATCCTGAAACACATGCGGAAAGGCATATGAGACCTTCCGCATGGCTCTTAAGAATTTCAAAATCTATCCTGGGTTTGATATAGAAGCCGTCCGTAAATGAAGCTGAAGAAAGATATATTAGGTTTTTCCATCCTGTCTCGTTCTTGGCAAGGAGTATCAGGTGGTATATCCCGTTTTCTGCAGTCTTGTTTTTGTCCTTCATGGAAGTGCCGGCCACATACATCTCTGATCCTATGATGGGCTTTATTCCCTCAGCCTTGCAGGCCTTGTAGAACTTAACGACACCGTACATATTGCCGTGGTCGGTTATTGCCACGGCGCTGTGCCCCTGCTCCCTGGCGCAGAGAGGGATCTCGGCTATACGGCAGGCGCCGTCAAGAAGGCTGTATTCGCTGTGCAGATGCAGGTGGACAAAATCACCCATGACGCTCTCCCTTCCGTATTTCCTTAATTATGTATTTCCTTCCGCGCTTCTTCCGCAGCCGCAAGGATCTTTCTGAGTCTGTGTTTTATACCGGATTTTGAGACCTCCGGGATCATCATACGCCCCAGTTCAGCCAGTGACATCTGTTCATTATCTATCCGCAGCCTTGCTGTTTTTCTCAGATCCTCGGACAGGCTGTCAAGTTTTCCGGTCTCATCAAGAAATCTTGCCGCCTCTACATATACCCTGGCTGCTTCAAGCTGCTTTTCTATATTGGCAGTATCGCAGTTGACCTGGCGGTTGGCGTCATTCCGTATCTCATGGACTATCTTGCTGTTCATCACCTCAAAAGCCGATGACTGAGCCCCTATGAATACGAGAAAGTCTTCGATCGTACCGCTGTTTTTTACATATACCGTGTGTCTGTTTCCCCTTCTGGATCTGCTGAACGTGAATCCGTTCTCCGAAAGCATGGAAACCATCATTTCCGCTTCCTTTTCCGTTGAAAAGGCAAATTCCAGATGATATGACTTCATCGGATCAGTCACTGACCCGAAAATAATGAACATGTGCCGGAAGAACACCTGCCGGCATCCGTCGCATCTGCATTTGCGGTAAATGGATTCTATCGTTCCGCTGGAATCTGTATTTTTGGACAGTACGGCAGAAGGATCAGAAAACATGCCTCTGATAAATCTGCAGCATTTTTTCTTTTCCTCGGTCAGCTCCGCGTTCTGCTTGAGACGGGACGAAAATGATTCTCTCATTTTATATAAATGACCTCGCATTCAAGGCTGCATCCGAATTTTTCCAGAATGATCTTTTTTATATATTCTATAAGTTCAAGCACGTCGCGGGATGTTGCGCCCCCGGCGTTCACTATGAATCCGGCATGTTTTTCCGAAACTCTTGCTCCCCCTACTGAATATCCCTTAAGTCCGGCTTCTTCTATCATCTGGCCGGTGAACCGGCCTTCACAGCGTTTAAATACGGAACCGGCGCTTGGAAGATCAAGCGGCTGCTTGCTCACTCTGCGGTTCATGAAATCATTCATTTTCTCCCGGGACTCCGCGGCCCCATCCATGTCAAGGGGCTTCAGTCTGAACCTTGCGGACAGGATAACGCATCCGTTTTTGCGATAGACGGAAGTCCTGTACCCGAACATGTGTCCTTCTGCCGGAATCGTATACACCTTGCCCGAAACCGGATCATAGCATGTGCTGGACTCAAGGACCTGAGAGATCTCACCGCCGTACGCGCCCGCATTCATGAAGACAGCTCCGCCTACCGTGCCCGGGATCCCGTAGGCAAACTCAAGGCCGCCGAGAAAATGCTCTGCCGCGTATCTCGACAGTGCCGTAACGGAGCATCCGGCTCCGGCCACAAGGTGTTCCCCGTCGCATTCAATGTTTTTCAGGCCTGAAGTACAGACGACACAGCCGTCATAGCCCACGTCATCGAACAGCAGGTTGCTCCCGTTGCCTATCACCAGAGACGGAACGCCCGCCTCTCCGGTCAGTCTCAGGATCTCCATGAGAGACTCCGTGTCCGCAGGGGTGGCGAAGATACCGCACGGTCCTCCTATCTTGAATGTGGTATGCCTGCTCATAGGCTCGTTTTCAGTTATCTCAGCCCTTATGATCCCTTTATCTGAAAAGTCTCTCAAAAGAGCTGCCATGGCGGGAGCTGTGCCGCCCGCACCCCCGTCATTGAGGATCGGTATCAGTTCCGAAAGATCTCGTATGTCGTATGTAAGCAGTCTTCCCTCGGGATCTCCGCGGTACGGATTGAACCGGCAGATATCAAGTCCGGACTTTATCGCTCCGTCACAGTCCGACGTCAGTGAATCACCCACCACCAGGTAACGGGTCCTGTCACTGTCGCCGGTATAGCGCAGCACTGCATCAAAAAACTCCGGATCCGGTTTACTGTATCCCACCTCTTCAGATGTAAATACGGCGTCAAAGTATTTTCCTATACCTGATATGTCGATCCGTGACTCCTGTATCCACTTAATCCCGTTGGTTATCAGGAAAAGGGTGTATCTGTTCCTGAGCTTTCCGAGGATTTCCTCGGCTCCTTCCAGGATCTCTCCGTGTACGCTCAGTTCCTTCACGTACAGATCCCTCATGAGTTCAGCCTTGCGGGCGATATCTTCCGTGTTTTTTTCGCCCATGGAAACAAGGACCCTCCTGAACCTTTCCGTTTTGAGTTCTTCAAGGGTGATCTCGTTTCTTTCAAGGCTCTTCCAGAGCTGCAGATTTATGTCTCTGTAAGCCGGGTATTCTTTTTCGGGATCCGGAATTCCCACCGTCCGGGCCATTGAGCAGAACGAATGCTCTTCAGCTTTTCCGAAATCAAGCAGAGTATCGTCCAGATCAAAGAGAAGATATTTATACTTTGTCATTTCACCAAAAACTTATGATATGTTTTCTTTCCTTTTTTGAGTATAAGTCCGTCCGGGCCGAATTCGCTTTTTTTAACGGTATATCTGAAATCCGGGACCTTAAAGTCGCCCACGAAGCATCCGCCCTGGTCGGTCAGGCGTCTCGCATCGCTCCTTGTGGCACAGAGGCCCGATTTTGTGAGAAGATCGATGACAGAGATCACCCCGTCTGTAAAGTCAGCCTCAGAGAGTTCCGTTGAAGGCATGTTTTCAGTGGAACCGCCGCCGGCGAACAGAGCCTTCGCGGCTTCCTGTGCCTTGTCTGCTTCTTTCTTTCCGTGCACCATCTGGGTGAGCTCGTAAGCAAGGATCTCTTTGGCTTCGTTGAGTTTGCTGCCTTCCCAGCTTCCCATCTCGTCGATCTGCTCTATGGGGAGGAAGGTAAGCATCCTGATACATTTCAGGACATCCTCGTCTCCAACGTTTCTCCAGTACTGGTAGAAATCGAAGGGACTGGTCTTGTTGGGATCGAGCCATACGGCGTTCCCCGCTGTCTTGCCCATCTTTTTGCCGTGTGAATCCGTCAGAAGCGTGATAGTCATGGCATGGGCATCCTGGCCAAGTTTTCTTCTTATGAGCTCGGTGCCGCCCAGCATGTTAGACCACTGGTCGTCTCCTCCGAACTGGAAATTGCAGTTGTAGTTCTTGAAAAGATAGTAGAAGTCATATGACTGCATTATCATGTAGTTGAATTCAAGGAATGACAGTCCCTTTTCCATTCTCTGCTTGTAGCATTCGGCTCTCAGCATGTTATTGACCGAGAAGCACGCGCCCACTTCCCTGAGCAGGTCTACATAATTGAGTTTCAGCAGCCAGTCGGCATTGTTTATCATAAGGGCCTTGCCGTCCGAGAAGTCAATGAATCTCTCCATCTGGCGCTTGAAACATTCGGCATTGTGATTAATATCCTCCATGGAAAGCATTTTCCTCATGTCGGTCCTTCCGCTCGGATCTCCGATCATAGTCGTACCGCCGCCTATAAGGGCTATGGGTTTGTTGCCTGCCATCTGCAGTCTTTTCATGAGAGTCAGTGCCATGAAATGCCCTGCTGTAAGGCTGTCGGCAGTACAGTCAAATCCGATATAGAAAGTGGCTTTTCCGTTGTTGATCAGTTCCTTGATATGTTCCTCATCCGTCATCTGGGCAATAAGGCCCCTTGCTTTCAGTTCGTCAAATAGTGTCATGTCTGTGATCCTTTTCTGTTGATTTATTCATTGGTATATCATTCTTTAGAGTTTTTTCCAAGCATCTCAACGGCAGCCGCTGTCTGCTTTTCCGTGACATTGATGCCTCCTATGATCCGTGCGATCTCGGCGATCCTGTCCTCTCCCTCGATCTCACGGACCGAGCTCTCTGTCCTTCCGTCTTCTTCACGCTTTTCAATGAGCAGATGATGATCGGCAGTAGAGGCGACCTGGGAAGAGTGGGTGACCGCAATTATCTGTAGATCTTTTGACAGCGCTTTCAGCATCATGCCGATCCTTTCGGACGTGCCCCCGGAGACCCCGGTATCGATCTCGTCAAACACGATGGTCTCCGAATCATTTTTCCCGGCCAGCGCTGTCTTGATGGCCAGTGTGATCCTTGAGAGCTCGCCTCCCGAGGATACCCTGCCCACCGACTGAAGATCTTCTCCTGTATTCACGGAAATAAGGAAATCCACGTCATCATAGCCGTCGGGATGCAGGACATGGTGACCGTTCTCCATGGGCTGTTCCACTGAGACCCTGAACCTCACCTTCGGCATGTCAAGCTGTCTCAGTGATCCGATCAGTTCCTCAGTAAAGCGTGATCCGGATTCCCTCCGCTTTGCAGATATCTCTTCCGCAGCCGCGCACGCTTCAGCTTCCGCCTGATCCAGTTCCCGGTTCAGCTCGGCCAGTCTGAAGTCCCCGTCCTCCAGATCCGATATCTTTTTTGTGATATCGCTCCGTTTTTTTATGATCTCTCCTACTGAGCCGCCGTATTTTCTTTTCAGTCTGTCGATCACCGCAAGCCTGTTTTCGACCTGTTCAAGTTTCTGCGATGGGTCTCCCCTAACGTCTGATTCCAGGGCTCCGCACACCGTTTCGGCGATGTCTCCGACTTCTATTCTGCAGTTTCTTAGCCTCTCTAGCAGTTCTTCACCATTTTCAAGAACATCACACAGCTGCTCCAGAGCCGCTTCGGCTCTTTCAATAAGATAAGTCGCCGTGGATCCCTTTTCACTGTAGAGAAGAGCCCTGTTTATGACTGAAGTGTATTTTGAGATCTTTTCCGCAGAGCGGAGCTTGTTTCTCAGGATGTCCAGCTTTGCCTCTTCATTTTCATCTGACAGCTTTGCCTGGTCTATTTCCTTCTTCTGATACCTGAGTATGTCCAGCATCATTTCCTTCTCGGAAAGGCTCTGTTCAAGCTCGTCCCGTCTGGACCTTGCAGATAAGTAAACGGCATATTTCTCACCGTATTTTCTCAGCAGTTCCTCACTGCCGCCATATATGTCGAGAATAGGTCCGTACGTCTGCCTGTCTGCATACTCGTCCCGTTCACCCTGGGTCTGTATCTCCATGAGCACCGGCGCGGCCTGTCTGAGAAGAGCCAGCGGTATGGATCTGCCGTTGAGCCGTGCAGTTGACCTGCCGTCCTGGCTGATTGTCCTCTGAAGCTGGATCTCGCCGTTCTCGTCAGGTTCCAGTCCCTGGTCTCCCAGCACCCTTGAAAGAGCTTCTGATGTCTCCTTGCTGCAGGAAAAAAGACCTGTAACAGTGGCTTTTTCCTCTCCGGTACGGATAAGTTCACGTCCTGCTTTAGCTCCGCACAGAAGAAGCATGCTGTCGATTATTACGGATTTTCCGGCCCCGGTCTTTCCGGTCATAACCGTAAACCCGCTGTCAAATGAAATATCCAGCTTTTTTGCCACTGCGATATTTTCAATATACAGATTTAGTAGCATGCCGCTGCGTCTCCGTTATTCAGAATCATGAGTTTATGAGTTTTCTTATCCTGTGAGCGATAGCCACGGCAGATTCCTCATCGCGTGTAACGATGATGATGCAGTCATCACCTGCCACACAGCCGAGAATGTCGGATTCGTGAAGAGCATCGACTCCCGCCGCCACCGCCTGCGCCATACCGGAATAAGTCCTTATCACGATATCGTTCATGGAAGAATCCACATTCTTTATGGAATTGGCGATAGCCCTGCTGTACACATGCTGATTCTCGGCGCTGTGGCTCTTCGACACGACGTACTTGTATGTGCCCATATCAGACATCTGCTTCAGCAGCTTCAATTCCCGGATATCCCGGGATACAGTCGCCTGGGTCACATCGAATCCCGCCAGCTTCAGCTTTGCGATTAATTCTTCCTGGGTCTCGATGTTGTTGGTCTCGATGATCTCAAGGATCTTGTTGTGCCTTTTCTCTTTCATTATCATGTCTCCTAGGGATTATTATTCTTTGTTAACGTTATTTATGATCGTCCCGACAGTTTCCTGTCAAGCACGCTCAGGAAGCCGTAAGGCCTGAGCCTGATCAGCCTGAATACCTCGGATGATTTCCTTATGTTTATGACATCCCCTTCTTCTATCTCCGCAACGTCCCTGCCGTCTGCATTGATAAAGACTGAAGAGCTGTTCCTGTAGAAATTCAGTATCCTGATCTGGGAATCCTCACCGAAAACTATAGGCCGGATGCCCAGGGAATGAGCGCAGATCGGAGTCACACAGATCCCTCTCAGCCTTGGGTCGATAACAGGTCCTCCCGCTGACAGGGAGTATGCCGTAGAGCCGGTCGGCGTAGCCGCTATAAGGCCGTCGGCTCTCAGGGTCTGCACCTTGACTCCGTCAGCGAACAGATCGAAAGAGATCATCCTGGAAACCGGTCCGTTGTTAAGAACTATGTCATTTAGAACGGTGAATGACGTCCGTACATTGCCGTATCCGTCACAGATCTCGGCCGTGAGCATCATTCTCTCGTCCACTTCATATTCTCCCAGAACGAGTTTCTTCAGTTCTTCCGAATCATCCTCTGCCAGTTCTGTCAGATAACCGAGATGACCGAAATTCATGCCAACTACAGGTATGCGCGTCCCCATCGTATAGTGGGCGGCTTCTATCATGGAGCCGTCACCTCCAAGGACCAGGAAAGCGTCGCATTCACAGGACTCCGGTTCAAATTCATAGCAGTTTTTCGGGATACCGTATTCTTTGGTGTATTCCTTTGAGACACCGATCCTGCATCCGAGTTCTATGAATCTGTTGGCAACTGATTCGATCCTCTGGCCGAAAATGTTCTTTGACAAGTTCGGCAGCATTACGATATTACTGATTCTTTTTTCCATTAACAACCTCCGCTACGGATCTTTCACTGATCCTTTTGTCCGCTGATCCCGGACAGTTAGTTTTTTCTGCGCAGAACAGGTATTCTATATTCCCGTCACCGCCGGTTATTGGTGACTCTATGAGTCCGCAGGGCTCAAGAAAGCATTCCGCCGCTCTTTCAAGCACTTTCATCACTGCTGCTTTTCTCGCTTCGGCTGATCTTACGATCCCGCCCTTGCCTATGGATTTCGGCCCGCATTCAAACTGGGGTTTTATAAGCCCTATGTAGTGTCCGCCATCCTTAAGCAGTTCCGCTGCGTTGGGCAGAATATACGTCTGTGATATGAAGCTTACGTCGCACACTACCATATCGCATTTTTCAGGCACGTGTCCGCTAAGGGGAAGCCTGGCGTTTACTCCTTCGAGATCCACCACTCTCGGATCTCCGAGCAGTACCGTGGCAAGCTGGCCGTGGCCTGAGTCGACGGCGTAGACTTTTTCCGCGCCATTCTGAAGCAAACAGTCAGTAAAGCCTCCCGTGGACGCTCCTATATCGCAGCAGACGCAGGACGAAGGATCGACACCAAAAGCTGAGATCGCCGCCTCGAGCTTGAGTCCGCCCCGCCCCACATACCGCAGGCTGTCCGTGACACCGACCGTGTCAGTGTCCTTCAGCATGTACGCGGGGGACATTTCCGCTTTTCCGTTGACCGTGACGCAGCCGTCAGCTATCAGCGAAGCAGCCCTGGCCCGGCTTTTTGCCATGCCGGACTCCCTCAGATAAACATCAAGTCTCGTCATTTCTTTCTTGCAAGCAACCAGACTGCCAGATCGCACAGATTCTTGCTGTTTTCATAACCGGATATGACTTCCACTGCAAGGAGCGTCAGCAGGGCTTCCTCATCCTCCGCCTCGTTCATTGACATGAAGGAAAGCACGGTCTTTCTGTTGTTCTTTTCATCAGTTCCCGCTGTTTTTCCCAAAGTTGCGGTATCACCCTTCACGTCCAGTATATCGTCATGGATCTGGAAGGCAAGGCCTATTGCATCGGCATACTTACCGATGTTTTCCTTATCTCGCGAGGACGGATTGTCCACAGCCGCGAAATAGCCCAGCAGGCACGCCGCCTTTATCAGGCAGCTGGTCTTCCTCAGGAATATCTTTTTCAGGTCTGAATATGACGCGGCTTCATTCTTCAGGTCCAGTGTCTGACCTTCCATCATCCCCATGACTCCTGATTCATGAGCCAGGGTCGCGACCGCATACCTTACGGCTTTATGACTTACGTATTTGTTTGAAGCACACAGCTCAAAGGCGAAAGTCAGCAGCGCATCACCCGCAAGCAGCGCTTCGGCTTCACCGAATTTTACATGACATGAAGGCTTTCCCCTGCGGAGCACATCATCGTCCATGCATGGCATGTCGTCGTGGACGAGGGATGACGCATGCACACACTCGATGGCACACGCAAACGGCAGAGCTGCTTCAACGGATCCGCCGAACATCCGGCAGAATTCCAGCACCAGAAACGCCCTCACTCTCTTTCCGCCGCCGAGGACAGCATATTTCATGGCTTCCGTGGTCTCGTTTTTTCCGGCGTATTCCTCAGCAAGGTACCTTTCAAGTTCCGCCTCAACCAGGGCGGCATCGCGTTTGATCACGTCGGTGATGCTCTCACTGTATGCAACTGTCTCAGGCTGTTCAAAGACCATCTGGCCGCCTTCATTTATATTCTTGTCTTCCATCATTCCCACAACCTCAGTCCATGTCGGTCTCTTCGTATCCGTCTCCGGACGGAATAAGTTTTTTCACGACAGCCTCCGCTTTGTCGAGTTTGGAATTGCAGAACTTTACGAGTGCCACCCCTTCTTCAAACAGGCCGAGGGATTCGTCCAGCGGAGCGTTCCCGCCCTCAAGAGTCTTTACTATCTCGTCAAGCCGCGCAATGGCTGACTCAAACGTCATATCTTTCTTCTCCATACCGTTTCCTTTCGAGTTTTTTCTATATATCCCTGACTGAGGTCCCGGGCACCGTTTTCTCCACCACGCAATCCACATGTCCGTCTTTGGTGGTAAACGAGATCCCGTCACCCGGTACAACGTCTCCGATGCTTTTTACAAGCTTCCCGTCTTTTCTGTAGACCGCGCTGTAGCCTCTTGAGATCACCGCCAGGGGATCGAGAGCTCCTAGCTTCCCCGCCATGACCGACAGCGCAGCCCTTTTTCCGGAAAACTCTTCCTTTCCGGCTGACAGCAGCCGGTCCGCCGCCCTGTCTGCCAGCATGCGCCGGTCTTCTATAAGGCTCATTGGGTCTGAAAGCACTCTCGACCCTGCCATTCTCCGGGTTATGTTTCTGTAGTTTGCCATCCTGGAAAGCAGCATCCTGCCTTCCGATATGACCATATTCGCCAGGTAGTTTTTTACTTCCGGGGCTGACGGCACCGCGAGCTCAGCTGCAGCAGAAGGCGTCGGAGCCCTTACATCCGAAACAAAGTCGCAGATCGTGAAGTCCGTCTCATGACCTACTGCCGATATCACCGGGATACTTGAGGCAAATATCTCTCTTGCGAGCTTCTCGTCATTGAATGCCCAAAGATCCTCTATGGAACCTCCGCCGCGTCCTATTATGATCACGTCACACAGATCCTGTGAATTGAAGTACCTGATCCCCTCGCGGAGATTCTCAGCAGCTCCCTGCCCCTGCACCAGCGAAGGGAAAAGCAGAAGCTTGGCTACGGGGAATCTTCTGGTGGCCACATCTATGATATCCCTTACAGCGGCACCGGTATCAGATGTTATGATCCCTATACACCGCGGAAACTCCGGCAGGGGTTTCTTCTTAGACTCATCAAAAAGTCCTTCAGATTCTAGTTTCCTTTTCAGCTGTTCATAGGCCTGATACAGAGCTCCGATCCCGTCGGGTTCCAGTGAATCACAGTAGATCTGGTACTCCCCGCCTGTCGTGTATACACCTATCCTGCCGGTCGCAAGGACCTTCATTCCGTCTTCAGGCATGAACTTCAGGCGTATGTTGTCCGAGCGGAACATGATAGCCTTCAGCTGCGACTTTTCGTCCTTGAGCCTGAAGTAATAATGTCCTGAGGCTATGTGATTCTTAAAATTGGATATCTCTCCGCGCACGCATACCCTGTCAAGTCCGGGAGCGGACTCGAACAGTGTCTTCAGATAGTCATTGAGCTGACTGACTGTGACGGCGCCTCTGTATGAATCCGAAGAATATCTCCCGGACCCGTATCCTGAGTAATCCATCTCGGCCTCCTGCTAGATAGTATTTCCAAAAAATGCGCCCAGCTGAGCCGTACCGCAGGCGTTGTCTGATGAAAGGCCTTCAGCCGCAAAAGCCCCGTATCCCGACAGCCTCTTCCTTATGAACCGGGAACTCATTACCCCGCCGGAGTAGACTACCGGAAGCCTTCCGTATATATGAAAAGCATTTTCAGTGATCTTTTCAAGTGTGTCGGATATCCAGCTCAGCACGTAAGCTGAGACTTCGGCTTTGTCACCGTTTCTTGAATAAAGATCCTCGGCTTTGTTCTCCAGACCAGACATGTTGAATCCGGTCCCTTTGACAGACAGTTTCACCCCTGAGATCTTTCCAGTGAATTCACAGGCGAGCCGGTCCAGTTCGGCCCCGCAGGGAAAATGCATGCCCATCATGACTCCGGCCCTGTCAATCGCCTGGCCGCAGTTTATATCAAAGGTGCCGCCTATCTTCTCGATCGTGAAAGGCACACGGGTGCCCATGCGGTTGCGGAAAGAGGAATCCGCAGGTCTGCACAGCAGCACATCCGTCGTACCGCCCGAAACATGGAATGCCATGAACTCATTTTTCAGAAAATCCCTGACATCAGTCCCTCCGACTGAGCAGGCAGAGGCTGCAGCAGCCATTATGTGTCCTGCCTGGTGGGAGTAATACATCACCGGGACCGAAAGGGCCGAGGCTGCCATCTCGGCGGCTGACACGCCGGCAAGGAAGCATGGCATGTAGGAGCCCTCATGATCTCTTGGAGCATACGAGACGGCAACAGCTGCTATCTTGCTTCCGGGCAGCCGGAGCAGCGCTTCGCGTACCTCTTTCGCGGCTGCCGGCAGGTTCTTCGAATGAAGGAACACGGCATCGCTCTGGCGCAGTCCTCTTTCCCCTTCCCTCACTTCCAGAGGGATCCTGCTGTTCAGCAGTATCTCACCGTCAGCCCCGCACAATGCGGCTGACGTGGTATAGTTGCTGGTATCTATCCCCAGGACCAGTCTGTCTCTCATTTTCCTTCATCTATCAGCCCTTTTTCACGGGCTATTTTATTTAGTATGCCGTTTACGAAAGCAGGCGCGTTCTCATCATCATACTTCTTGCATATCTCCAATGCCTCGTTTATCGCGGCTTTAGGCGGCACTTGAAGGTATGACATCTCGCATACAGCAAGTCTCAGGATGTTGCGTGTGACTGCCGACATCCTTGACATTTTCCACCTTACCGAGAACCTTTCGATATCAGAGTCGATCTCATCATGGTTGCCGCAGACACCGAGAAATATCTTCTTTGCGTAGTTAAGCGGTTTTTCCTCCAGATTTTCCGTATTGAAATCGTAGAAGGAAGACGGATCTGTCTCTCTGTCAAAATCATATGCAAAAAGCATTCTGAAAGCCTGTTCCCTGCTTTCTCTTTTTACCGGCGCCTTTCTTTCTGCCATTTTCCGCTCCAATCCAAATGCTGAAAACAGGCTTTTTCAGGCAAAAGCCATACCTGCCACATTTTACAATATTCAATGTACATTATATGCCCGGATCGTTCATATGTCAATGAATATACATGTGAATATTCATTGCAAAAGGGAAATATTCAATATTTATGCATCATTTCCCAAGGATTTTCTGCATCCAAATAATCCGTTTATCCGCTAAACTAACGTCACTGAGTGAATATTCAGGGTAAATAACTATTAAATATGCATAAAATATGCATATTCACTGTTTTGCATATACATACAGAATTCCGGAGTTTCGGCTGTCTGCCGGTCTCGCCGCAAGTTTGCCAAGAGGGATGTTTTGGGATATAATGGAAACAAAGATAAGGTTCAGGAGGAAATTTGTCATGGAGATATCCCCGATAGCTGAGATCCGCTGCGGCTTCAGCAGAAAGTTCGGCCTGCCCCGCCAGAGCGGGTACGTTCCCGAACTGAAGGGCACCGTGGTTTTCAGGCCCGGATACAGAATAAAAAAGGCCACCGAGGGCCTTGAGAGTTTTTCGCATATATGGATAATATGGGGTTTTTCGGAGGGTTTCGCTTCCGAACCCGGCGGCCGGGAGCCCGATGACTGGGACCCGGCTGTACGGCCTCCCAAGCTTGGCGGCAATGCCAGAGTCGGAGTATTCGCCACAAGATCCCCTAACAGGCCCAACCGGCTGGCTCTTTCCGCCGTGAAGATAGAGGCCATCAGGGACACCGAAGAATCCGGCACGGTCATCGACATATCCGGTATAGACATGACCGACGGGACCCCGGTGTACGATATAAAGCCGTATATCCCCTACTCGGACTCGATCCCCGGCGCCTTGCCGGGAATCTCCGAAGATCCGGTCACACACAGGCTGGAGGTAACAGGCATATCAGAACTGGATGCGCTTTCGCCTGATGACAGACGGGCCGTTATCGGATGCCTTGAAAAAGACCCGAGGCCGGGATACATCACGGACCCGGGAAGAGTATACACCATGACGTACAGCGTTTACGAGATATCGTTCAGGGTAGAGGGGAACGTACTCACCGTAACCGGTTGCGTGCCCGGACAGACAGATGCCTAGTCTACCCACTGGCAGTATTCCTTCCGTATCGTCGAGCCCATATAGTATTTGAATGTAACACCGTCTTCCTGCCAGCTGACATCGTAATTCCCGCGGTGCCTGTATCCGTCATCAGTGGCGAAATAACCTATCTGGACCAGGGAGCCGTCTTCCATGAGCTGGTAAACTTCCGCGCCGCTGCCCAGAATAAAAGACCATTCCCTGACAACGACATGTCTGTCTTTGTGACTCAACATATAGTATTCTGCATAACAGGTCCTGTCGCTGCCGTACTTGACGTATTCCCTGTATTCCTGGATTTTGAACAGGCCTAACGATCCTAGGATCAGGGCAATCAATGACGCGGCTACTTTCAGCAGCACCCTTTTCCACATCCGCCTGCCGTTCTCGATCCTGTCCGCTGTCATAAAAAACCAGAAAGCAACAGTGAACTACCCCGACTTATAGAAGTCGGAGCTTCCTGCTTCAACCATCACTGCACCTTATGCAATAACGTTGCACAAAATGTCTTACATAATGTCCACAGGCGTATATGTTCGGGCTATTCCATCCCTACAGTACATGTCTGATGTTTTATGCCGGATCCTTAAGTATCCTTAATCCTTCGTTCAGGATATTTATTGCTGCATTTACATCTCTGTTGTGATGTTCATGGCAGTACGGGCATTCCCATTCCCGGATGCTGAGGTCCTTGACGGATTCATTTCGGTATCCGCATCTGTGACAGATTTGGCTGCTCGGGTACCATTTGTCGACCTTCACGAGTATCTTATTCCTGTCTTCAAGTTTGTACTCAAGAAGTTTCAGAAACGTTCCGTAACCATTGTCGAGAGTCGCCTTACCGTTACCGAATCCTTTGTTGGCCATTGCTTTCATGTTCAGATTCTCAACACATACTACATCGTACCGGTTGGCTATCACGGCAGACAGTTTGTGAAGATTATCAAGACGCTGGTTAGCTATGTGCCTGTGTATCTTATTGACTTTCTTTAATTGTTTGAGATAGTTTTTCGATTTGTCTGTACCTCTTTTTGAACCGGCCTTTCGGGACAGCTTACGCTGTTCTTTGGCGAGTTTTTTCTGGCTTTCCCTGAAGAATTTGTGGTTGCTTCCTCTGT